>JBBSQE010000017.1:0-23627 GCA_038258095.1 Solirubrobacterales bacterium | reverse complement strand
GGTTGCCCCGGGAACCTGGCCCGCGGCAGCCTCGGCGGCGGCGGCTCGCTGCTGCGCCTCGCGGGCACGCTGCTCGGCCTGCGTCACGTTCGTCATGACCTCGCGCATGTGGCGCTCGCGCTCGGCCTCCTCGTGCTTCAGGTTCGCGAGACGCTCGGCTGCTGCTGCTCGCTCCTCGGCGGCATCGATGCGCTGCTGCATCTCAGCCTGAGCCTTCTGCTCGGCCTCGGCGCGCGCACGTTCAGCCTCGGCACGCACGCGCTCATCGGCCTCGGACCTGTGGCGATCAATCTCCGCCTGTGTCTCGGCTCGAACGCGCTCCTCGGTTTCCCGGCGCGCATTCTCGACATCGGCGCGTACCCGCTGGTCAGCCTCGGCACGTGCCGCGGCGGCCCGTTGATCGGCCTCCAACTGGGTCTGCTCGGCCTCCTCCAGGCGCCGCTCAGCATCAGCTCGGATCCGCTCCTCCTCCGCGCGGATCTCCTCGACCTTCGCGCGGACCCGATCCTCGGAGCCGGGTGCAGCGGGGGTGGTGGACGGAGACTCGGCGCCGACGGAGAACTTCGCCGGGGCGGCCGGAGGCGCTGCGGATTCCACTGGCGCCTCGGGCGGCGCCGGGGGGAGCGGAGGAACTGCGCCGGTTGCCGCTTCGGGCGGGGCGATCGGGAGTGCCGGTGAGCCCGCCTGCACGGGTGGCGGCGGGGGCGGCGGCGCATCGGTGCGGACGGCGAAGATCGGTTCCGGAGCCGCGGGCTGGGGTGTGGAAGGCACCGGTGCGACCGGGGGCGTCGGGGCGGGGGGCGTCGGCGTTGCCCCCGGGGCCGTGGGAGCCACTCCGGCCGGAGGCTGGACGGAAGAGCCCACCACCGTCGTATCCCCCGGTTGAGGCGGGGCCGCGGGTGGAAGACCCTGCCTGCCGCGCAGACGGGCCAGGCGCTGCGCATCCTTCTCGCGCTTCTTCGCAGCCTTCTTGAGGCGCCGCTGCTCGCTCCTCGACTTGGGCGCGCCCACGGGCGGCGCGCCTCCCGGGGCCGGGGCCCCGACGGGAGCCGGACCGGCTTTCGCCGCGGGAGGAAGGCCGGGGGTGACAGTCGGAGTCGTCGCCTGGGCGGTGGCGGGGTTTGGCGAGGGCGGCTGGCCGGGCGTCGGGGACGGTGTCGCGACAGCCCCCGGGGCATCCGGGCGGGGCGCGGCGGCCGGCTTCGGCTTCGAAGGCTTGCTCTTCTTCTTGCCGGGCTCCCATCCGAACAGCTTGATGTCGAAGAATCCCTTCTTCTTCTTGGCGGGCTTCGAGTCCGGGGCTGTCGTCGCCGAAACGGCGCCGGCGGCCGATGACGAGCCGGGCGCGGGCGCTCCCGCAGCCGGTGCGGCGGCCGGAGAGGTCTGAAGCGGGGTGCCGGGGGCCGGTGGGACGGGTGGAGCTAGGGGAGCAGGCGAGAGGGGAGCAGGCGAGGGCGGAGCTGCGGAAGCGCCGGAAGCAGGTGGTCCGGAAGGGGCCACGGGAGAACCCGGAGTATGAGGGGCCGGCACCACCGGCTGCGGGGGCGTCTGTTGGGGTGCGGGCGGGGCGCCGGTTGCGCCGGCCCGTGCCGCCTTGCGGGCCTGGAGAGCCTCGACCCGCTTGCGCCGCTCCTCGCTTCGCTTCTGTGCCCGGCGCTCCTTCCTGCTCAGGGGCTTACCGGAAGGGGAGGGCGCCGGGCCTGCCGACTGAGGTCCGGAGGCGCCGGGCGCACCCGGAGCGGCGGCGGATCCCGCAGCCGGGGTCGCGCCAGCCGCACCAGCGGAGCCGGCTCCGGCCGCCTTGACGGCGGCCGGCGTCCCGGCGACCGGAGTCGGCCTACCTGAGCCGGCCCGCTTCTTGGCCTCGGCCTCGTTCCGGCGGCGCCGGCTGATGATCAACAGGAGGAGCAGGATCGCGATCGCCAGGCCGGCAATTACATACACCACATTGTCCTCCACGATGTTGTTTGAGCTGTCAGAAGGGTTCTTGCTAGTCGTCTGCGGGACCGGAGCGGGGGCACTCGAGCCTGAGCCACCTGCAGCCGGGGGCGCCACGGGAACTGTTCCCTGTGCACCCGCGAATACTGGCATGACGCCCGCAATCAAACTGAGGACGGACAGAACCAGGGCGATGCGGAGTTTCATCGGCCCCATCTTTTCACGCCGGGCCCCCACTTACCTATCGGGTACCCGGGCCGAACCCTTCCTTGCGGGCGGGCACCAGGCTACCTGTACCTGCCCTTGAACTCCCGCTCGACCTCGCGGCGAACGTCTCGGTCGGCGATCTCACGGCGGCGGTCCCTGCCCTCCTTGCCGGTGGCGAGGGCGAGCTCGACCTTTGCACGCGAACCCTTGAAGTAGATGCGGACCGGGATCAGCGTCAACCCCTTCTGTTGGGTCTTGCCGATCAGCCGCTCGATCTCCGCCCTATGCATGAGCAGCTTCCGTGGGCGCTCCGGCTCGTGGTTCTCGCGGCTCGCGGGCTGATACGGAGGGATGTAGAGGTTGCGCAGCCACATCTCCCCGTCGTCGACCACCGCATATGCATCCGACATCTGCGCCTTCCCCTCGCGCAGGGACTTCACCTCGGATCCGCGCAGCTGGATTCCCGCCTCCATGGTCTCGAGGAACTTGAACCGCCAGCGGGCGCGGCGGTTCGTGGCGACATCCCCCTCGTCAGCTCGCCGCTTCTTCTTCTTAGCCATCGACCGGCTCCAGGTCAACGCGCCCACGGGGCGCTTCGATTCTCTCGACCCGCACAGATACCGGATCTCCGAGTCGGACCGCCCGGCCGGTCTTCTTGCCGACCTGCGCGGTCTCCTGATCGTTCATGTCGAAGCGCTCTCCAGCGAGCGAGCGCGCCGGAAGGAATCCCTCGTAGACATCACCGAGCTCACCGCTGAACGCGACGAAGAGGCCGGCGCCGATCACACCTCGCACCTCTCCTTCGAACTCGTGACGGGGCCCGGCGTCGAACAGCTCGCGCCGCAGGAGAAAACAGGAACAGATGTCGTCGGCATCGCGCTCGATCCGGGCCGACTCGCGCTCGCGCTCGGAGGCAAGCACCGCGGTCTCGCGGACCTCCTCGCGGCGGGGAGCGCTCTCCCCCTCCCCCACCACCGCGAGCAGTGCCCGGTGAGCGACGAGGTCCGGGTAGCGCCGGATCGCCGACGTGAAGTGGCAATACGCCTGGCTGCCCAGGCCGGCGTGACCCAGGTTGCGGTCGCTGTAGACGGCCTGGCTGAGCGACCGCAGCACGAGGGACGTGTATGCCCCCCGCCCGTGACCCCTGCGCTCGGCCTCGGCGGCAACCATCCTGCTCGCCTCGGTCGCGATCTCAGCCGCCTGGGCCGGCGCGAGGTTCTTCGGCAGGGCCGGCGTCGGCACATCCAGCGAGGCGAGTTGCTCGATCAGCCGCTCGACCCGCGCCGGGTCGGGCTGCTCGTGGACCCGGAAGATCGTCGGGGCCCGCCGCTTCTCGAGAAGAAGCGCGACCTGCTCGTTCGTGAGGATCATCAGGCGTTCGATCAGGCGGTGGGCCTCGGTCTGCTCGACGCCGTGGGCGGACACCACGTCGCCAGCCGAGTCGAACTCGAACTCCGGCTCCCGCGAATCGACGACGAGGGCCGTACCCTCGCGCTTGCGCCCCAGCTCGCCCGCGATCCGGCGAGCTACCTCGAGCGGCTCAGCGATCCGCTCGGGAGCCGTGCCCCTGCCGGCGAACAGCTCATCGAGCTGGTCGTAGTCGAGGCGCGCATCGGAGCGGATCAGGCTGCGGTAGAAGTTGGCCGCGATCACATCGCCCGAGCCGCTCAGCTCGATCTCGGTCGTGACGGCCAGCCGCTCCACGTCCGGGGCGAGGCTGCACGCATCGGCGCTGAGCACCTTCGGGAGCATCGGCTCGACAGCACCCGGCACGTAGGTGCTGTTGGACCGCTCGGCGGCCGTCTCGTCGAGACTCGATCCGGGCTTCACGTGTGCCGCGACATCGGCGATGTGGACCCAGAGGCGGGTCCCGTCCTCCTCGCGACGGGCCGACACGGCATCATCGAAGTCGCGAGCCGTTGCCGGGTCGACGGTGAAGGTCGCGAGCTCAGTCAGGTCCTTGCGGGCGCCGGGGTCCACTTTCGCCGCCGCGGCAGCCTCGCGGGCCTCGCCTTCGACCTTTTTCCTGAATCCGTAGTGGCCGACGCCCTCCGAAAGCTTTGCGAGCACGACGTCCCGCGCGTTCTCAGGAGATCCGATGTCGCGGACGATGCGAGCCTTCCCACCCGAGACCTCCGCGAGCGCGATGCGGCCGTCGAGGCGGCGTGCCTCCCGGTCCAGGGAGAGATCCGGGCCTCGGTCGAAGAGTAGGTCCGCGGTCGCGAACTTTCCCTTCCGGGACACCCTGACGACCCGGCGCCCATCGGACGACGCGCCTCCGCGGCGGGCCACGCTCAACCGTTCGCGGACGACGGGAGCTGCGAGCCCAGTACGTCCAGCGCCTTCCGAAGGCCCTCGTCCTGCGCCGTCTTCGGATTGTCCTTCGCTCTGATGTCGGGCTTGAAGCCCTTCCCTGCGAGGTTCGTTCCGTCAGCCGTATAGAACTCGCCGATCGTCAGGTCGAGCGCACCGCCATTCGGCAGGTCGATCACCTGCTGGAAGACCCCCTTGCCGAAGGTGCGGGTGCCGACGACTGTCGCGTCGGTGTCGTCAGCCAGCGCGGCGGTGAGGATCTCAGCGGCAGATGCTGTGTTGCGATCGACGAGGACGACGATCGGGAACCCCCCGATGTCGTCGCCCACCGCCTTGTAGACGTTGTCGCCCTGGGTCCGCGACTTCGTGCTCACAACGGTCTTGCCCTTGGGCACGAAGATGCTGGCGGAGAGGATCGCCTCCTGGAGGAGACCGCCTCCGTTCGCGCGCATGTCGAGGACTATCCCCTCGGCCCCCATGGCCCGCATCCTCTCGACCGCCCTGCGCAACGGCCGGTGGACGGCCTCGGTGAAGCTCGAGAACTCGATGTAGCCCACCTTCTTTCCGTTGACGCGGCGGATCTGCGCCTCGACGATCGGCAGGTCGATGGCTTTGCGGGTCAGACGAACCTGGCGCGTCGTCCCGGAGTCGGGGGAGAGCACCCCGATCGTGACCTTGGTGCCCTCGGGGCCCTTGATCATGGCGACGGCGAGGTCGGAGCTCTTGCCCGCGATCGACTTCCCGTTTACCGAGACGACGACCTGCCCGGGAAGGAGGCCGGCTTCCTTCGCGGGCGATTTGTCGAACACCTCGCCGATCCGCAGACCACGCTTCACCTCGGAGACGCTCAACCCGACCCCGGTGAAGCGTCCGCTGATCGACTGGTTGAAGGAGCCGAGATCCTCGGGCGTGAAGTAGTGGGAGAAGCGATCGTGGTTCTGCTTCTTCAACCGTTCGACGATGCCGTCGAGCGAGCCGTCATCGATCTCGGACTGATCCACCTTGCGGAAGTAATTGTCTTTGATGATCTCGGTGGCGTCACCGGTCAGGTTCGAGTTGTCGTCCACGAACAGGCTCCGCGCGCCTTCGGGGAGGCGATCCGGGTGTCCACCCAGATACAGGCCGGCGCAGAGCGCGACGATCACCGCGGCCACGGAGGCCGCGAGGTACGAGGGCTTCACCCGAGGGTTCTCGATCCGAGGCTCAGACGCGCAGGAAGCGGCGCAGCGTGATGCCGGACCCGAGCGCGGAAACAGTGATGGCCGAGATGAAGAGGATCCCGACGAGCAATGGGAAGCTCATCGTGTCCTGCTGCGCCAACAGGCCGCCGAAGCTGCCCGCAAGCGGGTCGACGATCGTGATCTTGCCTATCCACAAGACAAGTATGGCGGCCGCGCCACCCAGGAACCCGACGATCATTCCCTCGATCATGAAAGGCCAGCGGATGAACCAGCGGGTCGCTCCGACCAGCCGCATGACCTCGACCTCACGGCGACGGGTGAAGATCGAGAGCCTGATCGTGTTGCCGATCAGCATCAGCGAGGCGCCGACGAGCAGGATCGTGATGATCAGCAGGATGACCTTGAGCGCGCCCGTGACCTGCTCAATCTTGTCGCGCTGCTCCTGTCGGTCGAAGACATCGGAGATGACCGAGGAGATCGGCCGTGGCTTGCCGTTCGGGCCAGCGGGTGTGATGGCCCGCCGAATCGAATCGAGATTGCCGGCGTCATCGGGCCGCACCACGAAGTTCGCGGGAAGGGGATTGCGGCCGTTCAGGGCCTTGATCGGGTCCGTGTCGTCCTTGAGGAAGCCCCTCAGCTCGTTCAGTGCCTGTGTCTTGGTGAGGAACGAGACCGACTTGACGTGGGGTAGGTCGGTGAGCTGGCCGCGCAGCTTCTGGATGTCCGACGGCGTCGCGTCGTCGTATACCGCGACGCGGAGCTGGAGCTCTGAGCGGACCTGGTTCGACTTGCTGTCGGCCACATCCAGCACGGGGAACAGCATTCCCAGCAGGATCACGGTCACCGCCGTGGTGACGACTGCAGCGACGCTCGGCGCGGCGTTGCGGCGCATGGCGCGAAACGCCTCCCGGGTGAAGAACCAAAGCTTCATCGACTACCGGCCTCCTCGGTCGCGGCCGTGGCCGTTGGTCTGTCCCTCGATGCCCACTCCGACTTCGGCCCGCATGCGCACGCCGAACTCGGTGGTGCTCTCCTCGGTGTAGCCGCCGGCGATCTCGTCGCGGACGATCCGGCCCTCGTAGAGCTCGATCACGCGGCGGCGCATCTTGTCGACCATCTCGCGATCGTGGGTGACGACCAGGACGGTCGTGCCGGTGCGGTTGATCCGGTAGAGGAGCTGCATGATCCCTACGGAGGTGACGGGATCGAGGTTCCCGCTCGGCTCATCCGCGAGCAACAGCGGCGGGTGGTTGACGAAGGCGCGGGCAATCGAGACGCGCTGCTGCTCGCCGCCGGAGAGCTGGTCGGGATAGTTGTGAAGCTTGGTCGACAGGCCGACGAGGCGGAGGATGTCCGGGACCTTCTTGCGGATCTCGGCCCTGCCCGCCCCCGTGACGAGGAGCGCGTAGGCGACGTTGTCATAGACGTTTCGGTTCTGGAGCAGCTTGAAGTCCTGGAACACGGTGCCGATGTTGCGGCGAAGCTGCGGGATCTTCTTCTCCGGCAGCGCGGTGACGTCGCGGCCGGCGATGCGGACGGAGCCCTCCGTCGGGTCCAGCTCGCGGATCAGCAGCTTGATCAGGGTCGACTTGCCGCAGCCGGTCGGACCGACGAGGAAGGCGAAGTCACCGCGGTTGATCGCGAGGGAGACCCGCTCCAGTGCCAGGTGGCCGCCTGGATAGACCTTCGTCACATCGGCCAGCTCGACGATCGGCGCGCCGCCCCGGCGCAGCCGCGCCGCTTCTGCGTCGCCGGTCCTCTGACGATTCTTCTTGCTCGGTCTTGCCATGGGGGGTTCGTTCTGCGGGCGCATAGTGACTCCTCCGGGCTCGGGGCATCGCAACTTTGCGTGCGGCGTAAGTGTTAGCAAAGTATTAGCGCTATGTCAGCAGACGCTTCTAAAAGTTGGTAGAGGGCGAATCGGCCGGGGCGAAGGACAGATCGGGCACCGCCCCGGTGCCCGAACTCAACCCGTCATCGCACCACCCCTGACGCCTTGCATCGTTTCACGTAGCCCGGCCGCTGACGAGCGAAGGCCGTAGGCCGAAGCGAGTCAGCGGCCGGGGGCCGTGGTGTCCGGCCCGTCGATCAGCTCGGCCAACTTCTCAGCAGGATTCCTGAACCCGAGCGTCTTGCGGGGCCTTCCGTTCAGCTCCGCGGCGACCTCGTCGAGTTGCTCCTGGCTGACGCCCCGCAGGCTGCGGCCCTTCGGGAAGTACTGCCGAAGCAGGCCGTTGGTGTTCTCGTTGGACCCCCGCTGCCAGGGGCTGCGGGGGTCGCAGAAGTAGACCTCGATTCCGCTCTGGACCGAGAACTGCCGGTGCTGGGACATCTCCGTGCCCTGATCCCAGGTCAGCGAGCCCCGCAGTTGCTCGGGCAGGGTGAGGACGCTCTTCACGAGCGCCTGCCTGACCTGCTCGGCTCGCATCCCCTCCGGTAGGGCGACGAGCTGGCAGTAGCGGGTCTGGCGCTCGACCAGGGTGGCGATCCCAGTGGTCTTGGTGCCGAGCAGGAGATCGCCCTCCCAGTGGCCGGGAACAGCTCTGTCCTCGACCTCCGCTGGGCGCTCGGAGATCATCACCATGTCGGGGATCTTGCCCCTGCCTTCGCCATGGCGGCTGTGGCTGCGGGGCCGGCGCTTCATCCGCCTCGTGCGCAGGTGCGAGGTCAGCTCGCGCTTCAGCTGCCCCCGTGCCTGTAGGTAGAGGGCCCGGTAGATCGCCTCGTGGGAGACCTGCATGTCCTCATTGTCGGGGTAGGAGAGCGCAAGCCAGCCCGAGATCTGCTCGGGGGAGTGGTTTTGGCGCAACCTGCCCCAGACGACGCCGGCGAGCTCGGGGCAACGTTCGAGCTTCGTTTGCTGCGGGCGCCGTGCCCGCCGCCAAGCCTCCTCCTCGGCCCGGTGGGGTCGATAGCGCTCGCGCCGGGTGCACGAGCGGGCGACCTCGCGGGAGACGGTGGTGTGGGAGCGGCCGATCCTGCGCCCGATCGAGCGAAACGACTCCCCTTGAGCCATTCCGGCGAAGATCTCCTCGCGCTCGGCAAGGGTCAGACACCAGGCTGCTCGCTCAGCGGGCGCTGCGGAGCGATCCCACCTCTGTCTGCGATCACCTCCAGCACCGTCTTGCGCGCGAGGCCCAACCGCCTCGCCAGCTCGCGGTCGCTCAGCCCCTCGGCTCTCGCCCGCCAGACCATCTCCTTCGTCCGGGCGCTGAGACCGATCGGTCCAGACTTCCTCCATCTTTTCGTCATCGCTACGCACCTTCCTTTGCTAGTCAGCCCTGGCGGGCTGACTCTCGCGGATGGTGCGGCGACGGTTTGAAACCGCCTGCCTAATCTGCTCCTCGTCCGGGAGACGGGGCCGGAGCGCTGCCCCTCGCTGGCGATCCGGGCGAGCGCGGATGCGGCTGTTCGCCACGCGGATTCAGCCGTGGGAGGCGGCCGACCCGAGCGGGTCGGCGAGGAGCGGTCCAAAACGGCCGTGAATGGCGACCCGGCCCGGGCCGCCACCGTAGTTGAGAAGGACACGCGAGTGAGCCGTGAGGTGTGGAGTGCCCAGGGACCGAGGACCGAGCCGGGTGCCTGCCGGATGCGCTCGCTTACCGCGAACAGGCCGCGCGGGGTCGGGTGGTGCCATTACTGGGTGGGGACCCGGGAGCCGAGAGATACATTCCGCGTATGCGCAGATCGCTCGCAGCCGTTCTTGGCGGTCCCCTGCTCGCCGCCGCGTTGGCGACCGGATGTGGGGCCGGCGGAGGCACGGCCTCCCCAACTTCGACCCCGAGCGCACCCCAGTCCGCGCAGTCCGACGCACCACGGCCGCCCGCGCCCGACGACGCGATCGAGACCCGGCCCGGCGGCCCGCGCGACCCTGCCCACGGCGACCAGGGAGCCGAGGGCCCGGGTCACAAGGAACCCCCGGGGGCGTTCCCGCCGCCACGCCCGGAGCCGGGCACACGGCCAGCGGGCACGGCCGACAAACAGGGGATCGAGGAGACCGTCCACGCCTTCATCAGGGCGCTCGATGCCCATGACGGCAAGACCGTCTGTGCGCTGCTCGCCCCCGGGGCGCTGCGGCGGATCAGGCTCCCGATGCGAAAGGGCGGCTGCGCGGCCTCCATCACCGGTTCCATCGGCTTCGCCGAGCCCGGCGGTCAGCCGCGCTGGCGCAGCACCCGCCTCGTCGATTCCGACTCGGTCGTCCTGGTCAGGGGCGGCGACGGGCGCTTCACGGGCACCGTCGTCCACCGCTTCGCCGGATCCCGGGAGCCTTCGATCGAGGACGACGTGATCTACCTGCGCCACTCCGGCGGGCGCTGGCTGATCGTGCAACCCAGCAGCACCTTCTACCGGGCCATCGGAGTGGGCGACGTGCCCCTGTCGGCCCTGGCACCGCCGAAGGGTTGAGCGGAATCAGCCGCCCCGCGGGGCCCGCCCCGCCGCAGGCTGCGGTCAGCGCAGCACGCGGGCGATGCGAGCCGCGACATGGCCCTGGCGCTGCACGAGCAGGGTGAGATAGATCGAGTTTCGCGTCAGCGTGGTGCCCGCAATCGTGCTGTTGGAGCGGCGGCGGTCGGGCGGCAGGACCCTCGTCGGCAGACGGTGATGATTGGGGCCGGCCCCCTGGTCGCGGTCGCGGCGGGAGGTGGCGGCGACCGAGTACACGAGCCTGCCGCGCCCGCGGGCGCGGAGCTTCCTGATCCGCACTTGCTGGCGCTCGTTGGTCGTCAGCAGGTAGCTGAACCTGCGCCCCCAATGGCCGAGGGTGCCGAGAGGAGCCACCGGCGGGTGAAGAGGAGGTGGCGCGATCTTCCGTTCGCGAGGTTGCGCTCGAGCATGCTGCTTCCCGAGCGGGTCGCGCGCGAGAAGACAAGCGTGCCACGGTCAAGCGACGGTCGCCCGAGCCCGCCCGGCGAGGCGGCTTGCGAAACCGCGCGGTCCCTTCCGACGACGATTCGCCCGCTGGGCGCCTGGGCGGCTGAAGCGATGGGCGCCTGGGCCGCGGAGGTCACTCCGCCCGTCGCCGGCTCAGGGGGAACAGGCGGCGGAGGCTCCTCGGGTTGGATCGAGAGCCGCCGAACGTACAGGGAGTCGCCCCGAGGTCCGTGGGTACGGTAGGCCAGCCACTTCGCGGATACCGCGAGCGCATCCGCGCGCGGCGCGGTCACCCGCTTGAGCTCCTGGAGCGTTCGCCGGTTCAGGAGCACGATCGTCGCCCCCTCCCGGACCGCCACATAGGGCCCGCCGAGGGCCGGGTCGGTTCCGGGCAGGTCGACCCGGCGCCCGCTCGCCCGTTGCAGAACGCTCGACCCGTTCGCCTTCTCGAATGCAAGATCCGTCCCGGCCGAGGTCGGGTCTGCCGCGTCCCTGATCACGTTCGTGGCCGCTCCTGCGGGCGCGACCGTCAGCGCGACCGCTGTGGCCATAAGTGCCGCGGCGTCACCCCTGCGGGCCCCGAGGTAGAGGCCGGGGCGTTGCGTCATCGCCTCGGTGGCGCGGATCCCTGCGGGTCGCTCGCAGATCGGCGCCAGCGCCAGAACCGGGATCGCCCGGCCGGCCCCGAACGCGATGCCGATCACGATCCCCGCGGTGGGGTCGCCCACGGCAAAGCTGATGCCCGCCAGCGCCCACACGCCGAACGAGAGCACGAAGGTGGTGAAACCGAGACCGAGCAGGACGCCGTAGAGGCCGGCGGCCAGCGGCATCGACATGATGTGCCGCCAGTGCTCGGGAAGCTGGCGGCGGATCTGCGGGACGATCGGGACGCCGCGAGCCTCCGCTATCGCCGCCGCCACAGCGATCGCGGCTGCGGCGCCGTAGGCGAGGCGACCGCCCGCCCCGTGGACGAGCTCGCCGAGCCAGGCCAGAGCGCCGAACGTCGCCACGCCGCCGAGCAGGGCGCCGGGGATGAAGGTCGTGAGGGCCGCCGCGGTCGTGGGGCGGCCGCCGCTGTGCCCGGAGGGACCGATGGTCTCGACCATCGAGAATCCGCAGGGTGACCAGGCACCGGTAAGACCGATCAACAGCGCGGCGATGCCGAGGACGATCTCGAGACCGCTCATGCCGAGCGTTTGGTGCGGCGGTTCAGCACGGCACGTTCGTGTCGTAGTACATGACGCAGAAGACCTTGCGGCCCTCGAAGCAGTAGCCGGTGAGCGAGGCGTCCCCGTTGATCCGCGTCTGGCTGTGCGAACAGCAATCCATCAGCTTGCGGACGCGTCCACCGCAGCAGCGGTACCAGGAGCCATCAACCTTGGTGTGGAAGCCGAAGCGGCGAGCCGTCTCCTCGCATACCGGCGTCCTCGGAGCGGGTGGGAGCCCATGACCATCGGTGTCCCGGAGCGGGTGCCCGCTCTCGTCCACCGGACGGCCGGCCCTGTCCACAGGTCGGCCCAGGTTGTCGATCGGGTGCCCGTCGCGAGCACGTAGAGGCAGGCCGCGCACGTCGATGCGGGGCAGGCCGGTCGGATGCGGGCAGGACCCGGTCGTGTAGGTATGCCCGCAGAAGTGATAGGCCTCGGCACGCTCGGATTCGAGGACCGCGCCGACCGCCACGCCACCGGTCGCAAGCATCAGCGTCTTCGAGACCTTCGACAGGAACCCCCGGCGCGAGGTGCCTTCGGCGATCCGCTCGCTGGCGCTGCGACGGGGCTCCGGTGCCTGTGGCTCAGACACCCAGCTCCACCTCGGCGCCGGACGGGGCGCGGCGCCGCTCCGCGGTCGCCAGCACGCTCTCGAGCTGCCCGAGCGTGTTGAAGCTTCCCTTGGCGAGGACGGTCCCGTCGAGGTCGAGGGCGACTGAGTAGGGGCTCCCGGGCACGTTCAGATCCTGCCAGGCGGCGGTGTCGGTAACTTCGTCGAACGTCGCGATGGAAAGGATCGGCTCTCTCGCCAGGCCCTCGAGCTGCGGCTCGAGGGTTCGGCAGACGTGACACCCCTCCGAGAGAAAGACCGCCAGCAGGAGCTCCGTACGAGCGCCCATTCCGAACTGCTCGCCGAGAGCCACCGTGGTCCCGACCGTGGGGCCCTCCTCCGGGATCTCAAGCGCCGACTCAGGCCCCAGCCGAAGCCGCAGTACCCCGATCTCGCGGGCGAGTCCGAGCACGCCGACCGCGAGCGCAGCGCAGATTACGAGCGTGACGGCAAGGCCGAGAGCCAGCCAGCTGTCCGTGGTCATCCCGTCGCCGGGCACCAGGGGCAAGGCGGCGAAGGATGCGGCCAGGGCGACATTGCGGGCGACACCACCCCACCCCACCTCCGACTCCGCGCCGAAGCAGCCGCACGGGGCGCCGGCCTGGCCGCGCATGATCGCGCCGACGAGGAGAGCGGCGAAGGAGGCGAGTAGCGACGCGGCGAGATAAGCGGCCGTGTCGGAGCCCGCGATGACTCCCGCTGCGAGCACCACCTCCACGGCGATCAGCGAGCCCCATGCTGCCCGGCGGGTCGCCCCCTCGGCGAAGCCGTAGGTGGCCAGGCCGGCCTCGGTCGCCTGCGGCGCACGGACCTTCAACGCCGCCGAGATGAGTAGGACAGCACCGAGGGCGATACGGATCAGCAGGGACGGCATCGCGCGGAGCTCAGCCGATCGAGACCATGCGCTCGATCGGAACGCGTGCCCGCTCGGCCAGGTCGGGCGGGACGCTCACCTCGAACTTCATGTCGCGGAGGCTGTCGCGAAGCTTCGGGAGGGTGATCATCTTCATGTATTTGCAGAAGGCCATCCGGTTCGCCTCGATCAGGTTCGCCTGCGGCGCCGCCTGCTGGAGCGGATAGAGCATCCCGTTCTCGGTCGCGACGACGAACGACCCGTCGGGGTTCGCCGCGACGTGGTCGAGCATCCCCGAGGTGGAGAGCATGTGGACGCCCTCCGGGTCGATGTCCCCTGAGGCGACGTACTCCATCGCCTGAGTCGAGCAGCCGCACTCCGGGTGGATGAGGAACTCGGCGTCCGGGTTCTCGGCCCGGGTCCGTGCGATGTCGTCAGGCCGAATGCCGGCGTGGACGTGGCACTCGCCGTCCCAGATGTGGAAGCGGCCGCGGCGCTCGGGATCCTCGGTGAGGCCAGACTCGCGCTCGACGAACGCACCGAGCCACATGTCAGGGCCGAAGAGGATTTCAGTCTCGGGCCCATGCTCGGCCCAGATGTGTTCGACGACCCCGACCGCGTTCGAGGAGGTGCAGCAGTAGTCCGTCTCCGCCTTGACCTCAGCCGAGGTGTTCACATACATGACGACGACGGCGCCGGGATGCTCGGCCTTCCAATCGCGAAGCTGATCCGCGGTGATCGAGTCGGCGAGCGAGCACCCGGCATCGAGATCCGGGATCAGGACCTTCTTATCGGGAGAGAGGATCGAAGCGGTCTCGGCCATGAAGTGAACCCCGCAGAAGACGATGAGCGAGGCGTCGGTGCTTGCCGCGAGACGCGACAGGCCGAGCGAGTCCCCCATGTGGTCGGCGACGTCCTGGATCTCCGGCACCTGGTAGTTGTGGGCAAGGATGACCGCGTCCCGCTCGGCGGCGAGGGAGCGCACCTCGGCGCTGAGCGCGGTCACGTCCTCCGGTGAGAGCGTGCCCGGCATCTGCGGTTGGATCGTCGGCAACTCCTGCATGGAGCCCTCGCTTTCCTCGATGTTCGCTGGGCCGGCGCGTGGGCCTGAAGCCAGTCGAATGAACCGATCCACAGTCTACCGATCGACTGTCTCGCGCCGGTGATGCGCAAACCTTGGTCGATGCCCGAGCTGCCTGAGGTCGAGATCACCGTGCGCCGGCTCGACGCCGCCCTCCATGGCGCAACCGTCGAGTCCGTCCTCGCGCCGGGCATGAACACGATGAAGACCTTCGACCCGCCCCTCGACGCACTCGCCGGCCGCGCCATCGCCACCGTCCGCCGGGTCGGGAAGATGCCGTTCGTCACCTTCTCGGCGGGATCCGACGGGGATGGGCTCGCCCTTCTCATGCACCTGATGTCGGCCGGCCGCCTGCGGGTGTTCGACAAGCGGGCTTCGCTCAAGGACCGGGCTTCCCGGCTCCTCATCCGGCTCGACGACGGCCGCGAGCTGCGGTTGCGGGAGTTCGGCACCAAGCAGCGCGCCTGGGCGAAGCTGATGCGGCCATCCGAGGTCGCGAACGACGACATGGTGGCGACGCTGGGTCCCGAGGCGTGGCCGGCCCCGCCACTCGAGGTCTTCGCGGAGCTCCTCGACCAGCCCCGCCACCTCCATCCCCTCCTCCGCGACCAGCGCACGATCGCGGGCATCGGCCGCTCGTGGGTGGACGAGATCCTCTGGGAGGCTCGGATCTCCCCGTTCAAGAAGGGCTCGGAGTGCGACGAGGACGAGATCGCCCGCCTACACGAGGGCCTCGGCGTCCTCGGTGCTGCGATCGAGCACTACGAGGAGACGATCGGCGGGCAGCTGCCCGACAAGGTGCCGATGCCCTTGAATGTCCACCGCCGCGAGGGCGAGCCCTGCCCCCGCTGCGGCACCACGATCGAGGCGGTCTTCTTCAGCGAGCACCAGATGAACTACTGCCCGTCCGAGCAGACCGGCGGAAAGGTGCTGAAGGACCGCCGGTTGTCGCGGTTACTGAAGTAGCTGGTGTCGCCTGGGTCGCTCCATGCGCGACCCAGGCACCAACCTCTACCGTCATCCGCCACGAACCTTGTCCGCGACCTGGCTCAGAACGGCGCCTCCGATCGTCACCGGGTGGTTGAGCAGCGTCGAGACCTTGCCCGCCACGCTGAGCGGGTCATGTGCGATGCCCAGCTGACGGAGGATGGTCCCGGCGTCGAAGTAGACACGCTCGCAGACGAGACGGTCCTCCTCGAAGACGAAGACCGCGAGGAATCGCATCTCGAACGTACGCCCGGTCGGCGGGAGGCCGCGAAACGAGCCTTCGTGCGTTCCGTAGAGATTCGCCTCGACGAGGACGGCATCGTCGGCATGGTGCAGCGCGATCAGCTCGTTGCGCTGGTCGGGAAAGGCGGTGCGCGTCTCTTCGAAGTACCGGGCCACCTCGGCGTGGCCGTCATAGACGTCATCGGTGCCGATCAGCTCGTATCGCGGGTGATCGAAGGTGTCGATCGTCGCGTCGTACTCGTGGCGATTCTCCGACTCCATGTGCTCGATGACCAGAGCCTCGCGATTGTCCCTCAGTGCCTTGGTCGGGCCCATGGTGGCCAGCCTACATCGGGCTATGAATCTCGATGAGCATGCTCAGATCCAACGCCGGGGCCGAGTGGGTCAGGGCGCCGACCGAAATCAGATCCACCCCGGTCTCGGCGATCCCTCGGACGGTATCCAGGGAGACGCCGCCCGATGCCTCGAGCTTGGCGGTGCCGGCCACATCGCGAGCGGCGACGGACTCGCGCAGCTCCTCAAGCGTCATGTTGTCGAGCAGCAACCGGTCCGCGCCGGCCGCAAGCGCCTCCTCGACCTCCGCGACGTCGCGGCACTCGATCTCGACCGCCAGGCCCAGCTCGGCCTCCCGGGCGGCCGCCACCGCCGCTCCGACCCCTCCCGCGACTGCGGCGTGGTTCTCCTTGATCAGGATCGCGTCGTAGAGCCCCATCCGGTGGTTGAAGCCCCCGCCGGCTGCAACCGCTGCCTTTTCCAGGATGCGAAGGCCGGGGGTTGTCTTGCGGGTGTCGAGGATGCGCGCCCCGGTGCCCTCCACGGCCTCGACGTAGCGAGCCGTCAGCGTCGCCACACCGGACAGGTGGCAGAGGAAGTTCAGCGCGGTTCGCTCCGCAGCCAGCAGTCCGCGGGCCGGTCCGCTCGCGATAAGGATCTCCGCCGGGATCGACTCGCGCCACTGACCTTCGACGACGAGGCGGTCGACGTGCTCGACTCCGCAGGCGCGCATCGCCTGCTCGGCCGGGGCGAACCCGAACACGATCCCCGGTGCCTTCTGGACGATGCGCGCTCGCGCTCGCGCATCCTCGGGGACCGTCGCCTCTGCCGTTACGTCGCGGTCACCGATGTCCTCCGCCAACGCCCGGGCGACGATGTCCGCGACCTGTTTGCCCGAACCGTTCATCGGCGAGAGGGTAGCCATCGGCCGACCTCACGTTTCGGCGGTGTGGCACGTTCTATTCACAGATGAGCGATCTGCCGCCATTCGAAACGGTCCTGGCCGAGAACGCACAGGACGTTCTCGGGTTTCTGAGCGCGACGGTCGGACCCTCCGACGCTGACGATTGCTTTCAGGAGACCTTCGTCGCCGCACTTCGCGCGTACCCCGGGCTCGAGGATTCCCGCAACCTCCGCGGATGGCTCCTCACGATCGCAAGCCGCAAGGCGATTGACCACTTCCGCGCCCGCGGGCGCCGGGCCGTACCGACCGGAGACGGAACCGAAGCCGGAGAGCCGACGACACCCGGCCCCGAGCCAAGCGGTGAGATCTGGGCCTCGGTCGCGGCTCTGCCCGAGAAGCAACGGCTCGCTGTGGGGCTGCGCTTCGCCTGCGACCTGCCGCACCGTGAGATAGCCGAGGCGCTGGGGAGCTCCGAGGATGCAGCGCGCCGGAATCTGCACGAGGGGCTGAAGACACTGAGAAAGGAACTCGCATGACGAAGGTCGAGGACATGATCGAGGGCGCTGCACGAGCTGGACGCGTGGAGGCCGGTGCCGCAGGGAACCGCTTCCGCTCACGTGCTGAAGCCGATGGGCTCGTCGATGTCGCCTACACCAGCGCCGACTCTCCGGCGGGCCCGCTCCTGCTTGCCGCGACCGACGACGGCCTCGTCCGGGTCGGTCTGCCCAACCAGGATTGCGACGAGCTCTTGGTCGACCTGGCCAACCGGGTCTCGCCACGGGTCCTCGAAGCCCCGGGGCGCCTCGACCAGGCGCGCCGCGAGCTTGAGGCCTATTTCGCCGGCGAGCTGCGGACCTTTGACCTCGCACTCGACTGGCGGCTCAGCAGCGGCTTCCGCCAGCGGGTCCTGCGCGAGATCGACGCGATCCCTTACGGCGAGACGCGCTCCTATACCGACATGGCGAAGGGAGCGGGGAACCCGAAGGCCGTCCGCGCCGCGGGCTCGGCGTGCGGCTCCAACCCGATCCCGATCGTGGTCCCATGCCACCGCGTTCTGCGAGCGAGCGGGGCACTCGGAGGCTACGGCGGCGGGCTTGAGATGAAGCGGGCCCTGCTCAAGCTCGAGGGCACCATGAAGTGAACCATCGCGGCGGTCAGGGCTGCCAGTTTCTGCGCTCCGCGATTGCCAGTCTCATAAACCCCCCACCTCGGAGGCCGCGACGACGTAGCTCGCCTCGTCTGTGTGATGTTGGATCCCAGCCCGGATCACCTCATCAGCATCCTCACGAACGGTCATGACTGCCTGAAACTCATCGAAGCAAACGAGCGTCCGACGGCCCGTTCGCTCAAGGATTCGGCGCGGCATCTCGAGGCGCTTGAGGACCGGCTCCTCGGCATCTGGCCGCAGGTCGACCTCAGCCGACACCGGCGCCGGGGCTCCGCCGATTCGTAGTCGCGGAAAGCGGCGACGGACACCTGCGAACCCTGTCCGAGGTCTCCCCTGAGCTGCTCGGTGAACGTAGACCGTTACCCATCCCTGGGATTCGGCCTCGAACAGGGCCCGCCGCAATAGCGACGTCTTACCGTATTCGCGTGGGGCCACGAGCCTCGTGGCGTTGGCGCTCTCCGCCGTGCTGAGCATCTGCTCCGACTCCGACGTACGATTGATGACCTCCGCCGGGGACACCGGGCCAGCGAGTCAAAAGTGGTTCATGGCTCAGACTCGAGATCAGTTCGCCGACCCCGCTGCCGCGCGGTTCAGATACTCGCGGACGAAACCGTCGATGTCACCGTCGAGGACGCGGTTGACGTCGCCCATCTCGAAGTCGGTGCGGTGGTCCTTCACGAGGGTGTAGGGCTGCATCACATAGCTGCGGATCTGCGAGCCCCATGCCACTTCCTTCATCTCCCCGCGGGCCTTTGCCATCTCATCGGCTCGCTTTCGCTCCTCGAGCTCGATCAGCTTTGAGCGCAGCATCTGCATCGCGACCGCCTTGTTCTGGGTCTGCGAGCGCTCGTTCTGGCACTGAACGACGGTACCCGTAGGGACATGCGTGAGCCGCACGGCCGAGTCGGTCTTGTTGACGTGCTGCCCGCCGGCGCCCGAGGCGCGGTAGGTGTCGACGCGGATGTCCGAATCCTCGAGCTCCACCTCGACCGACGCGTCGACCAGGGGGCCGACATCGACCTGGGCGAAGCTCGTGTGGCGGCGCGCCGAGGCGTCGAAGGGTGAGATCCGGACGAGCCGGTGCACACCTCGCTCCGCCGCGAACAGCCCGTAGGCGTTCTCGCCGCGAGCCAGGAACGTGGCCGACTTGAGGCCCGCCTCCTCACCTTCGGAGGCCTCCTTCATCTCCACCGAGAAGCCGCGCCGCTCCGCCCACCGCAGGTACATCCGCAGGAGCATCTCGGCCCAGTCCTGGGAGTCCGTCCCGCCAGCGCCTGCGTGGACGGTGACGACGGCATCCCCGGCGTCGTACTCGCCGCCGAACAGCCGCGCCTCCTCGAGCTCGGCCAACCGGGACTCGATCGACGCGAGCTGCGATTGCAGTTCGGTGGCCATCTCCTCGTCCTCATCGGCCATCTCGGCCAGCTCGTCGAGATCGCCGATGTCGGCGGTCAGCGAGGTGAAGGACTCGAGGCGGCGCTGAGCTCGCGCGTGGGCCGCTGATGTCTTCGCCGCCCTCTCCTGTTCGTCCCAGAATCCGGGGCGCTGCATCTCGGCCTCGAGCTTCTCGACCTCGGCTTCGAGCGAAGCCGGGTCAAAGATAGTCCGCGAGCAGCTTCAGCTGGTCGCGGACGGCGGCCAGCCGCGCGGGAACACTCTCCGGTGTTGCGGCATCGGCCATGCATGGAACCTAGACGATCGAGTTCCGTTCCAACCGCCTGTCGGTCGCGCGAGTGCTGCTCGTCCCTCAGTCGCGGGATTCCCGCTCCCGCATCCATCCGGCGAGCGCATTGACCCCCTGGGCCTGTGAATCTCCCCCACCCAGACCCCCGAGGAGCCCTTCACCGCCGGGCATGAACTTCAGCTTCAGCTTCGAACCATCGCTGGCCCGGAGCTTGAGCGTGATCGCTCCCACATCGACGATCTGCGCCGACCACCAGGGTTCGCCGGCTCGAGCCTCGGCGCCGGCGAGGTCGCTGAAGCCCAGCCGGGTCGGCTCCGCCTTGGCCCGAAGGTGCCTGTCGAGGGGCTGGAGGATCAGCTCACGCTGGGTCACGCCGAGTGCGTAGAGGCTCCCTCTGAAGGTGCTCTGCGCGACCACGGCAACGATGCCCAGGAGCGAGTCCCCGCTGTGCAGACTCTCTTCCAGGACCGGGCGCACCACCTCTGCGAACTCACGGGGCACCGGCCGAGTGTCCCACACCGGTCAAGCTCGCTTGCAGCGCCGGCTCAGAACCCGCCCGCGCCCAGCGCCTCCTCCCGATCGTCGAACGAGCGCCAGCTACTGACACAGCCATCGTCGAGCTTGAACACCCACGCCATCGAGTCGGCTCCCGCCTCCGATCCATCCTCGTCCCAGTGCCAGCGGCGGGTGATCAGCGCCACGGCCCGGTCGGGCTCCTCCCAGAGCTCGTCGAGCTCGATCGTCTGCTGCACTCCTCCCGGGGACTTCGTAGCCCACATGCGCGCCGCGTCGACTCCTTTGCGAAGCCCGCGCCCGGAGTGGATCTCGACCTCGGGATGGAGGGTCTCGGCGAACGCCTCGAGGTCGCCCTCATTGAAGGCGCGGATGAACTCCCGGACCGGATCGGAGTGGTGACCCGCCACGACTGACTCGGGCGATCAGGCCCCGTGGCACTTCTTGAACTTCTTGCCGGAGCCGCACCAGCAGGGGTCGTTGCGTCCGACGTTCTCGCGCTCTGAGTTGACCTTGGTCTCGACGATGCCGTTGCCTCCGGAACCGCTGGCAACCGCATCGGCGGCTTCGATGCCGCCCGCAGCCGTTCCGGCGGCGGCAGCCTCGGCAAGGGCCGAAGGCTGTTGCTCGCCTCCACCCGTATAGCCGAGCCCGCGCGGCTCCGAGGACGGGGCGGCAAACGCCTGCTCCGCCTCGGCCGGGGCGATGTCAACCTCGACGTGAAAGATCAGCTTGCTGAACTCCTCCCAGATGGAGTTCATCAGCTCCTGGAACATGTTGAAGCCCTCGTTCTTGTAGGCCACGAGGGGATCGATCTGGGCGAAGCCGCGGAGGTGGATGCCTTCGCGGAGATAATCCATGTCGAAGAGATGCTCGCGCCAGCGGGTGTCGATCACCTGCAGGAGGATCGAGCGCTCGAGGTAGCGCATCAGCTCATCGCCGAACTGATCCTCGCGCTCCTCGTAGGCGTCCATCGCATCTTCGATGACGGCGTCACGGAGCTTCTCCCGGTCGACCGTCTCCGGCGCGAGCGAGCCGACGTCCACCGACACGGGCCAGATCTGGCGCAACTGCGTCTCGAGCTCGTCCATGTCCCAGTCATCGAGGTCGTCGCCGGGCGTGTACTCGGCCACGAGGCGCTCGATCACGTTCTCCATCTCCTCCATCGCGACATCGGACATGTCCCGGCCCTCGAGGATCTCGCGCCGGTACTTGTAGACCACCCGGCGCTGCTCGTTCATCACGTCGTCGTACTCGAGGACGCGCTTGCGGATCAGGAAGTTCTGCTCTTCGACCTTCTTCTGGGCGTTCTCGACGGTCTTGGTGAGCATCTTCGCCTCGAGCGGCATCTCGTTGCCGTCATCGTCGATCGGCCCGAGCCGGTCGAGGATGCGATAGATCCGGTCCCCGGCGAAGAGCCGGATGACGTCATCTTCGGCGGAGAGGAAGAAGCGGGACTCGCCGGGATCTCCCTGCCGGCCGGAGCGGCCGCGAAGCTGGTTGTCGATGCGGCGCGATTCGTGGCGCTCGGTACCGACGATGAAGAGACCGCCGACATCTCGAACCGCGTCGCCCTCGGCCTCCGTCTCCGGCTTCAGCTCTTCGGCCTTGGCTGCGAGCTGCTCCTCGAAGTCCTCCGCCTCGTGGTTGATGCCGGCCTTCTTCAGCTCGATGCCGGCCATCATCTCGGGGTCGCCGCCGAGCTTGATGTCAACGCCGCGGCCCGCCATGTTCGTCGCGATGCAAACGGCCCCGCGGCGGCCGGCGAGCGCGATCGTCTCACCCTCGCGCTGCGCGTGCTCGGGCTTTGCGTTGAGGACGACATGCTCAACGCCGCGGCGCTTCAGCTCGCCGGAGATCATCTCCGAGACCTCGACCGACACCGTCCCGACGAGAACGGGCTGGCCGGCCTCGTGCCGTTCCGTGATCTCGGTGATCACCGCCTCCCACTTGCCCTCCTTGGTCTTGAAGATCTGATCGTTTTGGTCCATCCGGATCATGTCCCGGTTCGTCGGGATCTCCACGACCGGGATCTTGTAGATCTTCATGAACTCGGTGGCCTCGGTGAGCGCCGTCCCGGTCATCCCCGAGAGCTTCTCGTAGAGGCGGAAGTAGTTCTGGAGGGTGATCGTCGCGAGGGTCTGGTTCTCCTCGCGGATCGCGACGTTCTCCTTCGCCTCGACCGCCTGGTGGAGGCCCTCGGACCAGCGTCGCCCGTCGAGGATCCGCCCGGTGAACTCGTCGATGATCTTGACCTCCCCATCGACGACCGCGTAGTCCTTGTCGCGCCTGTAGAGGGACTCCGCCTTGAGCGCCTGGCTCAGGTGATTGACGAGGTTCCCGTGCTCGGACAGGTAGAGGTGGTCGACGCCGACGAACTGCTCGGTGTTGTGGACACCCCGCTCGGTCGGAGCAACGGTCTTGTGCTTCTCGTCGAACTCGTAGTCGTAGTCGGCGTCGGAGGTGTCCTTCGACTCGCCGAGGGCCTTCAGCTTCGTCTTCGCGGGAACGCCCTTCAGCTGCTTCGCCAGGCGAGCGAAGGTGTAGTAGGTCTGAGCGGCCTCCTCGGGCGCGCCCGAGATGATCAAGGGGGTCCGGGCCTCGTCGATCAGGATGTTGTCGACTTCGTCGACGACCGAGAAGTTGTGGCCGCGCTGGACACAGTGCTCCAGCGCCGAGGCCATGTTGTCGCGCAGGTAGTCGAAGCCGAACTCGGAGTTGGTCCCGTAGACGATGTCGCCCGCATACTTCGCCTTGCGGGTGTCGTGATCGTCTCCCTCCTGGATCGCGGAGACCGAGCAGCCGAGCATGTCGTAGATCGGCGTCATCCACTCCGCGTCGCGGCGGGCGAGGTAGTCGTTGACCGTGACGACGTGGACACCCTCGCCGCCGAGGGTGTTGAGGAATACGGCCAGTGTCGCCGTGAGGGTCTTTCCCTCGCCAGTGCGCATCTCGGCGATGGCGCCATCGTTCAGGACCATGCCGCCGATCAGCTGGACGTCGTAGTGACGCTGGCCGAGCGTGCGACGGGCCGCCTCGCGGGTCAGCGCAAACGCCTCGGGGAGCAGGTCCTCGAGCTTCTCGCCCTCTCGGGCGCGCTCGCGCAGCGAGTCAGCCTCCTCGCGCAGCTCTGAGTCCTCGAGCGCCTCCATCTCGGGTTCGATGCGGTTGATCGCGGCCACGCGCTTCTCGTAGCTGCGGAACTTCCGCCCCTCGCCGACGCGGAGGGCCTTGGTGACCATGTCGATCGCAGGCATGCATTCAGGATAGCCCGCCGCTAATGCGGCGGGTGGAGCGTGTCAGGCGCCGGGTCGCGGGTCTGACCGACGGCCAGCTCCGCGATCAGCTCGTCAACCGGCCTGAAGCCGCTCACGTTCTCCTCCCACCCAGTCGCCACTCCAACCTGGGAACGGTTGTCGGTGTGCCGGCAGGCGAGCTACCCGCAACTGTCCCCCGGATATGTCTGGGGAGGGTTGTCGATCGCCGACCAGCGAAGCGAAGCGCAAGCGTTCCCATGCTCAGTCAAGGGTGTCAGCGGAGCAACTCTCTCCCCTTCACCCGGCTCCTCGGCACGCGGAGTCCGCGGCGT
>JBBSQE010000016.1:0-24574 GCA_038258095.1 Solirubrobacterales bacterium | reverse complement strand
TCACCAGCAGGAGGACCGGCCAGAGCACGTAGAACTGTTCCTCGACGGCGAGTGTCCAGTAATGCTGGAGCGGGCTGACGAGCCCCTCTTCGACCGCGAAGTAGTCGACCTCCTGCGCGATGAAGTGCAGGTTGATCACGAACAGGCCGGCAGCGATGATGTCGCCGCCGACGTCGACCTGACGGGCCGTCGTATAGACGATCAGCGAGACGATGGCGACGAAGACGAGCACGGTGGCGGCCAGCGGCAGGATGCGCTTGGCGCGTCGCGCGTAGAAGCCGCGGATCGAGACCCGGCCGTCCCGCTCGATCTCCTTGACGATCAGGCCGGTGATCAGGAAGCCGGAGAGCACGTAGAAGACGTCGACCCCGATGTAACCACCGGCGGCCCAGGGGATCTGCGCGTGGCTGAGCAGCACCAAGACGACCGCGATCGCGCGGATGCCCTGGATGTCGGGGCGGAAGCCTCTCTTCTTCGGGCTGCCCTCCAGGCGAGCCCTGATATCAGTGATCACCGACGGGGGTCAGGAGCCGTCAGATTCTGTTCGAAGTCCCTTGCCACCCGGGGCAGGCTAGCGATACTCCGGTTGGGCTTTGCAGGCGTCGTCCTGCCCGGAGTGGTCCGACGGCGCTGCCGGCAACGCGGCCATCATTTCACCGAGCAGATCGGCTTCTTCCTGGTCAGCGGACCGACGAAATGCTGCTCGACCACCCCGGTCCTGGGTCGGCTTCATCCCGGCGAGCGTCTCGTCCCGCCTCGGTGATCGAGAGAAAGGCCCCGCCGGTGCTCTGCCGAGTCCACACGAGCTGGGAACGGTTGCGGGTGTCGCGAACCGCCCACCACCGTCAACCGTCCCCAGACATATCCTGGGGACGGTTGCAGGTCCCTCGCTTGAGGCGACGACGACAACCGTTCCCAGGTGGGTCCGGCGTCGGACCGATATCGACCCGCGGGCTCAAACGCTGCCCAACTCAGATCCTGACCACCAACGGGAGAGGGGGAGAAGCATGGTCGCCTTGGTCTTGAGAGCGCATGGGCCCGGGACGGTTCGAGGGGTTGGCGCAGGTTCGCCTGCGGCTCGAAGGACCGGCGGGGAGCGATGGCGGCGCTCAGGTCACCGCGCTCGTCGCCACATCTCTTCGCAGTCGCCTGCTCGGGCTCGCCTTCCTGGACGAGCCGCAAGCTCGATGCCTGCTGTTCCCTCGCTGCTCCAGCGTCCATACGTTCGGCATGCGGTTCGCGATCGACGTCGTTTTCGTCGACCTGTCGCGCGTTGGTCCCGGTATGCGGGACTTGCGCGCGACGCCCGGGTCCTCGGGTCGCATCCTGAAGGTGGTCGCCGGGGTGACGCCGCGGCGGTTCGCCCGTCTCGGCGGCGACGCACAAGCCGCGATGCGGCGCCGGGACGTCGCTGCCCTCGAGATCCCGGCTCCGAACCCCTCTCCGCCCGGGTGCCGCCGCGTCCGAAGCCCAAACGTGATGCGTTGACGTCGTCCCAGCGACGCCGCTGCTTCAGCTTGGTCCCTCTGAGCGTCCCATCCACAGCTAAAGGCAGCGGCCCGCCGGTCGATACACTTTGCGATGTTCGATATCGAACTTGCCCTGCGCACCCTCGTCGAGCGCGACGGGTCCGACCTCCACATCAAGGTCGGCTCGCCGGCGATGGGCCGCGTGCAGGGAGCGCTCGCCCCTCTGATGGGTGAGCCGCTGAGTGCCGAGGAGACCGAGCGAGCCCTTCAGACGATCCTCCACGATGAGGCCAAGCGCCGCGAGTTCGACGAGTCCGGCGAGGTCGACTTCGCGTACTCGATCGCCAGCTTCTCGCGATTCCGCGTGAACGCCTTCCGCCAGCGCGGGACGGTCTCGATCGCCTGTCGTGCAATTCCGTATCAGGTGAAGACGATCGAGGAGCTGGGGCTACCTCCTGTGGTCCGGGATCTCGCCGATTCGTCGCGCGGCATCGTCCTGCTGACAGGCACCACGGGATCCGGAAAGTCGACGACGCTCGCGGCGATGATCAACCACATCAACTCGACGAAGGCTCGCCACATCATCACCCTCGAGGATCCGATCGAGTACCTGCACCGCGACAAGCAGTCGATCATCAACCAGCGCGAGGTCGGCTCTGACACCGCGGGCTTCAACAATGCCATGCGCCGCATCCTGCGGCAGGACCCCGATGTGATCCTGATCGGCGAGATGCGCGACGAAGAGACCGTTCGCACCGCTCTCTCGGCCGCGGAGACAGGCCATCTCGTGCTCTCGACGCTCCATACCCTTGACGCGACCGAGACAGTCAACCGGATCATCGACTTCTTCCCGCCCCACCAGCAGCAGCAGGCGCGGGTGATGCTCGCCTCGACGCTGCGAGGAGCCATCTCGCAGCGGCTGGTGCCCGCGGTCGACGAGCAGTCCCGGGTAGCGGTGGCCGAGATCCTCGTCGCGACCGGCCGCGTGAAGGACCTGATCCTCCAGCCGGAGGAGACGGGCAAGATCACCGAGGTGATCGGCGAGGGTGCCTTCTACGGGATGCAGACTTTCGACCAGGATCTGCTCCAGCACGTCCACGCCGGGCGAATCACCGAGGAGATCGCGTTCAGCACGGCCTCCAGCCCGCACGACTTCAAGTTGATGCTGGCGGCAGGGGGGCAGCGGGCGAGCGGCATCGAACAGCTTCTGGGTGACGACGATCCCGCCTCGGCCGCCGCGGAGACACCTTCCGCCGAGCCGGCGCCGGCACCGGCACCCGCGCCGAGCCCACCGCAGCCTCTCGCTGCCGCCTCACCCGCAGCGCGGGGGCCCGCCCCGGGTCACGCGCAGGCCTCACCGCAAGGACCCGCCCCGGCCTTGCCCCAAGCCCCTGCGCCGCATCCCCCGCCTGATCCCGCCGCTCCTGCGCCTCAAGGCCCGGCTCCGCCTCCCCCGCCTGATCCCGCCGTAGTGTCCCAGCGCTAGTGGATCCACTAGCTGGGCGATTTCGGGCGGCAATCCACTAGGACGTTCGTCCGTGCCGGCGCAATGCCCATCCCGGCGCTCAAGCGGGGACGGCGATGAGCCGATGGGGCCGACAGTCATGACGCTTGTCCACGCGCTGCGCAGAACGATTCACCGGCTCCGGCACCGCGAGGACGGAATCGCCGTTCCGGTCGTGTTGGCGCTGGTCGGCGTCAGCTCCGCCTTCGTCGCCATCACGCTGACGGCCTCGGTCGCGACCCAGCGCGGCACCGTTCGCGACCAGGATTCGAAGGGCGCCCTGAGCGCTGCCGACGCGGGTGCGAACCTGGCCTTCACCCGGCAGCGTTACTACTACTCGCCGGCCACACCCTGCGTGTGGGAGCAGGGGGGAGTTCTCGTGACCGGCGCGGGCAGCGGTGGCTGGTGTCCGACGGTGGGCCCGAAGACGATCGGCACCGCCAGCTTCAGTTATCGGGTCAGCACCCCGGACACCTCGGGCAACATCATCATCGTCTCCACCGGGATCTCAGACGGTGTGTCCCGCAAGGTCGCCGTGACCTCGAAGACGGTCGGGTCAGCCAACGTCTTCAGCGCCGAGGGCCTGGTCGGAGAGGACTCGGTCGTCATCAGCGGAAGCCCCAATGTCCAGGCGGGAGTCGGCACCAACGGCACGGTTTCGATGACCGGGAGCGGCTCGATCTGCGGCAATGTCCGGCATGGAGTCGGCGGCGGCTTCACCACTACCGGCACGGCCGGGCAGTGCCCGGGCTTCCAGGTCACCGAAGGGAACACCACGCTTCCACCTCCCGTGCCCCCGGCGGATATCGCGACGAACAACTCCAACGGGCGCTTCTTCGGGCTTGACTCGAAGACGGGAAACACGACCTGGAACAGCTCGACGAGGGTGCTGAAGCTGACCGGAAGCGCGACCGTGACCCTGGGGGGGTCCAGTCCCTATTTCATCTGCAGGCTTTGGATGACCGGATCGAGCAAGCTCTACATGGCGTCCGGAGCGAAGATCCGCGTGTTCTTCGACACCCCCGAGCACTGTGGGATGGGCAACGGCGATGACCAGATCACCCAGTCCGGGTCATCGGGGATCTTCAGCACCACCTACAACTCGGGGACCGGCTTCGACGTGCCCGGCTTCTACGTGATCGGGTCGGACACGATCACGACCGACGTCGACGTGTCGGGCACTGCCGATTCGCAGGAGTTCCAGATCTACGCGCCTCGCAGCGCCGTAAAGATCAGCGGGAGTCCCGATCGCGTCGGAGCTATCGCCGCGAAATCGATCGACATCAGCGGCTCGGGCACCTTCACCGCCGACTCGCGCATTCCGCCGATAGACACCGGCGTCGCCCCCTCCTACCAGAGGTCTCGTTACGTCGAGTGCTCCGGAACCGCGACCAGTCCTCCCAACGCCGGCTGCTGAACGACACCCACCTCCGAGCCCCGCCGGGCACGACTCAAGCTGGAACCGCCGGATGACGACACCAAGAGGGTGATGGAGCGATGAGAAAGAAGCTCAACGAGAATCCGGTCTATCAGCTCGTCGCCGTCGCCATTCTCCTCCTGGCGGGGGGATACATGCTGAGCACGCGTGTCCTCGGAGGATCGTCCAAGGAGACCGCGGCCGCTCCGGTGACGACGGTTCCGACGACTGACCCCGCCGCCGCAACCGCCGGAGCCGTGTTGTCCGCGGATCCCGCCGCCGCAGCCGCGGCGCCGGCTGCCGCGGTTTCTCTCAGCTCGATCCCCCTTCCGCCCCTTCCGCCCAAGGTCGTCCGGGCCCACGAGCTGGGTAACACGATCGCGCTTCTGATCGTTCGCGGCGGCGCCGTCAGCGACCAGATCGTCGCCCGCTCCGTTCGCCGACTCGCTCGCGAGCCGGGGGTCGCGGTCTTCGTCATCACCGCCGACCGCATCGCGCGTTATGCTGCGATCACGGGCGGAGTCGGCGTCGACCGGGTTCCGGCCCTCGTGATCGTCTCACCCGGAGGAGGCGGCGGAACGGCCGCGGCTACGGTCCAGTACGGGTTCCAGAGCCCCGAGAACGTGGTTCAGGCAGTGCGAGACGCCACCTACGCGGGCCCCACGGTCGGGTACGCACCCGGCTGAGCCGGCCCACCAGGGATCAGGCCATGTCTCAGGATCCTCTCAGCCGTCCGACACATCTGACCGCTGTGCCCGACCCGGGTGCGGCGACCGCACGCCAGATGCACGACGAGGAGAGTCACGGCCCCACGGGCTTGACTTCTCCGGTCGGCCCGGTGCGCTCGGGCCGCTTCGTCACCGACGTGTTGGTCGAGCTCGGCTTCGTGGATGCCGCCCGCGTCGAGGCCGCCGTCAACGAGGCCCGGACCGCGGGGCAGCCCCCCGAGCAGCTGCTGCTCGCGCAGGGGGCGGTGAATACCGATCAGCTCTCCCGCGCGGTTGCCGAGCGCCACGGGCTCGAGCACGTCGACCTCTCGGTGTTCCAGGTCGACATGGCAGCGGCCAACCTGCTGCCGGTTTCCTCAGCGCGGCGCTACCGCGCGGTCCCGATCGGCTACAACGACCCGAAGACGCTGTTGGTCGCGATGGCCGATCCGGCCGACGTCGTGGCGGCCGACGACATCCAGATGGCCACCGGCCTCGCTTGCACGCTGGCGGTCGCAAGCCCCGAGGACATCGAGGAGCTGATCAGCCGCCTCAACTCGCTCCAGAGCGCCGTCAGCGAGGCGATCGAGGAGGACGAGGGGGAGGACGACGCCGGAAGCGGGGGGGTCGCTGTAGTCGACTCCCTGCACGCATCGGCCGAGGACGCCCCGGTCGTCAAGCTCGTCTACAGCGTCCTCGGCCAGGCGGTGAACGAGGGGGCATCCGACATCCACTTCGAATCCGGGGAAGAGGACATGCGGGTCCGCTTCCGGATCGACGGGGTCCTCCGCGAGGCCGCCCATGTCCCGAAGAGGATGGTCTCGGCCGTCGTCTCCCGGATCAAGATCATGAGTGAGCTGGACATCGCCGAGAAGCGCATGCCCCAGGACGGGCGGGTCAGCGTCAACGTCGACGAGCGGCGTGTGGATCTCCGCGTCACGACCCTGCCGACCGAGCGCGGGGAGGGGGCGACCATCCGCATCCTCGACAAGACGAACGCCCTGCTCAGCCTCGATCAGCTCGGGATGGGGGGGGACGCCCGAGGCCGCTTCGAGCACGCGATACGCCAGCCGTACGGTGCCGTCCTGGTCACCGGTCCGACCGGCTCGGGTAAGTCCACGACCCTCTACTCGGCGCTCCAGACCCTGAAGGGAGTGGAGCGAAACGTGATCACCGTCGAGGATCCGGTCGAGTACAAACTGGATGGGATCAACCAGATCAACGTGAACCCGAAGGCGGGGCTCACCTTCGCAACCGGGCTCCGATCGATCCTTCGCGCGGACCCCGACATCATCATGGTCGGCGAGGTCAGAGACGGCGAGACGGCCAGGATCGCCATCGAGGCTGCGCTGACCGGGCACATGGTCCTGACCACCCTGCACACCAACGATGCCCCCGGCGCGATCGCCCGGCTGATGAAGATGGGGATCGAGTCGTTCCTGACCGCGTCGGCGGTCGGCTGCGTCGTGGCTCAGCGCCTCGCCCGCCAGCTCTGCACCCACTGCAAGAGACGGGGGCTGATCACCGTCCAGATGCTCGCCGAAGCGGGTTTCCGGGTCGGGTCGGACATCGAGGTCTACGAGGCCGTCGGGTGTCCGCGCTGCAACTCGACCGGCTACAAGGGCCGCGCCGGCCTCTACTCCGTGATGGTGATGAGCGACCGGCTGAAGGAGCTGGTCGTCGCTGCAGGGTCGGAGGCCGATCTGGCCGCGGTCGCTCGCGAGGAGGGAATGCTGACCCTGCGCGAGGACGGCCTCACGAAGGTCCGTGCGGGGCAGACCACCCTGGAGGAGATCGTGCGCGTCACGACGTGACCCCTCGGAGCACTAAAGGTTCGGCGGCTGCGGACGATTAGTAACGAATGGAATTCGATTTCGCCGCCGTGCTGACGAGGATGGTCGAAGAGGGAGCGTCGGACGTCCATCTGACGGCCGGGGCCCCGCCGGTCCTGCGCCTGCGGGGGAAGATCTCACCGGTCGAGGAGATGGCCTCGCTCTCGAACCAGCAGACCCGCGACGTCGTCTACAGCATCCTCAACGACGAGCAGCGCAAGCGCTTCGAGAACAACCGCCAGCTGGACTTCGCCTACGCGATCCCGGGCGTGGCCCGCTTCCGCGTCAGCTGCTACTTCCAGCGCGGCTCGATCAGCGCAGCGTTCCGCCTCATCCCGCAGGAGATCCCGGAGCTCGAGTCGCTGGGCCTGCCGCAGATGCTGCGGGAGTTCACTCGCAAGCCGCGCGGGTTCGTCCTGATGACCGGCCCGACGGGTTCCGGCAAGTCGACCAGCCTTGCGGCGATGATCGACATCATCAACCGCGAGCGCGAGGATCACATCCTCACGATCGAGGATCCGATCGAGTTTCTCCACCACCACAAGCGCTCGATCGTCAACCAGCGCGAGATCGGCGCCGATGCCCCCAACTTCTCGCTCGCGCTGAAGGCGGCCTTACGCCAGGACCCGGACGTGATCCTGGTCGGAGAGATGCGAGACCTGGAGACGATCTCCACCGCCCTGACCGCGGCCGAGACCGGCCACCTCGTCTTCGCCACGCTGCACACGCAGTCCACCGCGCAGACGGTCGACCGGATCATCGACGTCTTCCCCGCCGAGCAGCAGGGTCAGGTAAGGATGCAGCTCTCGATCGCGCTGCAGGGAATCGTCACCCAACAGCTGCTCGAGACTGCCGACGGCGCCGGCCGCGTCGTCGCCACCGAGGTCCTCGTTCCGAATCCGGCGATCCGGAACCTGATCCGCGAGGGCAAGACCCACCAAATTTACTCGGCCATCCAGACGGCGGGCGCAATCGGGATGCAGACGATGGACGCCGATCTCGCGCGCCTGGTCCGCTCGGGGCAGATCACCCGGGCCCTGGCCGAGCAGCGAGCCACGGTCCCGGAGGAGCTCAGGCGCCTGCTCGGAGGGCTCGAGAGCGCCGGCGCGGCTCCGCAGGCCGTCGCCCAGCCCGTCCCGGCCGGGATGGTCTAGGGCCTTCCGATGGCCGCTGGCAGCACCTTCGCATTCCGGGCGGTCGATCTGGCCGGCGCCCCCTCGACGGGTGAGCTCGAGGCTCCCTCCAAGGCCGCGGTCAGCGAGCAGCTCCGCGAGCGGGGTCTGATCGTCCTCGACGTCACCGAGAAGGCACAGCAGATCAAGATCGAGGACTTCATGCGGCGCTGGCGCGGCGTGAATATGCGCGAGCTCGCGGTCATGTCGCGCCAGTTCGCGACCCTCGTCGCCTCGGGTATGCCGATGCTGCGCGCCCTCGACACTCTCCAGGCTCAATCAGAGGACGAGATGTTGCAGGAGGCCATCGTCGGGGTCCGGGACGACGTAGAGGCGGGCGCCTCGTTGGCGCAGGCGATGGAGCGCCAGCCGAAGGTCTTCGATCGCCTCTTTCGGTCGATGGTGCGGGCCGGTGAGCAGTCGGGCCGTCTCGAGGATGCGTTGGACCGGATCGCGCACCATCTCGAGAAGATGGACTCCCTGCGCCGCCAGGTGCGCTCGGCGCTGCTGTACCCGGCCTTCATATTCACCGTCGCGCTGCTCGTGATGGTGGCCGTCGTCGCCTTCGTCGTCCCGGTCTTCGTCGGCATCTTCACCCAGATCGCCGAGGAGAACGGCGGGGCCGATCAGGGCAACGCGGCGCTGCCGCTCCCGACGCAGATAACGGTCACCGCCTCCGACGCGGTCACCCAGTACTGGTGGCTGCTGGTCCCGGGATTCGCGATCAGCGTCTTCGCCCTGTTCCGCTGGAAGAAGACCGAGCGAGGGAAGGCGATCTTCGACCGGGCGATCCTCCACATCCCCTTCAAGATCGGCGACGTGATCCAGAAGATCGCCCTCGCCAGGTGGTCGCGGACCTTCTCGGGCTCGATTGAGTCCGGCGTGCCGATCCTGCAGTCGATCACGATCACCGGGGAGACCTCGGGCAACGTCGTCGTCGAGGAGGCGATGGCCGACGTCTTCACCTCGGTGCAGAAGGGCGGCTCCATCGCCGGACCGATCGAGCGGCACGAGATCTTCCCCCCGATGGTCTCCCACATGATCGCCGTCGGCGAGGAGACCGGTCAGCTGGAGGCGATGCTGACCAAGGTTGCGGACTTCTACGAGGCTGAGGTCGACGCGAAGGTGAAGGCGTTGACAGCGCTGATTGAGCCTCTGATGATCTGCTTCGTCGGCGGCGTCGTCGGCTTCATCGTCATCTCGATGTATCTGCCCATCTTCAGCCTCTACGACAAGATCCGCTGATGGGTCGCTGCCGGCTGCGACCCTCGGTTCCTCTCCTGGCGGCCCTCGCCGCCATCGCCTGTCTTCTGGCGTGGGCTCCTGGGGTCTCGGCTGCCTCGGCCACCTTCTCGAAGGTCTCCGCCGACGGGTCGAAAGTGCTGTTCACCACCACCGAACAGCTCGTTCCCTCCGACACCGATACGCGCACGGATGTCTACGCCCGCGTGGGCGCCAACACGAGTCTCGTGTCCGCGAATCTGCCGGTCGCGGGCAACGGGCCTTTCAACGCCTTTTTCGCCGGCGCCTCGGCCGACGGGACCCACGTCTTCTTCTCGACGGCCGAGCCCCTCGTGGCCGCCGACACCGATTCCTCAGACGATGTCTACGAGCGGTTCGGGGGTCAGACGACGCTGGTGTCGACCTCTGCCACCGCTCTCTCCGGTCCGTTTCCGGCCGATCTACGGGCGGTTTCGTCAGACGGTCAGCGGGCCGTCTTCAGCACCAGGGAGTCGCTCAGCCCCGCTGACACCGATACGAGCGCGGATCTCTACGAGCGCACCGGCGGCGTAACCACCTTGATCTCGACCGGTCTCGGCGGGAACGCCAACGCGGACGTGCAGTTCCGTGGAGCGTCGGCAGATGCCTCGGTTGTCTTCTTCGTCACCGTGGAAAGCCTGGCTCCGGCCGATGCCGATAACTCGGTTGACATCTATCAGCACACCTCCGCAGGGACCGACCTGGTCTCGACCGGGACTTCCGGTGGGAATGGCGCCTTCGACGTCGGCTTCGGAAAGGCATCCGGGGATGGGTCGGCCGTCTTCTTTGAGACCAGCGAGTCGCTGACGAGCACGGACACGGATGCGGCGCAGGACGTGTATCGCCGCTCCGCTGGTGTGACCACCCTGGTCTCGAGCGGGGTGACCGGCGGCAACGGCAGCTTCGATGCGAGCCTCCAGGGCCTGTCGGCCGACGGTGCTCACGCCTTCTTTCGCACTGCTGAGTCCCTCAGTCCGGCTGACACCGACGGGACCGGAGACATCTATGAGAACGCCGGGGGGACGACCACCCTGGTCTCGACAGGCCCGGCCGGTGGCAATGGGGGGCAGGTCGCGCAGTTCTCGGGCTCCTCCGCTGACGGCTCCCGGGTGTTCTTCACCACCGACGAACCCCTCCTGGCCGCCGATTCCGACGCTACGGCGGACATCTACGAGCGGACCGGGGGCACCACCACCTTGACGTCGGTGGGCGACTCCGACCAGAACGGTCCGGCCGATGTCTCCTTCAGCGACGTCTCCAGCGACGGCTCGTCGGTCGTGTTCAGCACCGTGGACGCATTGACGAGCGATGACGCCGACGCATCGCGGGACCTGTTCACACGCGCCGGGGGCACCACCACGCTCAGCTCAGCCAACCTCCCGTTCGCCGGCAGCGGGCCGGACAATGCGGGATTCGTCGGGGCGACGCCCGACGGCTCCGAGGTCCTCTTTGAGACCACAGAGCACCTGACGGCCGACGACACCGACGTCGCATCGGACTCGGACATCTTCGCTCGCAGCGGCGGGACGACGATCCTGATCTCCGGCGGAGGGACGGTCTCCACGGGCACCGGCCCGGATGCGACGATCACAAGCGGGCCCTCTGGCCCGACCAACAGCGGCTCCACGAGCTTCACCTTCACCACGGGTGAGGCGGGCGCCACCTTCGAGTGCCGCCTCGACGCCGCCGCGTTCACGCCCTGCACTTCGCCGCAGGCATATACCGGCCTCTCCGAGGGACCCCACGCCTTCCGGGTCCGCGCCGTGGACGACCTCGGCAATCCCGGCACCGCGGATCAGCGCAACTTCACGGTCGACACGATCGCGCCGGACACGATCATCGACTCCGGCCCGTCTGGTCCGACCGCCGTCGTCTCGCCCTCGTTCACATTCCATTCGGCCGAGGCCGGCTCGACCTTCGAGTGCTCACTGGACGGCGGCATCTACGGGGCGTGCTCCTCGCCGCGCGGCTACGGTCCGCTGGCCGAGGGCCCGCACACCTTCTCTGTGCGAGCGACCGACCTCGCCTCGAACACGGACGCGACGCCGGACACCCGGAACTTCACGATCGACATCACCGCGCCCGACACGACGATCGACACGGGCCCGTCTGGCCTGACCTCCGGGTCGATCCCGACCTACACCTTCTCTTCGCCCGACGGAACCGCGACCTTCCAGTGCCGGGTGGATGGCGCGGCCTTCACCGCCTGCACCTCGCCGTTCACCACGACCGCGCTCGCCGACGGCTCCCACACGTTCGCGGTCCGCGCCGTCGACCCGGCCGGCAACGTCGACGCGACGCCCGCGACGAGAACGATCCTGGTCGACACGACCGCCCCCGACACCACGATCAACTTTGGGCCTCAGGGGCCGACCTCCAACCCGACGCCCTCCTTCACCTTCTCCTCGGAGGCCGGCGCCACCTTCGAGTGCCGGATCGACGCCGCAGCCTTCGCGGCCTGCACCTCGCCCTTCACGGCCCCCTCGCTGGCCGACGGCGCCCACAGCTTCTCGGTCCGCGCCACCGACTCGCTCGGCAACACCGGCACCGCCTCCTCGCGCTCCTTCACGGTCGACACCACCGCGCCCGACACGACGATCACCTCCTCGACCGTGACCGGCTCCTCGGCCAGCGTCTCCTTCACGAGCCCCGACGCAGGCGCCGGCTTCGAGTGCAAGCTCGACTCCGCCCCCTACGCGCCCTGCACCTCGCTGAAGACCTACTCGGGCCTCTCCGCCGGTGATCACGCCTTCAGCGTCCGCGCCACCGACGCCGCCGGCAACACCGACCAGACCCCGGCGACCGCAACGCTCACCGTCGCGACCGTGACGCCTCCCGACACGACGATCGACTCGGCCCCCGCCGCCCTGACCAACAACCCCGCTCCGAGCTTCTCCTTCTCCTCCTCGGAGAACTACGCCACGTTTGAGTGCAAGCTCGACGGGCCAGGAGCGACGACCGGAACCTACGGCGCCTGCACCAACCCGCGGACCTACTCGGGTCTCGCCGACGGCGCCTACACCTTCTCGGTCCGCTCGATCTCACAGGGCGGGACCACCGACTCGACGCCGGCCACCTCCAGCTTCACGCTCGATGCGACCCCACCGGACACCATCATCGACACGGGCCGGACCGGAGCCGGCCAATCGACCTCGGCCACCTTCACGTTCCACTCGACCGAATCCGGCTCGACCCTCGAGTGCCGCCTCGACGGAGCCGCGTTCACCCCGTGCAGCTCTCCCCAGGCCCACTCGTCGCTCGCCGACGGCAGCCACACCTTCGACGTGCGAGCGATCGACAGCGCGACCAACATCGATCTCACTCCGGCCACGAACACCTTCATCGTCGACACCACTCCCCCGGACACGACGGTCGACACCGGACCAAGCGGGCGGACCGTCGCGGCCTTCCCGACCTTCGGCTTCTCCTCCAACGAGCCCGGCTCAACGTTTGAGTGCTCCACCGATGGCGGCGCGTTCGCCGGCTGCACCTCGCCGACGACGATCGGCCGGCTTTCCGACGGCCCGCACACCTTCGAGGTCCGCGCCACGGACCTTGTCGGGCTGACTGACCCGACGCCGGCCCTACGGTCGATCACGGTTGACACCACCGGCCCGCCGAGCCTCACCCGAACCGACCCGGCTTCCCCGTCGAGCGACAACAACCCGCGCGTGATCGGTTTCGCGCCCGATTACTACACCGTCGCCATCTATACGACGCCGACCTGCACCGGCGCCCCGCTTGCCACGGGCGATGGGGCAACCTTCTCCTCGAGCGGGATCCAGGTCAGCGTTCCCCCGGACTCGACCTCGGTCTTTCGAGCGACTTCGACCGACGATGCCAACAACACCTCCCCCTGCTCGAGCGATTTCCTTCTCTACCAGGAGATCAGCACCGTCGCCGCTCCTCAGCTCGCCGCAACGGTCCCTGCTTCTCCGGCCGCCGACACCCACCCGGCGGTGACTGGTTTCGCTCCGCCTGAAACGACGATCAACCTCTATCTGAGCGCGGATTGCACCGGCGCGGTCGCCGCGACGAGCAGCGCGGCGCAGCTCGGGGGCGGGGGCATCGCGATAACCGTGCCGGCCATGGCCATCTCCACGATCAGCGCCGCCGCCACCGACTTTCTCGGCAATGTGTCCGAGTGCAGCAATGCGATCTCATATGTGGAGAGCTCGGCGCCGCCGCCCGACGACAGGACTCCGCCGTCTGCCCCAAGGCTCGCATCGACCAGCCCGCCCTCTCCCTCGAACGTCAACAGCTTCACCGTGCAGGGCTCGGCCGAGGCGGGATCCATCGTCCGGCTCTACCGCAGGGCGGATTGCTCGGGTCGCGTGCTCGCGGCCGGGGACGCCGCCCAGCTGGCTCTCGGAGGCCTTGCCGTGAGCGTGGCGGATGACTCGGTGACGGAGATCCACGCGACCGCGACCGACGCCGCCGGAAACCGCTCGCACTGCTCGGCTACCTCCGTGACCTACATCGAGGACTCCACGGCTCCGCGGGCCAGGGTCACCTACGGCCCGGCGTTCAAGACCCGTAACCGCAGGCCGGTCTTCCGCTTTGCCGACCGGACCGAAGACTCGACCGCCAGATTTCTCTGCAAGCTTGACCGCCGGCGCTTTTTCCGCTGTTCGTCGCCTAAGCGGTTCCGGCGTCTCGGCCGTCGCCGCCACACCCTCTGGGTCAAGGCCGTGGACGCCGCCGGCAACCGCCAGGCCGGGGCGACCACACGCCGCTTCAGGATCGTCGGACCCCGCGCCCGGGCTCGGCGCTGAGCTCATCGGGCTCCGGCCGGACCCGAGTATTGGGCGAGGTTCTCGACGGATGTACGGGCGGGTCGCCGGCCGCCGCGCAAACCGTTGATTCGGTACTCGAAATTGGTTGAAATCCAGGCAAGTTTCAACTCTCAAGTAGGTGGTGGCCGGCGCCGATAGGGGAGATGTAATGAATGGGCCAGTGCTCCGGTGCGAAAGGCAAACCCGTCGCGAGGCGGGGACGCAAAGCCATCGGGGCTCCTCAGGGAGCGAGCCGGGTTACCACCGGGGTCATGTGACTTCAAGTGGCAGTCAGCTCAGGGGCTCTGGCGAAATTGATAGGTCCTTAGGAGGTACCTATGCTGCTCCAGAATCTCCGTAAGCGGGTCTCGGCCCGTCTTGCCGGCGAGGAGTCAGGGTTCACCCTGATCGAGCTCCTGGTCGTCATGCTGATTATCGGCATCCTTGCCGCGATCGCGCTGCCCTCGTTCTTCAACCAGAAGGACAAGGCCAACGACGCCAAGGCCAAGGAGTACGCCCACACCGCCCAGGTGGCGATGGAGACGTACGCGACCGATAACGGCGGTAGCTACAGCGGTGTCGATGAGGCGAAGCTGAAGCTGATCGAGCCGACCCTGAACAGTGCAACGTTCACGGCGTCCGCGGCGGCCGCCGACAAGTACACGATCGTGGTCACCTCGAAGACACCCGGTCAGGATTTCTCGGTCGTCAACAACGCCGGCTCCATCACCTTCCCGTGCAACACCGCGGGCAAGGGCGGTTGTCCGACGGGAGGTTGGGGCGGCTAGTTCGGCCCCAGTCTCAGCCTGATGCGCAAGCATCAGCCCGAAGCATCGCCAGGGGCGAGCCTTACCGGCTCGCCCCTGGTCGTTGCCGGCCCGGACACCAGCCCTTTAGCTCCGTCGCCCGTCAACCGATAACTCAGATGCTCCTCCGCGGACCCTCACCATGAACCTCCGACCACCCACTCCTCGAGCTCGCCGGCCCAGGCGCGACACCCTTTCCTCGGAGCAGGGGCTGACGCTGATCGAGCTGCTGGTCGCGATGACGATCTTCACCATCGTGATCGCCGGAGCCGTCTCCCTCTTCACCAGCGTCATCAGGCAGGAGCCGGCACTCGCCGACCGCTCGAACCAGGTCGGGCTGACACGGGTCGCCCTCGAGCGTGCGATCCGGGAGATCCGCCAGGGTGTCTCGGTCGAGACGGCGACCGGATCACAGGTCTCGATGCGCACCTACGTGAAGACGACCTGCGCGGGGGCGCCCAGCGCGACCTCCGTCCTCTGCCGGGTCACCCTGACGTGTGCCGGCACGACCTGCTCGCGGACGCTTGCAAACGAGAACGGCACCTCGCCCCGCCCGGCTGTGACCTTCGCCCGTGGGATCAACAACCCAACATCGGTCTTCAGCTACACCGGCAGCCCGCCCACCTACGTCGGGGTCAAGTTCGTGCTGCCGACCAAGGACGGCCGCGGCAGCCTCACCCTGCAGGACGGGGCGAGCCTGCGCAACGCGACCCTTGGGCTATAGCGATGATCAAACGAGCTGACAGATCTGATCCCGGGTCGCAGACCTCGACCTCGAGGGCTCGGAGCTCGCTCCTGCGCAGGCTCGCCTCCGAGCAGTCAGGTTTCACCCTGATCGAGGTGATCATCGCCTCGATGATCCTCCTGATCGGCTCGTTCGCGACCCTGCGGGCGCTCGCCGCTGCGACCCAGAACGCTCAGCGCGCGAAGGAGTCACAGGTGCTTCTCGACGTCGTCCAGCAGGAGATGGAGAAGGTTCGCAACCTGCCGTATGACCAGATCGCGCTGACGTCGCTGCCGGGCACCTCCACCGCCCCACTCAACCCCGACTTCAGGGTCTCTGCCGGTTCGTTCTATCTCGATCGCGCCAAGACGGGCAGCGGGAGCGCGGGCAGCCCCAATCCGGCCCCGATGGCCGTCAACGGCGGCAGCCTTTACGGAGGCGGCTTTGTCACCGAGGGCGTGTTGAACCCCGGATCGATCGTCTCCCCGACGACGGCGGTCGGGGATGTGACCGTGCGGATCTTCCGTTTCGTCGTCTGGCAGAACGACCCCAACTGCGGGAGCTGCCCCGGCAACCAGGACTTCAAGCGGGTGGTGATCGCGGCTCGGGTCGAAAAGCGGGCCAACCAGTCCTACCAGCGCCCCTACGTCGAGGTTCAATCCGATTTCATCGATCCGACGAAGGGGGCCCAGACCGCCCCCGCTCCCCCGCCCGGCGGGGCGGTGACCGCACAGCAGTTCTGGTTGACCGACACGCCCTGCGGGGCGAGCCCACCCACGGCCAGGATCGACATCACCGGCGAGCACCTCCTGCACAACACCCTGGGAACCTGCGTCAGCGGGCTGCACACGGGAACCACCCTGGGCGCGCCGGACGCACTCCTCACTTCGGCTCCTCCCGATCCTGCCCCCGACGACCCCGCCGTCCCCGCGGTCTTCGACTACGCGACCGACGCCTATCTCGAGCCGGTGCCGAACACCGACCGCGGCGTCCAGCTGAAGCGCCCCGACAGCTCCGGATGCAACTACTCGGGGAGCGGTCAGAACCCGGAGTCGACCGTCCACCGCTGGGTCTCCGACCCGATGCCCTCCACCTTCTCGATGACCGGCAAGATCACCCTCGAGTTCTACACGCGAGCGATCAACGATGCGAGTCACTCCGGCAAGATCTGCATCTTCCTCTTCAAGCGATCCGAGGCCGGAACCCCCCCGGTCGCGACCGACACGGCGATCTACGATTCCTCCAACCCGTCGAACCCCTACTTCAGCTACAGCCTCGCGACGTGGCCACGAAATGTCTCCAGCGATCCCCTCGTCTGGCAAAAGGTACGTCTGACGCTGAACTTCAATCCTGCGCAGGTAGTCGCGGGACAGGCTCAGGGGACGATCTCGGCGGGGAAGCGTCTCGGCGTGGCGCTCAGCTCCGAGCGGGTCGGCACGAGCTTCGATGCCGGCCTTCAGGTTCTCTACGACCATCCCAACTACCCAACCCGGATCGAAGTGGACACGACCACTCCGATCGACGCGGGGTAGATGATGGGCGGGCTCGGAGCATTCGCCTTCCTCACCGGCCTGATCGCCGGCAGCTTCATCACGGTCGTCGCCCACCGGGTGCCGCAGGGGATGTCGATCGTCGGTCCGCGCTCGCGATGCCCGACTTGCGAGACGCAGATCGCTGCCTATGACAACGTTCCGCTCTTCTCCTGGCTGGCGCTGCGCGGGCGCAGCCGCTGCTGTGGGGAGTCGATCTCCGCCCGCTACCCGCTGACCGAGCTGGCGCTCGGGCTTCTCTTCGTCGTCGTGGCGCTGGTCCTGCGCGGCGATCCGGGAGAGCTGGTCCTCGGCCTCGTGTTCGTCTCGACCCTGGTCGCGGTGACGGTCACCGACCTCGAGCGGCGGATCATCCCCAACGCGATTCTCGCGGTTGCCGCGGCCGCGGGGCTCGCGATCGTGGCCCTGACGGACCCGAGCTCGCTGCCCGAGCGCGTCGCTGCCGGCCTCGGCGCGGGCGGCCTGCTCCTCGCCACCGCGCTCGCCTATCCGCGAGGAATGGGGATGGGGGACGTCAAGCTCGCCGCCGTCATGGGTCTCTACCTCGGTGTGTTGGTCGCACCCGCACTCCTGATCGCAGTTGCCTCGGGCTCGGTGGCCGGCCTCGCGATCATGGCTCGTGGCGGGGTCGAGGCCCGAAAGCAGACGATTCCGTTCGGTCCATTCCTCGCGCTCGGTGGGGTCGTCGCCCTGCTGGCCGGTCCCGAGCTGATCGATTGGTACCTCGCAACCTTTGCCTGAGGCGTAAAGGTCCGGTCCCGTTCGGTCGATGAGACCGGGTAGTCCAGCTTCCCAACGCGACCTCGACAAATGTTTGCCAAGGACAACACCAGGACGATCGTCGGCCTCGATGTCGATGCTACGACCCTTGCCGCAACCGAGGTTCGCTTCAACGGGGGCGCCGACATCGTTCGGAGCGTCGTCTCTCCCACCCCTCCGGGAGCGTTCCGGGACGGCGAGGTCGTCGATCCGGGCGCGCTCTCCGGTGCTCTTCGCGCAGTGTTCGCCGAGCACGGGCTCTCCAAGTCTGTCCGGCTCGGCGTGGCAAATCAGCGGGTTGCATTCCGGACGATCCGTCTTCCCGTCATCGAGGATCCGAAGGAGATGGAGGCTGCGGTTCGCTTCCAGGCTGCCGACGAGGTTCCGATGCCGATCGACTCCGCAGTCCTCGATTATCAGGTGATCGGCGGGTCGACCACCGGCGATGGCGGGCCGAAGGTGGACGTCGGGATCGTGGCTGCGCGGCGAGAGATGATCTCACGGCTCCTGGAGCCGGTGCGAGGGGCCGGTCTACGTCCGCTCTCGGTCGACCTGTCGGCCTTCGGGCTGATCCGGGCGCTGGCGGGAACGGGTTCTGAGCCACGATCGGACCAGCCGGGAGCCGAGGAGTTCGTGCCGGCCACCATCTACTGCAATCTGGGCGATGTGACGAACCTCGCGGTCGCGCGGCGGTTCGCCTGCCTCTTCGCACGGGTGTCCCAGTTCGGCATGCAGAGGATCATCGAGGACGTCGTCGGGCGCGTGGACCTGACCGCCGACCACGCCGCGCTCTGGATCCAGCACGTCGGGCTCCAGGCGCCGGTCACCGAGCTCGAAGGCGAACAGGAGATCATCGCAGGGGTCCGGGCCGCGCTCGAGGAGGGGGCCTGGACCCTCGCCGAGCAGCTGCGTCTTTCGATCGACTACTACGGTGCTCAGGAGGAGGCCGTTCCCGTCGGGCCGATCGTCCTCTCCGGGCCCGGGAGCGCCATACCGGGAATCGCTGAGCGCCTCGCCGGCGATCTCGGCCGCGAGGTGCAGACCCGTCGTCCCCTCGCCCTGTCGGGTTTCTCCGATGGCGAGGCGGCGCGGCTGACGATGGCCTACGGCCTGGCGCTGGAGAGCTGACATGCGGCCGGTCAACCTGATTCCACCTGAGGACCGCCGGGGCGAAGCGTCTCCCTCTCGCAGCGGCCCGCTCGCATACCTGGTCGTCGGCGCCCTCGCGCTGGCCCTACTCGGCGTGGCGGCGGTCGTCCTGACGAACAACCAAATCGCCGATCGGCAGCAGGAAACCGAGGATCTGCACCGTCAGGTCGCAGAGACGACCGCCCGCGCCGAGAGCCTTGCGGCCTACACCCAGTTCCATGCAGTGCGGGCCGCCCGCAGCCAAACGATTGCGAGCCTCGCCGAGAGCCGGTTCGACTGGCAGCGGGTGATCAAGGAGCTGTCGCTGGTCATCCCGCCCGATGTCTGGCTGACCAATCTCACGGGCACCGCCGCCCCGAGCGTCACCCTCGACGACGGCGCGGGGGTCGGTGGCCGTGACGCGGTTCCGGGGCCGGCTCTGGAGCTGGTCGGCTGCGCTCCCGGCCAGGAGTCGGTGGCCCGGTTCATTACGGCCCTGAAGGAGATCGAGGGCGTCACCCGGGTCGGCGTCCAGAGGTCTTCCCTGCCCGGGGACGCCGGCGGATCGAGCAGCACTTCGTCCAGCTGTCAGACCCGCAATTTCATCGCCCAGTTCGAGATCGTCGTCGCCTTCGACGCGGCGCCCGTGACCGCCCCGACCACGCCCGGCGCGGTCGCCCCGCCTCCGGCCGACGCAACTTCGACCGATACAGCTTCCACCGATGCCTCCGCGACCTCGACGAGCACGGGTGGCTGAGCCAGGATGAAGATCGATCGCCAAGCAATGGTCGGGTTCCTCCTGGTGGCTCTCACCGCCGGCGCATTCTGGTTCCTGGCCCTCGCGCCGAAGCGCGAACAGGCGAGTGAGCTCGGCGCCAAGGTCGAGAGGCTCGCCTCCGAGCTGGAGACCCAGCAGCAGGCCGCGGCGGCAGCCGCGCAGGCCAAGGCCGCCTTCGCCCCCGACTACCAGCAGCTGGTCCTGCTCGGCAAGGCCGTGCCGGACGGAGACGACACGCCCTCGCTCCTCGTCGAGTTGAACCGCATCTCCCTGCGATCCGGCGTCTCATTTCGTTCGATCGAGCTGAACACGAGCGGTGCCGGTGAGGCGACGACCGCACCCGTCGCAGCGACTCCCGCGCCTGCGGCGCCCCTGGGGGATGCGACGGCCACCCCGGCATCGATAACGGTGCCGGCCACCGAGGTTGCGGCGGCCACGCTGCCGATCGGGGCCACGATCGGTCCCGCCGGGCTGGGGGTCATGCCTTACAAGCTCTCGTTCCGCGGCGGGTTCTTCGGCGTCTCCAACTTCATTGGCGGCCTCGACCGCCTGGTTCGCACGAAAACTTCCAACGTCGCCGTGGATGGGCGGCTGGTGACGATCGACGGGTTCTCGCTTGCCCTGGGCACGGAGAGCAAGAGAGGGCCGCTCAACGCGTCGTTCGCCGTCACCACCTACGTGACGCCTCCCGGCCAGGGCCTCACCGCCGGTGCGACCTCCGCCGCCCCCCCCGCGGTCGCCACGCCTGCTGCCGCGACGACCTCGACCGCGGTCGCACCGTGAAGCTCGAGATGCCGAAGCTGCGACGATCGCCGGCGGGTGGACGTGCGGGCCTCCAGCCTCCACAGGCTCTCGTGGATCTCCTCCACGACCTCAGGGCGCGGCGCCTGCTGCCTCTCGTGGCCCTGTTGGTTGTCGCGATCGTCGCCACTCCGTTCCTGCTCTCGAGCCCCGATCCCGAATTGAGCCCGACGACGGGGCAGACCGGCCTGATCGGGACTCCGGACGGGAGACCGCCGCAGCTGACCGTCGTCGCCGAGACCCCGGTGGGCCTGCGGGACTACCGAACCAGGCTGCGCCGGCTGAGCGCCAAGGACCCATTTCGCCAGCACTTCACGGCCCCGAAGGTCGCCGCTGCGAATCTCGGGACCCCAGGCGGTTCCGCTGCCACGACGACCGTGCCCACCGTGGCGCCGACGGCAGACTTGCCCCCGGCCCCTTCGACAACCGTGCCGGCTTCGATTCCCGAGCCCTCGAGTTCCCCGGATGCCGGCGGCAATGGCAATCACGGGGGCGGGTCAAGCCATGGTGGTGACCCGAGCCCGACGGGCCCGAACGCCCCGGGCTCGGTCACGACGAACGTCGTCGACTACGAGATCGACGTATCCGTCGGACCCCCCGGCAAGACGAGGGTCCGTCGTGGGGTACGCGAGCTGACGATGCTGCCAAACCGGAAGCACCCGGTCGCGATCTTCATGGGGGTGAGCCACGACGCGAAGCGGGCCTTGTTCCGGCTCTCGACCGACGTCACCTCCGTCTTCGGCGATACCCACTGCCGGTTCGGCAAGGATCGTTGTCAGTTGGTCGAGCTGGAGCGTGGCTTCCCGATCTCGATCACCTACGGAGCCAAGGACAATCAGTATCAGATCGCCGTACGGAAGATCCACGAAACGACACGCAACGCGGCGACCGGCGGGAAGCCTTCCAAGCCGACAGCGCTTGGCCGGGCGACGATACCCTGACCCGGCGCGCGCTGCTTCACAAAATGAAGCTTTGGCGCTAGACTGGCTTGCAGAGCCGTTCGGTGACACCGTCTGTCCACTCGGCTCCTCGGAACGATGAGCGCGATCAGCAACTCCACTTGCCCCGTCTGCCGCACCGCTGAGGTGATATCCGGCAAGTGGACCCTGCTGGTCATCCGCGACCTTGCGTCCGGCGCCAGCCGCTTCTGTGAGCTGGAGCGCTCGCTCGAGGGCATCAGCCCCCGGACGCTCTCGCTGCGCCTTCGCGCACTCGAGGAGTACGGGATCGTCCAGCGTCATACCTACCCCGAGGTTCCGCCTCGAGTCGAGTATGCGCTGACCGACAAGGGCAAGGCGCTGGTCCCGATCATCGACGACATGCGCTCCTACGGCTCGCGATGGCTCGCAGCCGATCAGCAGGCCGAGCCGGCCGCCGCGCTCGCCTGAGCCCGGGCCACCTCCGACTGCAAGCCCGCGTGCAGGCGCAGGACCGCGCATAACTCGGGGGAAACTCGAGGCGTGCGCGACGAGACCATCGAGATCGCTCTTCGCCGCCTCGCAGCCGAGGCGGCCACCCGGCTCTCCTCGCTGCTCGCAAGCGGCGACCAGATCCCCTTCGACGTCGCCGAGTCGACCGGTGAGGAATCGTTCTTCCACAGCTACGTCCCGCTGACCGAGCGCTTCGTCGCTGAGCGGGCCGACGAGCTGCGCTCGCTCCCCGGCTTCGACCCGGCCTGTGAGGCGGTGATGGACGCCGGAGTCGCCGCTCCATATATGGAGGCGCTCGGTGTCGGCATCCCGGCCGACCCGCACGAGCGCGCCGCGCAGATGCTCACCTACTTCCTAGCCGCCCTTTGGGACGGCCGCGGCGAGTTCTCGCTGGACTCGCGCTCGCTCGAGCAGGCACTGGCCGAGCTCGAGGCTGAGACCCGCGACCTCGAGTCCGACGACCTGCTCGTCTGCCCTCTGGTGGGGTTCTCGATGGAGGACGCCCGGATCGACCTTCCCAGCGGCGTCCGGATCGTCCGCGCCGACGCCGTCGATGCACCGATCGAAGCGATGCAAAGCGAGGGCATGGAGCGCCGGCCCTGGCAGCCCCAGTTCCTCGCGCTGGTTTTTCAGGACGAGGGCCACGAGGGCTCGCTCGCGGCGCTTCACCAGCTCCACGAGCTGATCAGCGTTCTGCGCCTCTTCAAGGAGGGCGGAGTCGGGCTCGGCCCATACGCATTCGCGCCCACCGGCGAAGGCCGCTGGCGGCGCCTCGCGACCGGCTCGTCGGCGACCCGTTCGGGTGGCTACCGCCTGACCGAGTCCGAGACCAAGGAGTTGATCTCGCTGGCCCGCGGCCTCGAGGCGCGCCCGGACCCCTCCGGTTCGCTCGCCTGGTCGATGGCCCGCTTCGAGCTCGGCTGCGAGCGCGACACCGCGCTCGACGGCCTAAGCGACCACCTGCTTGCCCTAGCGGCGCTGCTCGAGGGGGAGGGCCCTGTCGGGGCGTCACTCCCGGTTCGGGCGGCAGCGCTGTTCGGAGCCGACGGAACCGAGGAGGAGGCGCGCGCGAAGGTCCTGCGTGCAACCCGCCTTGAACGCGCGCTGATGTCCGGAGAGCCCGATGCCTCGGGTGAGGACACCGGCTCGGCGATGGGCATTGCGACCTGGATCGAGGAGGGGCTGCGGAGCATCGTGCGCGGCGCTGCCCTTGGCGACCTCGGCGGCGACGTGACCCTGGCCGCGGACGAAGCACTGATTTCTGCCGGCATGGAGCTCGGCGAGGGGAGTGCCGCCTCGATGGGCGCGACTTCCGAATGGGACGCGATCCCGGAACCCACAGAGGCAGCCGACGAGGCGACGCCACAGGAGGAGCACTCGATGGAATCCGATCACGACGAGCCCGACGACGGAATCACCCGCATCCTGGAGCCGGTCCCCGGCGATGAGGGGGAGATCCGCATCACCGCGGTCTCGAACTCCGACCGCAAGAACGAGTTCGAGCTCGACACGAGGACCGACCTCCCGGTTCAGTCCGAGGAGTCCGCCAACCCCGAGCCTGCTGCCGACCCCGAGCCCTCCTTCATGGCGTTCGCGGGAGAGGACTTCGACGAGGACACCGCGCCCGTCGACCTCGACGCCCGTCGTCGCGTCGTCGAGGGCGGCCCCGCCTCACGCACCGACTGGCTGACCGAGATCTCGACCGAGGCGGGCCAGACCCTCGAGTGGCCGACTGCCGACTCGGGTGACCCGCGCCCCTCCGAGCGTCAGCGGGTCGACACGCCCCGCGTTCGCCACCTCTTCCCGGTCCCCGAGGACGCGGAGTGGTCGGTACCGGAGCTCGACTACCGCCGGTAGCGCCTGATTGCGCCTCGCGGGGCGACCGGTGATGTGACCAAGGTGGAGGGGAATCGCGGTTCTGCGCTCTCGCGAACCCGCCTCAGGAGGTGAACAGGTGCTCGTTGATCTCTGCCAGTCCGGCCAGGTCGTGGACGTCGGAATCGAGGTAGGGGACGCAGATGACCGGGCTATTGCCCAGCTCTGTGGTGAGACTCTCGATGTTGCGCTCGTCGCGGCGGCCGAGTGCTTCGTAGTCGGCGAGGTTGTCCGCGGCCCGCGAGGCCAGAGACTTGTCGCCGAGCTCGGCGGTCAGCCTCTCCTTCAGCTTCGAGCGGTCTGACGCACCCTGCTCGGAGCGGTGGACCTTGTTGACGATCGCGCCGCCGAAGGGCATCTTCGCCTCGGCCAGCTTGCCGTGGAAGTAGACGGCCTCGGTGATCGGCTCATCGCCGGGCCCGCAGACGATCAGGAACGTGGTGTCGGGGTCGGCGAGCAGCGCATTGACCTTCTTGGCCCGGTCGCGGAAGCCGTCGATCATGCCGCTGAAGGCGGTGAAGAACTCGCCGAGCTCCTGGAGGAAATCGAAGCCGAGGATGCGCTTGAGGATCGACAGGGCGACGGTC
>JBBSQE010000015.1:0-26245 GCA_038258095.1 Solirubrobacterales bacterium | reverse complement strand
TCGAGTCCCCGCCGCGAATCTCGACGTCGCGCTCGGCCTCGCGCGGCTCGATCTCGACGGTCCCCGAGGGGAGAGAGCGGGCGACCTCCGAGAACAGCCGGCCGGGGAGGAGGACGCTTCCGTCGCCTTCAACGTTTCCGGCCAGGTCCGTCTGGAGGCCCATCTCGAGGTCTGTCGCCCGCAGGCTGACCAACCCGCCGCTGGCTGTCACAAGGATGCCGGCGAGTGATTGTGTCGCGGCGCGGGTTGAGACCACACGAGAGGTCGAGGAAAGCTTTGCGACGAGTTCAGATTGTTCAATGCTGAGCTTCAACTGATTGCCTTCTTTAGAGGAGTGGTTGTTCCTGGGGAAAGAGTGGGAAAGGCCACGTTATGGCTTCGCCGCGCGGTTTGCGGGTTGTGGAGTGAGCCTGGGGAACCGGTGAGTCTTGCAGCGGGCCCGGCTGTTCACGATCGGCTCGGCTCGCTGCTGTGGAGATCGTGTCGAAGGGCCTCGACCCGCCCGGCGAGGACGGGATCCCGCTCGACGAGCCCCTCGATGCGGCGGATCGAGTTGAGGATCGTCGAGTGGTCGCGGCCCCCGAAGCTGCGCCCGATCTCCGGCAGGGAGAGGTCGCTGAGCTCACGGGTCAGGTAGACGGCGACGTGGCGTGCCTGCGCGATGGAGGCGCTGCGGCCTGCCCCGACGAGCGCGTCACGATCGAACCCGTACTCCGCCGAGACGGCGGCCTGGACCCTCTCCGTGATGGATGTCGGGAGCGCCACGGCGGAAGGGATCACTTCGGAGATCAGGTCGGTCGTCAACGGCTTCGCCATCAGGGAGGCGTGAGCCACGACCCGGGTCAGGGCGCCGTGCAGCTGGCGGAGGTTCAGGTCGATGCGGCCGGCGAGGGTCGACAGGGCTTCGCCGTCGGCGACCTCGATCCCCGCTTCTGACACGAGCCGGCGCAGGACGGTCAGCCGGGTGGCGAGGTTGGGCGCGGCGATGGGCACGGTGAGACCCCACTCGAAGCGGTCGCGCAGGCGCTCCGCAAGGCTCGAGAGGTCCTTCGGGAGGCGGTCGGCAGACAGCACGATCTGGCTCCCGGACTCATACAGCGCGTTGAAGGTGTGAAAGAACTCGTCCTCGGTGTGGCGCTTGCCCTCGAGGAACTGCACATCGTCGACGAGGAGGGCGTCGAGCTCACGGTGGCGGCGCTTGAACTCGTCGGCGCCCGTGGTGCGGAGGGCCCCGACGAACTCGGCCGTGAAGTGCTCGGCGGTGATGTAGCGGACGCTGAGGCCGTCGGCGTTCGTCTTCAGGTAGTTGGCGATCGCGACGAGCAGGTGCGTCTTACCGAGCCCCGGCGGCCCGTGTATAAAGAGCGGGTTATAGGCCTCCGCAGGCGCTTCGGCGACCGCCAGGGCGGCGGCATGGGCGAGGCGGTTCCCCTCACCGATGACGAACCGGTCGAAGGTGTACTGGGGATTGACCGATCCCTCTGCGCCGTTACCGCCGGAACTCATTCCGGCCTCGTCGGTGGCGAAGCTGACCTCGCGCAGTCCCGTGGTAACGCTTCCGAGCGCCTGGTTGATCAACCCGATGTAGCGCCGCTCGACCCAGGTCCTGATGCCCTTCGGCGCCGCCAGGTAGAGGGTCTCTCCGCGCGACCCTGTCGCCCGCAGCGGGTCGAGCCACATTCGGAAGGTCGAGTCCGGAACCGAGGCGCGAAGCCGCTCCTTGACCACCTCCCAGGTCGCCGCGGCATCAGGCTCGAGGTCGGAGTCGGGTCTGGCTGCGGGTCTGCGCGAGTCCTTCGGCAACCTTCCGGTCCTCCTTCCTCTTCGGCGTCTGGCAGGACCTCACGGCCCTCTGCTTCCAGCGTCTGCCGGGAGCCTGCGCGACCCTAGCGCCGCAGGGACGTCGTGAAAGAGGATGTGACGCAAATGCCGGAGAAAAGATCCGAAGGCCACGCGATCACGTGGCAAGCCGTGACGACTCGCGTCCGTATACTGGCCGCCGGTTCCAATGAAGCGCACCTACCAGCCCAAGAAGCGCAAGCGCGCCCGCACCCACGGGTTCCGCGCTCGCATGTCGACTCGCGGCGGACGGGCGATCATCAAGCGCCGGCGCGCCAAGGGCCGCAAGCGCCTGACGCCGTAGCGATGTCGCCGGGCAACGCCCGAGCGCGCAAGCGCCGGCGCCTATCGCGCAGCGGAGAGTTCGACCGTGTCTACAAGGACGGCACCTCGAGTGCGAACCGGCACCTCGTCCTCTACAGCTTTCCCCGTTCTGACGACAACAACGACCACGTGCGCCTCGGGGTCTCGGCTAGCCGCAAGGTCGGGGGCGCCGTCGAGCGCAACAAGGCCAAGCGGGCTCTCCGCGAGGCTTTCTGGCGGGAGAGCGATCACCTGCCCGCCGGCCACGACTTCGTGCTCGTCGCCCGGTCCGGGCTCAGCGAGCTGATCGACGAGCAGGGCGGAGACGGGGTGCGGCGCAGCGTCGCCGAGGTCGTGGCGGGCCTGCCGAGCCGAAAGCGTTCCACGTGAAACGCCTGGTGCTCCTCCCGCTGACTGCCTACCGCCGGTGGATCTCCCCCGGCCTCTCACCGCGCTGCCGCTACGAGCCGTCCTGCTCGGCCTACGCGCAGGAGGCGGTGGAGCGGTTCGGGTTGATCCGCGGTTGCCTCCTGGCCGCATGGAGGCTGATGCGCTGCAATCCCTTCAGCCACGGCGGCTTCGACCCTGTGCGCGAGTCCTTCACAGAGCGCCCGGGCCCCATCGATCCCGCGGTCTTCCACGGTGAGAAGGCAGGCACGTGATCCCGGTCGCGCTGCAGCTCGCCCCCCAGATCCTGGTCGACATCGCCGACTCGGTCCTGAACTTCTTCCACGACGCCGGCCTGAGCTGGGGAATGGCGATCATCGCCCTGACTTTCGCGACCCGGGCGCTGCTGGTCCCGCTCACCTATCGGTCGATCAAGGGCATGCGTGCCATGCAGGCGCTGCAGCCGCGGATCAAGGAGATCCAGGAGAAGTACAAGAACGACCGCCAGCGCATGCAGCAGGAGATGATGCGCTTCTACCAGGAGAACAAGGTCAATCCGCTTGCCTCCTGCATCCCGCTGATCGCCCAGATCCCGGTCTTTATCACGCTCTTCTACGTGTTGCGCCACGACCTGCGCTTCGACATCTGCCAGCAGACGGCCAAGGTTTGCAGCGATGTCCCCGGGGGCCCGTTCGGTGAGTCATTCCTCTTCATCCCGGACCTGACCGCGCCCGCGACCGGAGCGGTCCTGGTCACTCTCCTCGTCCTCTACGTCGGCACCCAGTTGATTGCAGGCAGCGTTTCGGCGATGAGTGCCGACCGCAACCAGCGGCTGATGATCCTCTTCCTCCCGATCCTGTTCGTTCCCCTGATCATCGGCTTCCCCGCCGGCCTGGTCGTCTACTGGATCGCGACCAACACGTGGACGATCGGGCAGCAGTTAGCCGTGAAGAAATTCATCCCGGCACCGGTCATCGCGACTCCGGAGGAGAAACGGGCTGCGAAGCCACCGCCCCCCCCTCCGCGCAAGCGCAAGCGTCGCCGGTAGTCATGGCGCCGCGTCCGGCGCTCTCGGGATAGGCTCGGGGTTGTGACTGACGGGGAGTGGCCAGAGGATCCGGCGGAGCGCGTTCGCCTGCTCGTGGAGCGGGTGCTCGACGAGCTCGACCTGGGCGGCGATGTCGAGGTCAACGAGTCCGAGAGCCGGATCGACGCCATCGTTCACGGTGACGACGACTACGGGCTGCTGATCGGCCGCAGGGGCCAGACGATCGACGCCCTTCAGCTCCTCTGCTACCAGGCCGCCTTTCGCGGAATGCGCGAGCGAAAGCGGGTTGCACTCGACGCCGCCGGCTACCGGGAACGTCGGCGCGAAACCCTGGTCGGACGCGCGGACCGGGCCGCGGAGCAGGCCGACCAGCAGGACGGGCCGGTCGACATGGACCCGATGTCAGCGCAGGAGCGCCGGGTCGTCCACGAGCACCTGAAGGAACGGGCGGGCATCGAGACTTACAGCGAGGGCGACGAGCCGAACCGCTTCGTCGTCGTTGCTCCCCTCGTCTCCGAGTGAGCGACGGCCCCGCCGCCGACCTCACCCCCGCCGCCCGGGAGTCACTCGAGCGGGTCCTGACCCTCCTCGCCGAGGAGCGGGCGTCGGTCAGCTCCGTGCGCGACCCCGAGGAGGCCTGGCGCGTGCACGTCGCCGACAGCCTCAGCGGCCTCGAGGTGGCAGAGCTCGCCTCGGCCGCCCGGATCGCCGACCTCGGGTCCGGCGCCGGTTTCCCGGGCCTGGTCTTGGCGAAGGCGCTTCCCTCCGCGGCGGTGGACCTGGTCGAGTCGGTTGGCCGCAAGTGCGACTTCATCCGCCGGGCAGCCGAAGCCGCGGATGCTCGCAACTGCCGCGTGGTCTGCCAGCGCTCCGAGGACTGGGCCGCCGGCGAAGGTCGCGAGACCTATGACGCCGTCGCCGCGCGCGCCGTCGGGCGCCTCTCCACCCTCGCGGAGCTGGCCTCGCCGCTCCTGGGCGATGGCGGTGTGCTCGTCGCCTGGAAGGGCCGGCGCGACGCCGAGGAGGAGGGCGAGGCCCGCAGGGCCGCCACCCGCTTGGCGATGGAGCCGGGCCCGGTCCTCGCGGTCGGTCCCTACGCGGGCAGCCGCCACCGCCACCTGCACATCCTGCGCAAGACCGGGCCGACGCCCGAGGGCCTGCCCAGGCGCGCCGGGATGGCCAAGAAGCGCCCGTTCGGCGCAGCGTAGGCCTGGCCGGATGGCTGTCTAAGCTGAGCGAGCAATGGGATCGGTCTACGCAATCGCGAACCAGAAGGGCGGAGTCGGAAAGACGACTACGACCGTGAACATGGGCGCCTGCGTGGCTGCGGCAGGCTCGCAGACCCTGCTGGTCGACCTCGACGCTCAGTGCAACGCGACGGTTGCGCTCGGAGGAAACCGGGACTCGAGCCCCTCGTCGTATGACTGCCTGATCGGCGACGTGTCCGTCGCCGAGGCGGCACGACCCGCGGGCCCAGACAACCTGTGGATCGTTCCCGCCAGTGGCGACCTGGCCGGCGCCTCGGTCGAGCTGCCGCGGATCGAGGGGTCGGAGACCCGGTTGCGCGACCGCCTGGGTCCCGTCCGCGAGCGGTTCGGGCACACGCTCCTCGACTGCCCGCCTTCGCTCGGCCCGGTCTCCGTCAACGCGCTGGCGGCAGCCGACAAGGTGATCGTCCCCGTGCAGGCCGAGTACCTGGCCCTCGAGGGGCTTGTCCAGTTCCTCGACACGCTCAACCTGGTCCGCAAGGAGCTCAACCCGAGCCTGAAGCTCGCCGGCGTCCTGATCACCATGCACGACGAGCGCACTCGTCTCTCCCAAGACGTCGAGCGCGAGCTCCGCGAGCACTTCCCCGACCTCGTCTTCGAAACGGTGATCCCGCGCAGCGTGCGGCTCGCCGAGGCTCCCAGCTATGGGCAGCCGGTGACCGAGCATTCGCCGGCCTCCCGCGGCTCGGTGGCCTACAACGACCTCGCGAGGGAGCTCGCCGGCCGTGGCTGAGAAGCGCGGCATGGGGCGCGGCCTCGCCGCCATCCTCCCTGAGGTGGGAGGTGACGCCGGGGAGCTGCGCGAGCTGCCGGTCGGCTCGATCGAGCCGAATCCGGACCAGCCGCGGACGCGGTTCGACGAGGATGCCCTCGCCGCCCTGGCCGCCTCGATCGAGGCCAGTGGTGTCGTCCAGCCGATCCTGGTCCGCCCCCTCCCCGCCGGGACCTTCGAGATCGTCGCCGGCGAGCGGCGGTGGCGCGCGGCGCAGCAGGCCGGGCTCGAGCGGGTCCCGGCCGTGATCCGCGATGCCGCTGAGACGGAGCGCCTGGAAGCGGCCCTGATCGAGAACATGGTCCGCGAGGACCTGAACCCCGTCGAGGAGGCGCGGGCCTGCGCGACGCTCGTCGAGGATCTGGGCGTGACGAAGGAGGAGCTCGGGAAGCGGGTCGGCCGCAGCCGTCCCCGCGTGTCGAACCTGATCCGCCTCCTCGACCTCCCGGACGAGACGCTGGCGCTGCTCGAATCGGGAGAGCTGAGCGAGGGCCACGGGCGAGCGATCCTGACCGCGAAAGGCCACGACGTCCGCCGCCGCCTGGCCAGGGACGCCGCCAGGGGAGGATGGTCGGTTCGGGAGACCGAAGACCGAGCCAAGCTGGCTGGCCAGCCAAAGCCTGGGAGGGCCGGTGGTGAGGGGGGAAGAACGTCGCTATCGGCCGAGGAGAAGGCGGCCATGGAAGACGCGGCAGACGGCCTGGAGGCCGCGCTCTCACACGAGGTCAGGGTCCGCAAGCGGGGCGAGGAGATCGCCGTCGAGATCCGTTTCGAGACGCTCGGCGACGTCGCGAAACTCACCCGCAGGCTCGGCAAGCGCCGCAGCCGCTGAGGTTCCGGGCGGCGCTATCATGCGCCGCCGCGAGGGCGATTAGCTCAGTTGGTTAGAGCGCGTCTCTGATAAGGACGAGGTCCGTGGTTCGAATCCACGATCGCCCACTAGCGAATCGGGATGACGGGCAACCCGTTCTCGATGGGATTCGGTTCGGATATCGGCCTGGGTCCCATACGGTTGCCGACCGCCGAGGGGCAGCCGAGGTTTGCGCTCTCCTGGTCGACCTGGTGCGAGTCCGAGCTCGCTTGATTCACCGGCCGCCATCTGACCTGGAGACGGTTGTCGGTTTGTGATTGACAGAGCCAGCGGCAACCGTCCCCAGGATATGCATGGTCTTGCGTGTCGCTGTGCGCTGATCGGCGTCAAGCGCAACCGTCTCCAGGTCGCGACCGGACTCGGCGCGGATAGGTTCGCTCCAAACCCCCGCCTCCGCGGGCGATCTTGTCAACACGCTGGATTTCGCTCTACGCCCGCGGGCCAGCCGGGGCCCCTACCTATAATGCCTCGCCCAAGCCAACGGTCCGGGAGCCCTCTCACGTGCAGCAAATGCAGATCTACGGTGTCAGCTTCGACATGGTCGGCAAGCAGCCGATCGTGTTGCTGAAGACCGTCGACGGGAACAAGTTCCTGCCGATCTGGATCGGGCATCCGGAGGCCGCGGCGATCCTGATGAAGCTTCAGGGGGCGTCGACTCCGAGGCCGATGACCCACGACCTCCTGTCCGACATGCTCGACCAGGTCGACGCCAAGTGCGAGCGGGTCTCCGTGACCGAGCTGCGCGACAACACCTTCTTCGCGTCGATCACGATCTCTGTCAACGGCTCCGAGATGGAGGTCGATTCCCGTCCCTCCGATGCGCTGGCGCTCGCCGTCCGTGTCGCGGCGCCGATCTTCGCGGCCGAGGACGTCATCGAGGAGTCGGCGATCGAGTTCGAGCACGAGGTCGAGGACACGGAGGAGGTCGTCGAGAAGTTCAAGGACTTTCTCGACGAGGTCTCACCGGAGGACTTCGCCTCGGAGTAGCTCCTCAGGCCGGAGCGCGCGTCACGGCCAACTCGAGGATGCGTTCCACGAGCGCTTCGAAATCCATCCCTCCAGCCTCGGCGGCCTGGGGAAGAAGGCTCGTGTCGGTCAGCCCGGGGATCGCGTTGACCTCGAGGACCTCCGGGCCCGCCGCCGTGAGGATCAGGTCGACGCGTGAGAAGCCGGCACACCCGAGCGCCTCGTAGGCGGCGAGCGCGACCTCGGTCACCTGCCCCGCTTCGAAGTCGGAGAGATCGGCGGGGCAGGCGAACTCGGTGCGGCCGATCTCGTAGCGAGCCTCGAAGTCATAGGCATCGCCATGCGGAATCGCCTCGACCACGGGGAGCGCCTCGCCGCCCACGATGCTGATCGCGAGCTCGCGCCCCTCGGCGAACCGCTCGAGGAGCACCCGGTCGTCGTAGCTGAAGGCCGCAACGAGTGCCGCTGGAACTGCGGCGTCGTCGGCCGCAAACCGCACGCCAAGAGCCGACCCGCCGCGGGCCGGCTTGACGACGAGCGGAAAGCCGAGCCGGTCCTCGACCTCGCCGAGCGCCTCACCGGCGCCGAGTCCCTGGAAGGCCTCCTCCGAGGTGGCGAGCCAGTCGGGCGTCGCCACGCCGGACTCGCGGAACTCGTGCTTGGAGAGGACCTTGTCGATGCAGCGGATGCAGGCGGCCACGCCGGGACCGGTGTAGGGGATCCCGAGGATCTCCAGCAGCTCCTGAACCGTGCCGTCCTCACCGCCGCCCCCGTGCATGGCGATGAAGGCGACGTCCGGGCGCTCGTCCTCCAGCCGCGCTACGAGGTCCGGACCCACGTCGATCGGCGCGACCTCGTGACCGGGTGCACCGAGCGCGTCCTCGACCCGCGCGGCGGAGCGAAGGGATACCCCGCGCTCGAGCGACCGGCCGCCCTTGAGAACCGCGACTTTCACGCCGACCCCTCGCCGGTCTTGCGGAAGGGGAGGACGTCAGCGCCGTCGCCCGTCTCGGCGGGCTCCTCGGCCGATTCGGCCGCCGTGGTGTCCGGGGTCTGGTCCGGCCCCGCTTCACCTTGGGCCGCCTCCGCCCGGCCACCAGCCGAAGCCGGGGGAATCAGATCTAGACCACCTTCGGCTGGTGGCTTGGTCTCATGAACCGGCACCTCCTCAGCTTCGCTTCCGGCGGTGCCGGAGGTAGCGGAAGGCCCGGGCACATCAGGGATCGCGTGGCTCATCGTCGTCATCGTCTCGTAGAGGCCCACCTGCTCCCGGACCACCTTGGCGATCCGGCGGACTCCTTCGCGGATCTCGTCGTCGGTCGCTCCGGAGAAGTTGAGGCGCATCGAGGAGGCTCCGCTTCCGTCGGTGAAGGCCGCCTGTCCCGGCACGAAGGCAACGTTCTCGCGCAGCGCCTTCGCGAGCAGGTCACTGGTGTCGATGTAGTCGGGCAGCGTCGCCCAGACGAAGAGGCCTCCCTCTGGCTCGGTCCAGCGTGCCTGGGCGGGGAAGTACTCCTCGAGGGCGGAGAGCATCGTGTCGCGCCGGCCGCGGTAGAGGTCGACGAGGCTCTCCACATAGGCGCCCCAGTTGCCCTCGCCGAAGTACTCGCGGACGAAGTACTGGGCCAGGGTCGAGGTGCAGAGGTCGGTCGCCTGCTTACCGAGCACGATCTTGTCGATGACCGGTGGCGGCGCGACGGCCCAGCCGAGCCGGATCCCGGGCGAGAGGATCTTCGAGAACGTGCCTACGTAGATCACGTAGTCGCCACCGTCGAGCGCGTAGAGGGGCGGCAACGCCTCGCCCTCGAAGCGGAGGAGCCCGTAGGGGTTGTCCTCGACGATGAGGATCTCGTGATGGCGCGCCAGCTCGACCAGGTGCCGGCGGCGGGAGAACGACATCGTCACGCCGGCGGGGTTCTGGAAGGTCGGGACCGAGTAGATCATCTTCGGCTTGCGCCCCTCGGCAGCGAGGCGATCCAGGGTCGGCGCCAGCTCCTCGACCCGCATCCCGGCGTCGTCGCAGGAGATCCCGATCACGTCGGCCTGATAGCTGCAGAACACCGGCACGGCGCCGGGGTAGGTGGGCGCCTCGCAGATCACCGCGTCGCCGGGGTCGATCAGGGTCTTCGCGATCAGGTCGATCGCCTGCTGGCCGCCGGTCGTGACGATCACGTCGTCGGGGTCGGGGAGCATCCCCTCGGCGCCCATCACCTGGAGGATGCAGTCCTTGGTCTCCTCGAAGCCCTCCGTCGGCCCGTACTGGAGGGCCTGGGCCGCCGACTTCTGGGCGATCCGCGTCATCTGCGCGGCGAAGCTCTGGGGCGGGAAGGTGGAGGTGTCGGGAAGGCCTCCGGCCAGCGAGATGACCTCGGGCCGGGCGGTGATCGCCATCAGGTCGCGCATGGCCGACGAGCGCATCACGGTCGTCCTCTCGGCGAACAGCGAGGCGTATCTCTGCAGGTCACGCGCGCTTGCGTGTGCCCGGCGGCGATGAGGCGCGTCGCTCATGGCTCTATTGTGACCCCCGATGGACGCATTCGGAGCTTTCTGCGAGGGATTGGGCGTCGGCCTCGCCGTCGGCCTGGTGTGCGGTGCCACCGCGTTGGAGGGGTCCGCCCGAGGCGGAATAACGATTCTCGCCGCGATCCTCGGCATCGCTCTCGGCGCCCTGGCCGTCTCCCTGAGCGACGGAAGCGCCGGCATCGGCCTGCTCGGCGGCCTGCTCGGAGCCATCATCGCCTGCGTGACCGCATCGGACGTCGCTGCCGGGGCCAAGCGCCGTGGCGGGGGAGGGACTGGAGCGATCGGCCTGATGCTCGCGTTCCTCGCCCTGATCGTCCTGGCCGTCTCCCTCGTGATCCCGATCCTGGCGCTGATTCCTGCCATCGGGATCCTCTGGCTCGGCATCACACGCCGCCGGCGCGCCCAGCGGAAGTACGAGGGCCTGAGGGTCCTACGTTGAGCGCGCCGCTCTGCGCGGCACCTTCCTCGCCGCTCTGATGCGTAAGAAGCTGGTCCTCGCCTACGTCGATTCGCTGCGCACGGACATGCTGCAGCGGACCGTCGCCGACGGCGGGGCGCCGACCTTCGCCAAGTTGCTCGACCGGGGCGTCCTGGTGCCCGACTGCGTGTCGAGCTTCCCGTCGGTGACACCGGTCGCCAGCGCCGAGATGGTCACCGGCGTCGGTTCCGACGGCCACTGGATCAGTGGCATGAACTGGTACCACCGCCTCGAGCGCCGTTACGTCGAGTACGGGTCCTCGTTCGAGGCGACCCGTGCGTTCGGCGTCTTCCGGGCGCTGTACGACCTCGTCTACAACATGAACCTCGCACACCTGAGCCCGGAGATCGAGACGGTGTTCGAGACGCTCGACGACCAGGGCCTGCGCACCGCCTGCACGCCGTTTCTGATCTACCGCGGCCGCCACCGTCACGAGGTATCGCTGGACGGGCTCCTGCGCCGCGCGGTCGACGCCACGAGGCTGAAGTTCCGCCACCACACCTGGGGACCCGCCGAACTGTTCTACGGGGAGCTGTATGCGAGCCGTCCCGTCCCGTGCAAGCCGAGCTCGATTCCGGGTAACCGGGATGACTACTCGGCTTGCTGCTGCGCCGAGCTCGCCGCCGCCGGCCTCTACGATTTCATGCTCTTCTCCCTCCCCGACAACGACCACTACTCCCACCGCCACGGCCCCGAGGCGACGGCGGAGTCGATCGGCAAGGCCGACCGCGCCTTCGGGCACCTGGTCGAGGCGGCCGGCGGCCTCGACGGCTTTCTCGCCGACAACGCCCTGATCATGCTCGCCGACCATGCCCACACAGCCGTGCACCGGGAGCTTCCGCTCGCCGAGGTGCTCGGTGAGCGATGGCACGTCCTCCAGCCTTCCGAAGACCGGCCCGAGGACGCGGAGCTGGCGGTGAGCCCGACCTCGCGGGCCGCCCACCTCTACCTGCTCGGCTCCGCCGACCTCCCGCGTCGCCACGCCGAGCTGCGCGAGGCCACTGCGGCGATCAAGGGCGTCGACCTCCTCTGCTGGCTCGAGGGTCCCGACGGCGACCCCGTGCCCCGGCCCTCCCCCGGCCTTCCCGAGGGCCTGGCGCTGACGGCTGTGATCGAGCGCGACGGCGAGCAGTTCCGCTTCCGGCCCGGACGCGGCATCGCCGACCTACGGGGCGGGCACTGGGACATCGAGGGCGATCCGGCCTGGATCGACGCGGTGATCGAGGACGGACGCATCGCCAGCGATACCTATCCTGAGGCTCTCGGCCGTGTCTGGTCGGCGCTGTGCGCTCCTCACGGCGGCGACATCATCGTCTCCGCGTCCCTCGGCTACGAATGCGTCGACTGGGGGGGGTCGGCACACGTCGGGGGTGGAAGCCACGGCTCTCTGCACCGCGAGGACTCGCTCGGCCCTCTGCTCTTCGTCGGCTGCGGTCCGCAGAGCGCCGCGGAGCGCGACCAGTGGGCGCTTCGCGACGTAGTAGGGGTCGTGCACGAGCACTTCCGCTCCCAGGCAGCCGTGGCCGGCCCGGCGAAAGCGCGGGCGGGAGGATGAGCCCGACCGCCGCGGCACGGCGCATAGGCGCCGGGGCCCGCAACCCCGAAAACTGGGTCGCCCTCCTCAAGTTCGGGATCGTCGGTGGCTCCGGCTACGTCATCAACCTCGCCGTCTTCGCCCTCGCCCTGAAGGTCTTTGGCCTGCACCACATCCTGGCAGCCATCGTCGCCTTCCTCGTGGCCGTCTCGAACAACTTCCACTGGAACCGCATCTGGACCTTCAGTTCCGACGGCCGGATCGGCCCGCAGGCTGTTCGTTTCCTTACCGTCTCGGTCGGCGGGCTCGTCATCAACCTCGTGCTGCTGGTCGTGCTCGTGGGGGCGGGGATGACGGAGTTGCCGGCGCAGGCGATCGCGGTCGCCTGCGCGGTGCCGTTCAACTTCGCGGCGAACAAGCTGTGGACCTTCGAGTGACACACTCGCGCTGGGCGGCCACGGCGCTCTGCTGCCTCTTCGGAGCGGCGCTCCTGATGCCGACGGGCGCACTGGCGCAGGACCCGCCGCTCCAAGACCCTCCGCCGATCACCGATGTCGAGGCGACCGCCGCCGCCGCCAAGAGCCCCGACGTCATCAAGGAGACCAAGCTCAATCCCGGGCTGACCTCGAGCGCGGACATCGTCGACGGACACTGGGAGGTCGCCTACTTCGCCGACGGCAAGGAGGTCGCGCTCGTCCTCGTCGACCGCTTCGACGGGCACATCCTCGAGTCCTGGACCGGCTACCAAGTGGCCTGGAAGATGGCCCGCGGCTACTCCGGGGCGTTCGGCCACAAGCTGAACGCCCCCTACGTCTTCATCCCGCTCTGCGCGATCTTCCTGCTGGGTCTCGTCGACTGGCGGCGACTCCGGCGAGTGGCGAACCTCGACCTGCTCGTCCTCCTCAGCTTCGGCGTCTCCCACATCTTCTTCAACCGCGCCGACATCGGCGTCTCGGTGCCTCTCCAGTACCCACCGCTCGTCTATCTGCTCTGCCGTTGCGTGTGGGTCGGGGTCCGGGGGAGGGGCGAGGGCGTGCGCCCGATCTGGCCGGCGACATGGCTGATCGTCGCGGCACTCTTCCTGCTCGGCTTCCGCGGCGGGCTGAACGCCGCGGACTCTGGGGTGATCGACGTCGGCTACGCGAGCGTCGTCGGCGCCGACAGGATCTCCCACGGCGAGCAGATCTACGGCAACTTCCCTGACGACGTCACACAGGGCGACACCTACGGGCCCGTCAACTATCTCGCCTATGTGCCGTTCGAGCAGATCAGCCCGTGGGGGGGGACCTGGGACGACCTTCCCGCAGGCCACGCGGCGGCCGTGACCTTCGACATCGCGGTCTTCCTCGCTCTCCTGCTGCTCGGCCGGCGCCTGCGGCCGGGCGAGGAGGGCGCGACGCTCGCTGCAACGCTCGGCTTCGCCTGGGCAGCCTATCCGTACGCGGCCTACACGCTGGAATCGAACTCGAACGACTCGCTTGTCGCGCTGCTCCTGATCGCGGTGATGCTCGCCCTGTCGAGACCGGCGGTGCGCGGGTTCACGGCGGCGCTCGCGACCTTCACGAAGTTCACCCCGGGGATCCTCGTCCCGATGCTGGCGACCCATGACACCCGCTTGCTCTCGCGAAGGACCGCCCTCTTCGTGCTTGCGTTCGGGCTGACGACGTTCGCCGTCCTCGCGCAGACGATCTTCGGGGTCGGGCTGCACGAGATGTATGACCGGACGATCGCCTACCAGGCCGACCGCGACTCGCCGTTCAGCATCTGGGGCCAGGTCGCGTCACTCGAGCCGCTGCGCTACGCGATCCTCGCCGCCACGGCGGCCGGCTCGATACTGCTGGCCTTTCGCCCCCGCTACAAGTCGCCGGTGCAGGTCGCGGCGTTCTCCGCGGCGCTCCTGATCGGCCTCCAGCTCACGGCCTCACACTGGTTCTACCTCTACATCGTCTGGTTCTTCCCGCTCGCGATGGTCGGGTTCGCGGGGATCAGCCCGGCGCGGGAACCATCACCTGTTCGATCGACAGAGCCTTCCCGTCAGGACCGATCTCGACGGCGGCTCCCATCACCCAGACGTCCTCGTCGGCGGTTTCGAAGCGAACCGGCATCTGTGTGAGGAAGCCCTCGATGGGCCCCTCCTTCTTGACGCCGAGAACGCCCGCGCGCGACCCGGTCATCCCGACGTCCGAGCAGAACGCGGTTCCCTCGGGAAGCACGCGCGCATCGGCCGTCGGGACATGAGTGTGGGTCCCGAGGACCGCTGAGACCCGGCCGTCGAGATACCAGCCGAAGGCGACCTTCTCACTCGTCACCTCGGCATGGAAGTCGACGATGAAGACGTCGGCGTCGCGCTCCAGGCGCTCGAGCAGGGCGTCGGCTTCGTGGAACGGGGACCGGGCGACGCGCAGCCCGACCGACCCGCTGAGGTTGATCACGCACACCCGCGCATCGCCTGCCTCCACCACCGTCTGGCCGTGCCCGGGGTTGGCGCGGGGATAGTTCGCCGGCCGGACCAGCCGGTCCTCGTGGTCGATGTAGTCGTAGGCGTCGCGGTGGCGGTAGACGTGGTTGCCGGTGGTGATCACATCGGCCCCTGCCCGGAAGATCTGCCCGCCGGTCTTCTCCGTGATCCCGAGCCCACCGGCCGAGTTCTCACCGTTGACGATCACCAGGTCTGGACGGTGCTGCTCCCGCAGGCCGGGCAGCGCGGCCTCCAGCCCACGCCGGCCCGGGCTGCCGACGACATCGCCGATGAAGAGAAATCTCACCGGGTCACCCTAGTCGGCGGCTCTTTAGTTGGAGTCCTCTACCTTTCCCGCGATGCCCACCACCGACACCCGCCCCGATGTCGCGATCGAGGCGCGTGGCATCAACAAGCGCTATGGCGACCGGTACGCACTGAGGGATCTCGACTTCGCGGCCGGTCCCGGGGAGCGGGTCGCGATCATCGGCCCGAACGGGGCCGGCAAGACGACCCTCCTCTCGATCCTCGCCGGGATCCTCAAGGCCGACGAGGGGGAGATTCATCTCCCGCGCGGCGAGGTCGGGTGGGTTCCGCAACAGGCGGCCCTCTACCGTCGCCTCACGGTCGCCGAGAACCTGAAGCTCTTCGCGCGCCTCGAGCGCCACTCCGACCCCGTTGCGACGGTCGCCGAGATGCTCGAGCTGACCGGCCTCGCCGAGCGCCGTGACGACGTCGTCTCGAGCCTCTCCGGCGGCAACCAGCAGCGAATCAACATCGCGATCGGCCTGATCTCTCGCCCCGTAGCCCTGCTGCTCGACGAGCCGAGCGTCGGTCTCGACCCGCGCCAGCGCGCGCGGCTCTGGGAGTTCGTCTCAGCCCTGGCTTCCGGTGGGACCACGGTGATCTTCTCGACCCATGACATTCAGGAGGCCGAGCGCTATGGGGAGCGGCTGGTCGTGATCGCTGACGGCGAGAGCCTGTTCGACGGCCTCCCCGAAGAGCTCCGTGCCGACGTGGCGGAGCGGGCCCCGGAGTCGGCTGACAAGGACTTCGAGACCGCCTTCGTCGCCTACCTGTACCACCGGGGCCACTGATGCGAAACCGGGCCGACCCGCGCAACCGGCACCTCTCACGAAACCGGGCCCTCTGAGATGCGCTGGCTGCTGCTCAAGGATCTCCAGATCCTTCGCCGGTCGCCGTTGCAGGCGGTGCTCCTCGTTGCCTATCCGATCCTGATCGCCGTCCTGGTCGGCTTCGCGATCTCCCGCGGTCCCGACAGGCCGCGCATCGCCTTCCTGAACGAGGTGCCGCAGGACACCTCCGTGAGCGTCGGCGGCGACACCCTCGACGTGGTCAACGCGAGGGACAAGCTCTGCTCCAGGGTCGAGTGTGTCCGGGTTAAGACGCGCGCGGAGGCGGTCGACAAGGTCAAGTCCGGAGATGTTCTGGGCGCGCTGATCCTTCCCAGAGACCTCGCGGAGAAGGTCAACTCCCTCGCCACGCTGACCCCGGACAGGCCGGTCGTCGACGTGATCGTCAGCAACAAGGATCCGGTCCAGGCGCAGATCGTCGACGACCGCATTTCCTCCCTGCTCACCGAGGCGAACCTCCTGATCGCGCGGCGGGTCGCGCGGACAGGCAGCGACTACCTCGGCCTGATCCTCAAGGGTGGACACCTCGGCTTCCTGGGCCAGGATTTCGATGTACTCGGGCTGGTCAACAGCGCCAAGATTCTCACCGCGCTACGGCCCTCGGTCGACCCCAAGCTCCAGCCCGCGCTCGACGAGGTCATCCGCTTTTCGAAGCTGGCGCGCGACAATCTCAACCTCGCCGGCCCGCTCCTGAACGCGGTCGCCGAGCCGATCGGCGTCAACAAGGAGCAGATCGACGGCTCGGTCCCGGCCCTCGACTCCTTCGCGATCGCCGTCGCGGCGACGTTCACGCTGATGTTCGTGACCGTGCTCCTGGTGGCCGGCTCGCTCGCCCTCGAGCGGGAGGAGAACGCCTTCTCACGGCTGACGCGCGGCCTCGTCTCCGGCGAGGCTCTGCTCGCCGAGAAGGTGCTGCTCGGTATGGCCGTCAGCCTCGTGATCACCCTCCTGCTGCTCGGGGGGCTGGAGCTCTTCGTCTCGCTCGCCTGGCAGCGGTTCGGGCTGATGTTGGCCGCGATCCTCGCCGGCGGCGCGGGGTTCGCTGCGGCCGGCGCCGCTCTCGGTGCGCTCGCCCGCGAGGTCCGCGCTGCGTCGCTCCTCGCGTTCATGGTCGCCCTGCCGGTGGCCTTCCTCTCCCTGGTCCCGTCCTCGGCCGTGGGGACTGTGCTGAACAAGGTGATTGATGTCGTCGCCGCGCTCTTCCCCTTCCGCCCCGCGCTCGACGCGATGACGACCGCGCTCGACCCGGCCGGTCCGAACTTCCTCGCGGCCCTGCTCCACCTGGCGATCCTGATCGTGGCCTACATGGTGCTGGCGAGGCTGGCGCTGCGGCGGTTGGCCTGAGCGCCTGGCCTGAGCGCCCGACTTGGTCGTGGGATTCCCGGCGCCGCGGCACCGCCGAATCCACAACGATCGTCTGAGGGGCCGGCGGCTGAGGGCTGAGAGGCCGGCGGCTGAGGGCTGAGAGGCCGGCGGTTGAGGGCTGAGGGGCCGAGCCGCCGGGAGGGGGCCCGCCGCCGCGAAGTCGTCCCGCCGACCCGGCCGTCGCCCTCGCCTCGTCCTAAACTCCCTCCGGTGACCTTTCCCTCCACCCGCATGCGCAGGATGCGCCGCACCGAGAAGCTGCGGAGCATGATCCGGGAGTCGCATCTATCGGCCTCGCACCTCGTGCAGCCGCTTTTCGTCGTCGCCGGGGAGGGCGTGCGCGAGGAGGTCCCTTCGATGCCCGGCATCGGGCGGTTCTCGATCTCCGAGCTCGTCGGCGAGGCGGGGGAGATTGCGGCGGCCGGGGTGCCCGCGGTGCTCCTCTTCGGGATCCCGGCCGACAAGGACGAGTCCGGCTCGGGCGCCTACGATGCTGAGGGCGTCGTCCAGATGGCCGTCCGTGCGATCAAGGAAGCCCATCCCGACCTGATGGTGATCACCGACGTCTGCCTGTGCGAATACACGTCGCACGGGCATTGCGGCTTCGTGCGCGACGGCGAGGTCGACAATGACATCACGGTCGAGCTCCTGGCCAAGACCGCGATCTCCCACGCCGAAGCCGGCGCCGACGCGGTCGCGCCGAGCGACATGATGGACGGACGGGTCGGCACGATGCGACACCAGCTCGATGAGGAGGGGCACTCCGGAGTCCCGATCATCGCCTACTCGGCCAAGTACTCATCCGCCTTCTACGGCCCCTTTCGCGAGGCGGCCGAGTCGACTCCCGAGTTCGGAAATCGCCGCGGCTACCAGATGGATCCGGCCAACGGAGCGGAGGCGGTCCGCGAGGCGCTGCTCGATCTCGAGGAGGGCGCCGACATGCTGATGGTCAAGCCCGCCGTGCCCTACCTCGACGTCGTGCGCCGGGTCAAAGACGAGACCGGCGCCCCGGTCGCCGCCTACCACGTCTCCGGCGAGTACTCGATGCTGAAGGCCGCCGCTGCGAAGGGCTGGATCGACGAGCGGGCCGCCGTCCTCGAGACGCTGACCAGCATCCGCCGCGCCGGCGCCGATGTGGTGATCACCTACTACGCGAAGGAAGCTGCCGGGTGGCTGGCGGAGTAGCGCGACGACGTTCCCCGGGACGTCGCGGGCCTAACATGACTCTTCCCAGATGACCCCTCCGACCAAAGCGCCGACACCCAAGCTTCGCTCCCGCAAGGGCGGTTCGGCGATCCCGCTCGACTCGGAAGACAAGCGGCTGATGAACCTCCTCCAGTCGCGCTTTCCGCTCGAGCGCGAGCCGTTCGCCCGGGTCGCGGAGGAGGCCGGGCTGGGCCTCGATGACGTCCTCGAGCGCACGCAGCGTCTCCTCGACGGGCGGATCATTCGCGAGATCACCCCGATCTTCGACACCCGGGCGCTCGGATACGAGTCGATGCTGGTCGCCGCCAAGGTGGACTCCGAGAACCCTCAGCGCGCCGCGAAGATCATCAACGACTACCCCGGCGTCTCCCACAACTACTTGCGAAACCACGAGTTCAACATGTGGTTCACCATCGCGACCCCGCCGGATTCCGAGCTTGGGCTCGCGGGCACGCTGAAGATCCTCATGGATAAGACCGAGGCCGAGTCGGTCCGCCAGCTCCCGACGCTGATCCTCTTCAAGATCAACATGAACCTGGAGATGGAGGGCGACACCGACGCGCTCGCGAAGATGGTCGAAGTCACGCCGCCGCGGGAGCTCGAGGCGCAGCCCTACGACGACACCGACATCGCCGTGATTCGTGCGCTCCAGGGACCGATGCAGGCGATCGAGCGCCCCTACGAGGAGGCTGCAGCCGAGGTCGACATGGACATCGATGCCTTTCTCGACCACCTCCGCGGCATGACGGACCGGAAGATCCTCCGCCGCGTGGCCGCGATCCTCTTTCACCGCCGCGCCGGCTTCTCCGCCAACGGCATGGGCGTGTGGCGGGTCCCCGACGAGAAGATCGCCGAGGTTGGCGCCCAGATGGCGACCGTCCGGGGGATCTCCCACTGCTACCAGCGCCCGACCTACGAGGACTGGCCCTACAGCGTCTTCACAATGGCCCACGGCCGTTCCAAGGAGGAGTGCGACGCGGTTCTCGACTCGATCGCCGACACCCACGACCTCCACGGCGACGACCGAGCCACGCTCTACTCGTCCACCGAGTACAAGAAGATCCGCCTGCGCTACTTCACCGACGATTACGCTAACTGGGAGAAGCAAAATTCCTAGCGACACCCGTTCGGCTGAGCTCTACGGCCGCGCGGTGGAGGTTCTTCCGGGAGGCGTCAACTCGCCGGTCCGCGCGATGCGACAGATCGGTCGGGACCCGATCTTCATCAGCCGCGGCGAGGGCGCTGAGCTGATCGACGTCGACGGCAACCGTTACATTGACTGGGTCTGCTCCTGGGGTCCGTTGATCCTCGGCCACGCGAACCCGGCGGTCCTCGAGGCGGTGACGAGCGCGGGCGCCCGCGGCACCAGCTTCGGCGCCGCGACGGAGGCCGAGGTCGAGCTCGCGGCTGAGGTGGTCGACCGCTTCAAGTCGGTCGAGATGATCCGGATGACGAGCTCCGGGACCGAGGCGGCGATGAGCGCCGCACGCCTCGCGCGGGCCGCGACGGGCCGCGAGATCCTCCTCAAGTTCGCCGGGGACTATCACGGGCACTCCGACGGCCTGCTCGCCGAAGGTGGCTCCGGCCTCGCGACCCTGGGCGTCCCCGCCAGCCCCGGCGTCACCCGGGCGCAGACCGCCGGCACGGTCGTCGTCCCGTGGAACGACCGCGAGGCGGTCACCGCAGCGCTCGACGCGCACGAGGTCGCTGCGGTACTCGCCGAGCCGATCGCGGCGAACATGGGGATCGTTCTCCCCGAGGAAGGCTTCCTCGCGTTTCTCCGCGCCGAGGCCGACCGAACCGGGGCGCTGCTCGTCTTCGACGAGGTCATCACCGGGTTCCGCGTGGCACGAGGCGGGGCCCAGGAGCTTCTCGGTGTCAGCCCCGACCTCACGGTCTTCGGCAAGGTGATCGGCGGTGGCCTTCCCGCAGCCGCCTTTGGGGGCCCCCGGAAGCTGATGGAGCGGATCTCCCCCGCCGGAGACGTCTACCAGGCTGGCACGCTCTCGGGGAACCCCCTCGCGGTGGCGGCGGGCCTGGCGACGCTCGCCCAACTCGACGCGGCGGCCTACGTCCGTCTCGGCGAGCTGACCGACCGCCTCGCCGCCGGGATGCGCGCTTTGGCCGACGACCGGCCGCTCCAGGTCGCAACCGTTCCGGGCCTCCTGACCCTGTTCTTCAGCGAGGTGGAGGTCACGAACTTCGCTGAGGCCTCGGCATGCGATCTCGAAGCGCACGCCGCCTTCTGCCGAGCACTTCTCGACCGGGGTGTCTATCCGCCGCCCGCGCAGTTCGAGGCCTGGTTCGTGTCGCTCGCCCACGACGAGGACTCGATCGACCGCACACTCGCCGCCGCCGAAGCTGCCCTCGACGAGGTGCTCCGTTGAGCGCCTCGGCTTCGCAGGTGCCGCTCGCTCCCGAGGAGGCCTTGGATCGCCTCGCGACCATCCTCCGCGAGGAGGGAACAGTGATCTCCGAGCACATCGTGGGGCCGGATGCGCCCCCCGTCCTCGGTGAGCTGTGCGCGATGGGCCCTCGCGCAGCCGCCACACCGGGTGAATACGCGCTCGTCATGGAGTCGGTTCTCGAGGGCTACCTCCTGCACTACGGGGCCTCGCGGATCCTGGCCGGGCACGACTCCGACCTCGCCCTCCTGGCCGGCGACTACCTCTACGCGCAGGGGATCGAGCGCCTCGCCGGGCTCGGCGATACCCCCGCGGTGCACGAGCTCGCCGACCTGATCAGCCTCGTGGCCGAGGCTCGGGCGGAGGGCCGGGAGGACCTCACGGGGCCACTCTGGCTCGCCGCGACGATCGCCGTCGGATGCGGCTCGAGCGCCGCCCACGAGGCGGGAAAGTCGGCCGCTCGCGGGCTCGAGGGCGGCGCCGGAGAGGCGCTCCTCGCCGCGGCCCGCGGGGCCGCGGGAGCATTCGGCCTAGCTGACTCTTTCGACCACGCTTCCGACTCAATAGACTTTCGCGTCCCGGAAGTTCCTGAACCCTGAAACACGTGGCTGACGACTCAGAAATGACAGACGAAAAGGCGGGCGAGCGCAGGGCTCGGCTACCCGAGTCCCACCCCCGCGGCTACTTCGAGGGGGAGTCGATGACGCGCCGCAAGGTGTTCACGGTCGGAGCCCAGGCCCTCGGCGGTGTCGCCGGCCTCGCGATCGTCCTCCCGGCCGTCGGGTTCGCCCTCGCACCGCTCTTTCACCGCGGCCAGGAGCGCTGGGAGATCGTCGGCCCGATCGGCGACTTCACCGAGGGGAGCTACAAGCCGGTGGTCTTCACACTCGTGCCCGGCATCGGCGACGCCGGCAAGACGACCGCCTACATCCGCCGCACCAGCAAGGAACTGGGCGAGGATTCGGGCGGCTTCGTGGCCATCTCGACCCGTTGCGCCCACCTCGGCTGCCCGGTGCGCTTCGTGCAGGCGGCCGGCAACTTCATCTGCCCCTGCCACGGTGGCGTCTACGACTTCCAGGGGAAGGTCATCGGCGGCCCGCCGGTGCGCCCGCTCGACCGCTTCCAGACTCGCCTCACCTCGAGCGGCAAGGACCTGGAGGTCGGCCCCCGCTACAGCGTGACCTCCCAACTCGAGCCGGTGCGCCCGCGCGATCCGGGCGAGTTCACGGGCGGCATCTGGGAATATCTCTATCCGCCCCGCCCGACGACCTTCCCACCGCCGTGAGCGAGCCGATGAGATCCATGATCCCCAATCCCCGAAAGCACGCCGACCGGGAACCAGTGATCTAGGTGAAGTTTCCCGAGACACTGATCCCCCCGCCCCTTCGCAAGCCGGCCAAGCCCGGCGAGAACGGGCACGGCGACGGCGTCGCCCCGGCGAACCTGAAGGACTCTCCGCCCGAGACCGAGACCGACGCCCAGCGCCTGTTCGACAAGGCGAAGGAAGCCCCGATCGACGCGGCGGGCTGGGTCGACCAGCGCACCGGGATCAGCGGCTTTTTCACCGGGATGCTCTTCCGCAATGTGCCGAAGGGGACCAACTGGTTCTACACGCTCGGATCGGCCACTCTCTTCGCCTTCATCGTGCAGGCGATCACCGGCGTCTTCCTGGCGATGTACTACACGCCCTCGCCGACCGAGGCCTATGGCTCGATCGCCCATCTGACCAACGACGTCTTCCTCGGCCAGTTCGTGCGCGGGCTCCACAAGTGGGGCGCCAGCGTGATGATGATCCTGATCTTCGTCCACATGGCGCGGACGTTCTTCTTCGGCGCCTACAAGTACCCGCGCGAGCTCAACTGGGTGATCGGCGTCGTCCTGTTGATCCTGACCATGGTCATGGGCCTGACGGGCTACCTGCTGCCGTTCGACCAGAGGTCCTTCTGGGCGACGATCGTGGCCAACAACATCACCGCGTCCGGCCCGGTGGTCGGGCCCTATCTGGCCGATTTCCTGCGAGCCGGCCCGGAGATCGGCGCGACGACGCTGTCGCGCTTCTACGCGCTCCACATGCTCGTCATCCCCGGCGCGATCATCAGCCTGATCGGTGCGCACCTGTACCTCGTCGTCAAGCTGGGCACCACCGCGCCGCCGTGGCTGCGGGCCACTGACCCGAAGGCGGCGAAGCCGATCGTCCCCCTCGAAGCCGGCGCGAACGGCAACGGCAACCGCGCCTCCGCCAACGGCGCGCGCACCAACGGCGACCGCTCGAAAGAGACCGGCTAATGAATAACCGGGAGAAGGAGGCATACCTCCGCGAGTACGAGGCCTTAAAGAAGAAGGGCAAGCCCTTCTTCCCTTACGCCGTGATGAAGGACTCGGCGATGATGCTCGTCGTCGCCGGTGTGATCATCCTGATGTCCCTAGTCCTCGGCGCCGAGCTGGGGCCGAAGGCCGACCCAACCACCACCACCTACGTGCCGCGTCCCGAGTGGTACTTCTTCTTCCTCTTCGAGTTGCTGCGCGTGCTCAAGGGCCCTGAGCTGGTCCCCCTCGCCACCATCGGCATCCCGACGATCGCGATGGTCCTGCTCCTGCTCCTGCCGTACTATGACCGCAATCCCGAGCGCCGCCCCGAGCGCCGTCCGATCGCGACCACGGCCGGCTGCCTGACCATCGTCGCCATGGCCTACCTGACCTTCCTCGGCGCAACGGCCGGCTCGCCGACCGAGGTCGAGATGAAGGTGCCCAAGGAGTACGAGGCCGGGAAGCTGATCGTCGGCCAATCGGGCTGCCTCGCCTGCCACAAGATCGGTGAGAACGGCAACCCCGGCCCCGGCCCGAACCTCACTCACATAGGCGCCCGAATACCCCGGGCAGCGATCATCCGGTCGGTCCAGATCGGCCCGGGCATCATGCCTTCCTACCGCGCTCTCGGGCAGGCGAAGCTCAACCAGGTCGCCAACTTTCTCTCCTACCTGGACTGAGCGCCCTCGCGAGGGTTGTCCGGGTGGGAGGCGGGTCGGTGGCGCTCCCAGGCTAATCTCGTTCGCGTGACGAACGGGCAGACAAGCGAGAGCGCCGACCGACAGCCGAACCGCGGCTCCGAGCTGTTCGCCACGCAGGTCAACGGGATGTTCGACCGCATCGCCACCCGCTACGACGCGATGAACTCGGTGATGACGGCCGGCCTCCATCACCGCTGGCGCGACCGGGCAGCCGACCGGGCCGAGCTGCGCCCCGGCGACGCCGCGCTCGACGTCTGCTGCGGCACCGGCGACCTGGCCCTCGAGCTCGCCCGCCGAGTGGGGCTGGAGGGGAGCGTGGTCGGGTGCGACTTCTCCGAGCCGATGCTGGACCTCGCTCGCGAGAAGGCCGCGGACGGCCCCCGTGTTCCGGTGCGGTTCGAGTGGGCGGACGCGCTGACCCTCCCCTACGACGATGAGCGCTTCGACGCGCTGACCGTCGGCTTCGGCGCCCGCAACCTCGCCGACCTCGACCGCGGGCTGCGCGAGATGACCCGCGTCCTTCGTCCCGGAGGCCGGCTCGTCATCCTCGAGATCACACAGCCGCACCGCCCGCCACTTTCGAGCTTCTACTCCCTCTGGTTTGACCGCCTCGTGCCGCTGCTCGGCACGGCCGCCGGTGACAGGGAGGCGTACTCCTACCTGCCGGACTCGGTCCGCAGCTTCCCCGGCCCGCGTGAGCTGGCCGCCCACATGGAGCGCGCCGGCCTGGAGCGGATTCGCGTCACCGTTCTCGCGGGCGGGATCATCGCGATCCACTCGGCCCAGCGGCCCGCCTGATCCGGTGAGCCCCCGCTCTTCGGTCCCCCCACCCGTCACCGCCGTGCTCGACGCCGGCTCGAGCTGGCTTCCGGCGCGGCTGGGCGCGGTCGAGCGCCTGCTCGAGGCGCAGTCAGAGGCCCACGGAGAGGTGCTGACCGGAGATGCGACGGCGACCCTGTCCGCGGGCGGCAAGCGCCTGCGGCCACTCCTCGTCCTTCTCGCGGCGGGGCCGGAGGCGGGGGACGAAGCCGTGCGTGCCGGCGCGGCGATAGAGCTCGTCCACATGGCCACGCTCGTGCACGACGACGTGCTCGACGCGGCGCCCCTGCGGCGGGGCCTGCCGACGATCGCCGCAACGGGCGGACGGAACCGGGCGACGTCGGCAGGCGACCTGCTCTTCTCCCGCGCCTTTGCGGTCCTCGCCGCGGCGGAGGACTCGAGGGCGATCGAGCTCCTTAGTGACGCGTCGCTCGCGCTTGCGCGCGGGGAGCTCGCGCAGCGCGGCGACGCCTACGACGTCGGCCTGTCCGAGGAGCGCTACCTCCACCGCTGCCGCCTGAAGACGGCGCGCCTCTTCGAGTGCGCCTGCCTCCTCGGCAGGACCCGTCTCCTCGGCTCAGCCGATCAGGGGGCCGATCTGCGGTCATTCGGGTCGGAGATCGGGCTCGCCTTCCAGCTCCTCGACGACGTCCTCGATGTGGAGGGACCGCCCGAGCGGACCGGGAAGGCGCGAGGCACCGATCTCCTCGACGGCACCGTCACCCTGCCGCTGATCTGGGCGGCGCGGTCCGATCCGGAGATTGCGGCGGCCGACCTGCACGGCCTGGATGCCAGCTCGGCCGAGGCCCTGTGCGACCGAATCGCAGCGACGGGAGCGACGCAGGGCGTGAGGGAGCGGGCGCTTGAGATGGTCGCCGAGGCGAAGACCCGCCTGCGCGGGGCGAACCTCGATCCCGAGCAGCGCCGCCTGCTGGACCTGGTCGCTGACGGGGTCGTGGAACGCTACTCCTAGCGGCGTCCGGCAGTTGCGCCCGGCGGTCTCGCTCGTGAACCGCCCCAAGCGATCAAGCGAAGGAGCGGTGAAAGTCCTCGGGGCCGATCAGGTCGGCATCGAGGGCGGTGATCAGCGTCTCGACAGCCTGCTTCATGTTGGAGAGCTCGAGCGTCTTCAGCTCGCCGGCCAGCTCGCGGGTGCCGAAGTCGAGTTCCTCGTCGAAGCGGTCGATCTCCGACTCGCCGTGGACAGCGTCCCCCTCCCACTCGCAGTCGGGGCAGCGGCGCCAGATGCGCCACGATCCCTCGACCCGTGTCTGCTCCCAGCCGGTCGGCTGGACGAGGGGAGAGGTGCAATCCGGGCAGACATGAAGCCCCTGCCGGGTGGCGGTCGCTTGGCTGCGGGAGGAAGGCATGACGCACTCCCTATCGGCGGGCCGCGCACCGGACTTGAAGGTTGACCCGGGCATTCGACGGGCGGCCCAGAGCCGCGGCTGCCGCCCGGGCCAGGCTAAAGAATGGCTAACGGCTGATCCGATTCGGGGTGGGGGCCGTTAGAGTCATCACTATGCCATTCGGAATCGGACCCCTTGAAGTCGTCGTGGTGCTCATCATCGCCTTGGTTGTATTCGGACCGAAGCGCCTACCGGAGCTCGGCAAGTCGCTGGGTGAAGGAATCCGTGAGTTTCGCGGAACCATGGGCGGAGAGAGCAAGGATGACGACGATGATGATGATGACCGTGTTCGCGCACTCGAGCGCTCCCAGGCACAGGCCCGGGCAGAGGCAGTCGAGTCCGTCGAGGGCGAGGTAGTCACCGACAAGCGCTCCTAGCCTGAAGCTGGAGCGCTGAGCCGCCATGTCTCCCACCGTGGCTCGCGCCAGGACC
>JBBSQE010000014.1:0-26958 GCA_038258095.1 Solirubrobacterales bacterium | reverse complement strand
GTGCTGCAACGCCGATGAGTCCGAGCCGGGTGCCTTCAAGGATCGCGAACTGATGCAGCGCAACCCGCACCAGCTGATCGAGGGCATCGCCATCGCCGCTCTCGCGGCCGACGCCGGTCACGCCTTCATCTTCATCCGCGGCGAATACGACCTCCAGGGGGACATCCTCGAGGCCGCCGTGACCGAGGCCTACGAGGCCGGCTTCCTCGGCCAGAACATCCTCGGCAGCCACTTCGATCTGGAGCTGGTCGTCCACCGCGGCGCCGGCGCTTACATCTGTGGCGAGGAGACGGCGCTGCTCGACGCGCTCGAGGGCAAGCGGGGCAACCCGCGCCTGAAGCCTCCGTTCCCCGCGGTCCAGGGCCTCTACGGCGGCCCGACGCTGATCAACAACGTCGAGACGCTCTCGAACGTCCCTCACATCGTCCGCAACGGCGCCGACTGGTTCAAGAGCTTCGGCACCGAGCAGTCGCCCGGGACCAAGGTCGTCTCGATCTCCGGCTGCGTCCAGCGCCCGGGCAACTACGAGGTGGAGCTCGGCATTCCGCTCCGCGAGCTGATCTACGACCTCGGGGGCGGCCCCGAGGACGGCCATGAGCTGAAGGCGCTCTACCCGGGCGGCTCGTCCTCCCCCGTCCTGACCGCCGAGGAAGCGCGGGACCTGCCATATTCCTTCGAGGCGATGGCCGATGCCGGCTCGATGCTCGGCTCCGGGTCGATCATCGTCGCCGATGAGCGCGTCTCGATCCCGAAGATGGCGTTGCGGACCGCGCGCTTCTACCACCACGAGTCCTGCGGCAAGTGCACCCCATGCCGCGAGGGGACCAACTGGACCGTGAAGATGCTCGAGCGGGTCGTGCGCGGCGAGGCGACCCCGATGGACCTGGACATCGTCGCCTCGGTGCAGGAGAACATCATCGGCAACTGCCTCTGCGTCCTCGGCGACTCGATGGCGATGCCGGTCGGCGCGATGGTCCGCAAGTTCCGCCCTGAGTTCGAGGAGCTGCTGGAGACGACGGGTCCGCCGCTCGACGACGTTAGCCGGATCGGAGTCGTGCAGGGCTCGCCGCTGGAGCTGGGCGCCGCCGCGGGGGTTCCGGGATGAGCTCGAAGAAGCCGGTCCGCGAGATCACCATCACGGTCGACGGCCGCGAGATCGATGCCGAGGAGGGCGCGATGCTCGTCGACGCCGCCAAGCACGGCGACGTCGAGATCCCGGTCTTCTGTTACGAGCCGAAGCTCGGCGCGCCGGTCGGGGCCTGCCGCATGTGCCTGGTCGAGGTCGAGGGGATCCCGAAGCTCCAGACCGCCTGCTCGACCCCCGTCCGCGACGGCATGGTCATCTACACGCAGACCGACCAGGTCAAGGAGGCCCAGAACGCGATCGTTGAGTTCCTCCTCGTCAACCACCCGCTCGACTGCCCGGTCTGCGACAAGGGCGGCGAGTGCCCGCTGCAGGACATCTCGATGGGATGGGGCGTCGGCAAGAGCCGCTTCACCGACCCCAAACGCCACTTCGAGAAGCCGGTGCCGCTCAGCCCCCTGATCGGCATCGACCGCGAGCGCTGCATCATGTGCTACCGCTGCGTCCGCTTCAGCCAGGAGGTCGCCGAGGACGAGCAGCTCCAGCTCCTCGAGCGGGGCCAGGCCTCCTACGTCGGCACGTTCGACGAGCGGCCCTACATCGCTCCCTTCCACGGCAACATCACCGAGCTCTGCCCCGTCGGCGCCCTGACCTCCTACACCTACCGCTTCCGCGCACGGCCCTGGGACATCGAGCAGGCCGGCTCGGTCTGCACGCTCTGCCCGAGCCAGTGCAACGTGCGCTTCACGGTCCGCGACGAGGAGGTCAAGCGGGTGCTCGCCCGCGACAACCCGGAGGTCGACGACGGCTGGCTCTGCGACCGCGGCCGCTACGGCTTCGAGATGCTGTCAGGCGACGCCCGGATCAAGGGGCCGATCCTCCGCGCCGGCGGCAACTCCACGGATGCCGCCTGGCCGCACGCGATCGAGCGCGCCGCCGGGGCCCTGGAGCGTGGTGGCGAGAGGACCGCGGCGATCATCGGCGATGCCTCAAACGAGGAGGGCTACCTCGTGCAGCGCATCCTGCGCGAGGCGCTCGGCTCCCCCCACATCGACTCGCGGCGCGCCGGTGGCCCCCGCCGCGCCGACCTGGTCGCTCTCTCCAACCCCGCGATCAGCGCCAAGGTCACGGACATCGACCACGCGGACGCGATCCTCGTGATCGGCACCGACCCTCTCCACGACTCCCCGATCCTCGACCTGCGGATCCGCAAGGCCGTCCGCCGCACCGGCGCCCGCCTCGCGGTCGCGACCGAGCGCCCGAGCGGGCTCGATGGCGGCGCCGTGGCAAGCGCCCGCTACGCGCCCGGCGCCGCGGCGACCTTCCTGGCCGACCTATGCTCCGCCCTCGCGGACCGCGACGGACCGGGCGAGGGACCGGCGGCCGAGGTGGCCGGCGTCCTGCGCGGCGCCAAGGACGTCGTGGTCGTCTGGGGCGAGCGGATCGGCCGCGGCGCGAGCGGTGACGAGGCGATCGACGGCCTGCTGGCCCTGGCCGAGGGTCTTGGCCTCTCCGGCAGGGAGGAGTCCGGACTTCTGGAGATCCCCGACGTGACGAATGCTCGCGGGCTTCGCGAGGTCGGCTGTCTGCCGGACGCGGGCCCCGGTCTGGTGGCGACGAGCGCAGGCTACCCCACCGAGCAGATCCGCAGGGCGCTGGAGGACGGAGAGCTGAAGACGATCCTCCTCTTCGGCGTCGACGTCGACCGCGACTTCTCCGATCCGGCGGCGTGGCACCGGGCCCTCGGCGAGGCCGACGACGTGATCGCCTTTTCGCTACTCGGCACCGAGTCGACGACCCAGGCCGACGTGGTCTTCCCGCTCGAGTCGCACGCCGAGAAGGACGGCACGGTCACGCATCCGGAGGGCAGGCTGCAACGCGTCCGCCCCTCGGCCAAGCGCCCGGGCGAGGTCCGCCCCGCCTGGCAGGTGCTGACCGAGATCGCCGCGGCCCTGGGCCACGAAACGGGCATCTCGTCTGCACCGGAGGCGCTAGCCGCCGTGTCTGAGGCGGTCCCGTTTTACGCGGGGGCCTCGGACTCTTCCATCGGCGGCCGGGGCATCCGCTGGCAGGAACTTGCCGGCAGTGCCGGGGTCCTTCCCCGGGACACTCAGCGCGAGGCGCGCATGCTGGACGGAACTACAGGCAGTGGCGAGGGTCGCGCGAGTCGCGTCCCGGGGGAGGGCACCGGCGATGCCGGTACGTCCCTCCTCCTAGGCACGTACCGGGATCTCTGGGCCGGACCCATTACAGAGCAGAACTCGGCTCTGCGGTTTCTCACGCCACAGCAACGGGTTGAGATCGCTCCGCAGGATGCGGAGCGTCTCAGTCTCTCCCAAGGCGACCACGTCAAGGTCCGGTCGAACAGCAATGCCGTGGATGCCCGCGTTCTGATCCGCGAGCGCATGCAGCCGGGCGCCTGCTTCCTCATCGAGGGGACGGTCGAGGGCAACGCCAACGGGCTGCTGAACGGCGGCGGCGAGGTCGTCGAGATCACCAAGGTCGAAACATCGGCACCTCCCGGAGTCGGCCAGTGATCCCGTTCGCCGACCCGAACTACGCCGAAGCGACGTGGATCCTGATCCTCAAGTCGATCATCATCTTCGCCGTCATCTTCGCGATCGTCCCGCTCCTGACGCTCCTCGAACGGAAGCTGATCGGGCGCTTCCAGCACCGCTACGGGCCGAACCGAGTCGGCCCCTATGGGCTAATGCAGCCGCTTGCCGACGTCGGCAAGCTGCTCGGCAAGCGCGCCTTCCGGCCCGAGGCCGCCGTTCCCTCGCTCTACGTCCTCGCCCCCGTGCTCCCGGTCCTCTCCGGCGTTCTCGCCCTGGCGATCCTGCCATTCGGCGACACGCGGAACGGCGTCGGCCTCTACGGCATCGACGTCTCGATCGGCATCCTCTACTTCTTCGGCGTCGGGACGATCGCGTTCTACGGCCTCCTGCTGGCGGGCTGGGCCTCCGGGTCCAAGTACAGCTTCCTCGGCTCGATGCGCGCCGCCGCCCAGCTCATCTCCTACGAGGTCGCGATGGGCCTCTCCCTGCTCGGCGTGATCATGATGGCGGGGTCGCTCTCGCTCGTCGAGATCGTCCACGCCCAGCACGGGATCTGGTTCATCATCCCCCAGCTCGCCGGCTTCTTCATCTTCATGCTCGCCGGCTTCGCGGAGACGAACCGCACGCCGTTCGACCTTCCGGAGGCCGACGCCGAGCTCGTTCAGGGCTACCAGACCGAGTACGGCGGCATGCGCTTCGGCTCGTTCCTCCTCGTCGAGTACATCGAAATCATGGTCGTGTCCGGCATCGCCGCAGCAATGTTCCTCGGCGGCTGGATGGGCCCGGGACCGAATTGGCTCGACCCGATCTGGATGCTCGCGAAGATGATGGCCCTGGTCTTCATGTTCATCTGGGTCCGAGCAACGGTTCCGCGCCTGCGCTATGACCAGCTGATGAACCTCGGCTGGAAGGTGCTGCTCCCGCTGGCGACCCTGAACGTGCTCGTCACGGCGGTCATCGTGGTGCTCACATGAGCGCAGCCGTGGGCACCGAGACCCCGGGGGTTGTCGCGTTTGTCTCGTATAGCGAGACAAAGACGACAACTTGCCGCGAGACCCCGACCTTGAGGGGGCTCCGATGAGCGAGAACGGCTCCGGCGAGCAGTCGATTCGCGAGAAGTTTCCGTATCTGCGGGACGACTCCGTCGTCCAGGTGCCCCGGGGCCCGGAGCCGGGGGGCGCGGGTGGCCTCTACCGCGCCTTCGGCGAGACGCTTCGCGGCCTGAAGACGACGCTTGCGAGGGTGATCGAAGGGCCGCTGACGATCGAGTATCCCGAGGAGAAGACGCCCGTCTATCCGCGCTTCCGCGGCCGGCACAAGCTGCACCGCTTCGAGGACTCGCACCTGGAGAAGTGCGTCGGCTGCTCGCTCTGCGCCGCCGCCTGCCCCGCCGACTGCATCCGCGTGGTCGCCGCCGAGAACGACCCCGATGACCGGGTCTCCGCCGGAGAGCGCTACGCGTCGGTCTATGAGATCAACCTCTCGCGATGCATCTTCTGCGGTTACTGCGAGGTCGCCTGCCCGTTCGACGCGATCACGATGGGCCACGACTACGAGATGTCGGACTACGACCGCTCCGATCTGATCTTCACGAAGGAAATGCTTCTGGCGGAGCCGATCGACCGAACTCCCCTGCGGGCCGAGGGGGAGTAGCGCGCCGTGGTCGAGGTTGCCTTCTTCGCAGGCGCGATCGGCGCCCTCGGCGGTGCGATCGCGGTCGTCGGATTGCGGAACCCGTTCTACAGCGTGCTCGCGCTGATCATCCACCTGACCGCGCTCGCGGGGCTCTTCCTCCTCCTCTACGCCCAGTTCGTCACCGCCGCGCAGGTCGTCATCTACGCGGGCGGCGTGATGGTCCTCTACGTGTTCGTCGCGGCCTACGTCGGCGGTGTCGAAGAGCCGGCTTGGGAGCCGATCCCGGGCCAACGGATCCTCGCCCCGCTTCTCGCCGGTGCCCTCTTCATCGAGATCTCCATTGCCGTCCTCGGCTCGTCCCTGTCCGGCCTCGGCTCCGAGGGCCCGGAGCTCCCGCTCGGCTTCGGGACGCCTGCTGATATCGGCCAGATCCTCCTCGAGCGCTTCCTGATCGTGTTCGAGGCCGCCTCGATCCTGCTTCTCCTCGCAGCCGTCGGCGCGGTCGTCCTCGCCGGGCGCAAGCCGGGCGACGGGGAGACCACGGGCGCTGTCTCGGCCGCCGGGGTGATGGGCTTCACCCCCGACCGGGGGGAAACCGCCCCAGCCGAGTCCGGAGAGGCCGGCTGATGGCAGTCGAGTGGTACCTCGTCCTGTCCGCCCTTCTCTTCGCGGTCGGGGCCGGCGGCGTGCTCGTCCGCCGCTCGCTGCTGGTGATCCTGCTCTGCCTCGAGATCATGCTGAATGCCGGCAACCTCGCACTCGTCGCCTTCAGTCGCATGCACGGGAACGCCGACGGTCAGATCTTCGCGATCGTCGTCATGGTCGTCGCCGCCTGTGAGGTCGTCGTCGGCCTCGGGCTGATCGTCGCGATCTTCCGGCGCAAGCTCCCTCTCAACGTCGATGATCTGAGGGGCCTCAAAGGATGAGCGCGACCACCTGGGGCTGGCTCGTCATCCTCCTTCCGCTCCTCGGCTCGATCACGATCGGCCTCGGCTTCCGGGCCCTCCCCGAGCGGGCTGCGGGCCTGATCGGGGTCGGCGCCGTCGGGCTCGCCTTCGCCTGCTCGGTCGCGATGCTCATCAGCCTGCTCGGTGACCCGGCCGAGAGCCGCCACCACGCCTCATCGCTGTGGGACTACGCGAACGCCGGCGGGCTCGACATCCAGCTCGGCATCTACGTCGATCCGCTCTCGGTGTTCATGGCGCTCGTCGTCAGCGGCGTCTCGGCGCTGATCCACATCTACTCGTACTCCTACATGCAGTCAGACCGGGGCTACCGGCGCTTCTTCAGCTTCCTCAACTTCTTCGTGTTCTCGATGCTGCTCCTGGTCCTGGCGGGCAACTTCGTCCTGCTGATCGTCGGATGGGCCTTCGTCGGCTTCACCTCCTACGCGCTGATCAGCTTCTGGTACCGCCGCGAGACCGCGACCAAAGCGGGCATGAAGGCGTTCGTCATCAACGTCGTCGGCGACATCGGCCTCGTGCTCGCCGCGTTCCTGATCTTCCGTGAGCTCGGGGTCTTCAACTACGAGGAAGTGTTCGCCGCCGCCCCTCATCACTTCACCACCAACGACGGGACGATCGTCGCGATCTGCTGCCTGCTCCTCATCGGCGCCTTTGCCAAGTCCGCTCAGATCCCGTTCCACACGTGGCTGCCGGACGCGATGGAGGGGCCCACGCCGGTCTCCGCCCTGATCCACGCCGCGACGATGGTCACGGCCGGCGTCTACCTGATCGCCCGGGCACATCCGCTGTTCGAGCTCGCGCCCACGGCCGCGGACATCAGCGCCGTCGTCGGAGCGGTGACGCTCATCATCGCCGGCACGATCGCGATCGTCGTCACCGACCTCAAGCGCATCATCGCCTACTCGACGCTGAGCCAGGTCGGCTACATGATCATGGGGGTCTCGATCGGGGCGTACTCGGCCGGGATGTTTCACCTGATGACCCACGCCTTCTTCAAGTCCCTGCTGTTCATGGCGGCCGGCTCGATCATCGCCGCGATGGCGAACGAGCAGAACATCGACAAGATCAGCGGCTTCCGCCGGGCGATGCCGTTCACCGGGGCCTGCCTCGTGATCGGGTCGCTGGCCCTGTCGGGCTTCCCAAGCACCTCGGGGTTCTTCAGCAAGGATGAGATCCTCTCCTTCGCGACCGCGCGCGGAGGCTGGTACACGGCCTTCGGCGTGGCCGGATATGTCGGCGCTCTGCTCACTGGCATCTACTCGTTCCGGCTCGTCTTCCGGGTGCTCGGCGGGGAGCCGAACGACGAGGCGAAGGAGCTGATGGACACCGGTCATGTCGTCCACGGCGAGCCGCGCAACCCCGCGACGGGGCAGGCCGAGGACACCGAGGTCGGCTATCCGGGCGCCGAGCACCACATCGCCGAGCAGGCCCCGGGGATGAAGATCGCGATGGGTGCCCTTGCCGTCCTGGCACTCTTCGGCGGCATCGTTCAGATTCCGGGCCTCGACGACCTGGTCACGAAGTTCCTCGAGCCGACGTTCGCCGACTCGGTGATCGTCCCCGCGGACACCACCGGGCACGAGTGGTTCGGCCTCGCGATCGGAGGCGTCGTCGCCTTCGCCGGGATCGGGATCGCCTACTTCCTCTACATCGCCCGCCCGGGCACGGCACCGGCGCTGGAGAAGCGCTTCCAGGGCATCCACGATTTCCTCTTCCACAAGTGGTACTTCGACGAGGCGATCGACTTCCTGATCTACCGGCCCACGATCGCGATCGGCTCCTTCGCCAACCGGGTCTTCGAGCGGATCGTCGTCGACGGCGTCGTCAATGGTGCGACTGACGTCGTCCGGAGTGCCGGGGGCGTCGTCAAGGCTGCGCAGTCGGGCTTCGTGCGGGCCTACGCGCTGCTCCTCTTCGCCGGCTTCGCCGGTCTTGCCCTCTACTTCCTGATCGTGAGCAGCTAGTGAAAGTCGGGACTCAATGCTGAGCTGGCTGATCTGGGCGCCGCTCGCCGTCGGCGTCATCGGCATGGCGCTGCCGAAGCGCCTCGCCGGTCTCTGGGCGATCGCCGGCACCGCGTTCGTGCTGGGGATGGCGATCTCGCTCGTGACCGGCTTCGACACGGCGGGCGGCATGCAGCAGACGACCGACGTAACCTGGATCAAGGGCCTCGGCGTCGACTACAGCCTCGGCGTGGACGGGCTCTCCGTCTTCCTGATCCTCCTGACGGCGCTCATCTGGCTGCCCGCTACCGCCTACGCCGCCTTCCAGGGCCAGGATCGTCCGCAGCTCTTCTTCGGAATGATGCTGCTCAGTGAGACGGCCACGCTCGGCGCCTTCTGCGCCCAGGACCTCCTGCTCTTCGTCCTCTTCTTCGACCTGATGCTGATCCCGTTCTACTTCCTGTTCGGCGTCTGGGGCAAGGACATCCCCGGCGGCGTGACCGCCCGGGCGGCGACCCTGAAGATGCTGATCTACACGCTCGTCGGCTCGCTCCTGATGCTCGTCGGCGCGATCGCCACCGCGATCCTTTCCGCGCACGGCGGCGATATCACCTTCTCGATGCGCGAGCTGGCGGCACACCCGCTCGGTTCCGGCAGCCAATACTGGATCTTCTGGTTCTTCGCCGCGGCGTTTCTGGTCAAGATGCCCGCCTTCATGCTGCACGGCTGGATGCCCGACGCCTACCGGATCGCTCCCCTCCCGGCGCTCGCAGTCTTCAGCGCGGTGCTGTCGAAGGTCGGGGCCTACGGCTTCCTGCGCGTCGTGCTGCCGATCTTCCCCGACGCCACCGTCCACTTCCAGGAGATCGTCCTCGTCATCGCGCTGGCCGGCGTCCTCTATGGGTCGATCATGGCCTTCACCCAGACGAACCTGCGGCTGATCGCCGGCTACTCGTCGGTCGCCCAGCTCGGCTTCATCACCCTCGGCATCCTCGCCCTGCGGCCCGACGGCGCAAACGGGGCGCTTCTGCAGATCGGCAACCACGGCCTGGTCGTCGCGCCGCTGATCCTGATCATCGCCGTCGTCGCCGCCCGCACGGGGACCGACGACCTCCGCGAGATGGGCGGCCTCGCGACCCGCGCCCCGATCCTCGCGGCCGTCTTCCTGATCGTCATCCTGGCGAACCTGGCGATGCCGGGCTCGGCCAACTTCATCGGCGAGTTCTACATCCTCAACGGCGTCTTCCAGGCGAAGATCGTCTACGCGATCGTGGCGTCTCTCGGCATCGCGTTGGCGGCCTTCTACTCGCTGCGGATGTACCAGAAGGTGATGCACGACCGCGGGCCCGAGGGCGAGAGCAGGTCGCGCGAGATCAGCTACCGGGAGAGCTTGGCGGTGGTGCCGCTCGTCCTCTGCATCGTGGGGCTGGCGCTCTACCCGCAGCTGGTGCTGAAGAAGACGGATAACTCGGCTTCCTCCGCGGTCGCCGCGACCTGCCTGCGGGGCGCGAACGGCGAGATCTCGGTTGCCAACGGCTACGGGTGTCCCGGCGGCCTGCCCACCTTCGGTACCGCGCCGCCTGCGAACCCGGGGTTGGAACTTCCGAGCGCCGGGCTGGAGCCGGTCAAGTGACCTTCGACCCCCCGCATATCGACTACGCCGGGATCTCTCCGATCATCGCCCTCACCGCCGGGCTCTGCGTGGTGCTGATGACCGCGGTGTTCAACCCGCTGAAGCGGACGGCGCCGTTCCTGACGCTCCTCACGCTCGGCGTGACGGGCGGCCTCGGCATCTGGCAGTGGGGCGAGCCGAAGGACCTGATCGCAAACGCCCTGCGGATCGACGACCTGGCGCTGGCGATCCTCTTCATCTGCCTGCTGACCGCGGCGGCGACTGTCCTCCTGTCGTTCCGCGAGCCCGCGGTCGAAAACGCCGGCTCCGGCGAGTACCACGCACTCCTGCTCGGCTCGGTGTTGGGCATGGCGCTACTGGTGCAGGCATCGAACCTCATCAGCTTCTTCGTCGGCCTCGAGACCCTCTCGATCCCCCTCTACATCCTCTGCGCGACGAACCTGAGACAGGAGCGGTCGCTCGAGTCCGGCCTCAAGTACCTGATCGTCGGCTCGCTCGGCTCCGCGACCCTGCTCTACGGCCTCGCCTTCGTGTACGGCTCGACCGGCTCGACGGATTTCGGTGAGATCGCGAGGGGGGTCGCGAGCGACGGCGTCCTCGGTGACCCGCTGCTGCTGATCGGGATCGCGATGACGGGAGTCGGCCTCGCCTTCAAGACCTCGGTCGCCCCCTTCCACCAGTGGACCCCCGATGTCTACGAGGGCGCGCCGACGCCGATCACCTCATTCATGGCGGTGGCGACGAAAGCCGCGGCATTCTGCGTCTTCATCCGCTTCTTCGACTATGCGCTCGGCGCCGAGTCGGGTGACTGGAACGTCGCCCTCGCCGTCCTCGCGGCGATCTCGATCGTCGCCGGCAACGTCGGAGCCCTCGGCCAGGACTCGCTGAAGCGGATGCTCGGGTACTCGGGCGTCGCCCAGGCCGGCTACATGCTCGGCGGGCTCGTGGTCGCCTCCGAGTCGGGCGTGAACGCGCTGGTCTTCTACCTCGCTATCTACCTCTTCATGAACCTGGCGGCCTTCGCCGTGATCGTCGCCCGTGAGCGCCAGAGCGCCTACGGAGACGACATCCGCAGCGTCGAGGGGCTCGGCGCCGAGCAGCCCCATCTGGCCTGGCCCCTGACGATCGCGATGCTGGGGCTCGCCGGCCTGCCCCTGACCGCCGGCTTCATCGGCAAGCTCTACCTGATCGAGGCGCTGGTCGCAGGCGACTTCACCTGGCTCGCCGTGTTCATCGCCGTCGGATCGATGATCTCCCTCGCCTATTACCTGCGAGTGGTCGCGGCGATGTGGATGCGGTCCGCGCCGCAGGCCGAGGCGAAGGCGAAGGCGAAGGCGACCAAGGCGTCGAACATGCCGGCGATCGCCGGAGCGTCCCCCGAGGCCGACCCGATCGACCCCCGCGCCGGGAGCCGCATCTACCTCGCCGGCCCCGCAGCCCTGGCCGCCGCGGCCACCGTCTTCTTCGGGATCATCCCCCAGCCGCTCGTGGAGTTCTCCGAGCATGCCGGCCGGGCGATCTTCTCGCTCGTCGGGTAGACAACCGGGCGGGGTTGTCGTGTTTGTATCGCTATGCGGGACAAGGACGACAACTGACCGTCCGGCACAATGGCTCCCGTGCTCGAGCACCTCCGCCGGCCCCGGCCCCGGGTCCTGATCCTGCCCCCGGGCGGGTTCGAGCTGCGGGCGCGGGCGGGATACCTCGACACGGCCTGCGAGGTGGCCGCGGCGGCCGGGTTCCGGCCGATCGAGGTGCACTACCCGGTGTATGACCCGAGCGGAGCCTTCGGGCATGTGCAGCGGGTTGCCGCCGAGACGGGTGCCCGCCTCGCCTATGCGGAGTCGGCTGGTGGCGCTCTGGCCGGGCGGCTCGCGACGCTCGGCGCACTCGACCGGGCGGCGCTCAACGCTCCGGTCTCCAACCTGCTCACCTGGGGCCTGCGCCGGCACTCCGGGCGCGGCCTTCCCCCCGGCTGGGGCGTGACACCGCAGGGGCTCCGCTGGCTCTCCCCGACATTCCACCCGAGCCCGGTTCCGATCGACATCGTCCACTCGCGGGGAGATCAGACCGTCCCGTTCTCCGACAGCGTCGCGTGGGCGGAGCGGGACCCCCTCGTGCGGCTGCACGTCGTCGACGATCCCCATATCCAGGGCCCGGCCTACGAGGAGAAGCTGCGGCTCTGCTTCCACCTGCTCGCCGGGGACGATGCCGCCGAGCGGCCCGCCCGGAACCGGCGACGCGGCAGGTAGCCTCACGCGCGATGGGCCGCGCCAGCAGAATCCGACAGCGCGCGCGGGGGGCGGCCGGGAGCCTTCGCAGCCGCGCTCGGCGCTCGCCCACGGGCGCCGCCGACGATCCGTCAGCGCCCGCCGTCCTCCTCTTCCCTCCCGGCGGGTTCGGTTTGCCGTCGTCCTCTGAGCAGATGAGCTTCGCGACGGCGGCGGCCCGCGAAGCCGGCTTTCGCCCGCTCGAGGTCCACTATCCGATCTGGGACCCCCTCGGCGCCTGGCGATACGCGATCCAGACCGCCCGCCGGACGCACGCCCGATTCGCCTACGGAGAGTCGGCGGGCGGAACCCTGGCCGGGCGCCTCGCCCAGGTGGGCTTGGTCGAGCGAGCCTCCCTCAACGCGCCGATCTCCGACCTCTTCACCTGGAGCTTCCCCGAGACGCCGGAGCTCGACCTTCCCTGGGGTTGGGGGATGAACATGGGCGACAAGCTCGATCTCTCGCCGAAGTTCAACGACTCGCTGGTTCCGATCGACATCATCCACTCGGTCGACGACGTCATCGTTCCGTTCACGGACAGCGTCATCTGGTCCGAGCGCGACCCACTCGTCAGCCTCCGCGTCGTCGACGGCCCACACATCGCGGGACCCACCTATGACCGCAAGCTGCGGCTCTCGTTCGAGTTGCTGCGCGGCCAGCCCGCTTCGTGGGCCTGAGGCCGGACCACGGCCACGATGCCGCTCCGACCGTGGTTTTCCCGCCGTCTCCCCGCCGCCGGGGTTTGTAGCCTCACCTGTCCGTGCGCTACCCGGTCGAGCAATTCACAGAAGACGAGCGGAGGATCCTCTCCCCTCACTTCACGAACCTCGATCGCCCGGTCTTCGGCCTCGTCAATCTTCCCGAGACCGTCAAGGGCGCCCTGTTCGCCCGTTACTCGCGATACGGCGGCACGGTCCGCCGGCTCTTTCTCGAGGAGTTCGCAGCCGAGACCCCAAGCGGGGGGCGGCCGTTCGACGGCGACGAGGGAGAGCGCGCGGCGAAGCTCTACGAGCGTGTCTTCGTCGGCTACGGCGACGACTCGATCGCCCAGGTCGGCGGCGCCCACCTGGCCTGCGAGTGGGTCTCGAACATCGGGACGAAGCTGCTCCAGCGCGGGCGCCTCGCCGCCTACCTCGAGCAGTCGACCCGCTACATCCCCTACGACGTCCCGCTCCCCGAGGAGGCCGGCGGCGGCTACCGCTACTACCGCGACGAGGATCTCGGGCCGCAGTTCGCCAAGGCCATGGACGAGCTGTTCGGGATCTACTCGCGCTCGCTCACCCAGGTCGAGGAGTGGGCGGCCGAGCGCTGGCCGCGCGCCGACGGCGAGCCGGAGGGTCCGTGGCAGCGCTCGATCCGCGCCAAGGCCCTCGACCTCCTGCGGGGTCTCCTGCCCGCGGCCACACTCAGCCACGTCGGCATCTACGCCTCCGGGCAGGCCTATGAGCAGCTGATCATGCGCCTGATGGCGTCGCCGCTGCCCGAGGCGCGGGACCTCGGTACGATGATCCTCCGCGAGCTCCAAACCGTGATGCCGAGCTTCGTGTCCCGGGTCGATCGCCCCGAGCGCGGCGGCGAATGGATCGGCTACCTGGCCCAACGGCGCGAGAACACCGAAGCATGGGTCTCGCGGATGGGCCTCGACCGCCGCGACTCGGCCGCGGAAGCGCCGCTCGTCGAGCTCGTCCACGTCGACGGAAATGAGGAAGACCTGCTCGCATCGTGCCTCTTCGAGGCCGCCGCGGTGCCCGAGACGGAGATCCGCGCCCGGCTCGACGTCCTCGACAAAAGCGAGAAGGCGGCACTCCTGGAGGCGCTGATCGGCGATCGCCAGAACCGCCGCTACCGCCCGGGCCGGGGGTTCGAGGCCCTGCGCTACCGCTTCGAGATCGTCTCCGACTACGGTGGCTTCCGGGACCTTCAGCGCCACCGCATGCTCACCTGCCAGTGGCAGCGGCTCACACCCGACCTCGGCGCGGGCGTTCCCGGCGAGGTCCGCGAGGCGGGGGCGGGTGACGAGTACGAGCGCGCGCTCGAGATCTCACGCGCCGAGTACGAGCGGCTGCGGGAGTCTGGAAATCCCGAGGCCGCCCCTTATGCGCTCTGTCTCGGCTATCGCATCCGCTACGTGCTTGACCTCAACGCACGCGAGGCGATCCACCTCGTGGAGCTGCGCTCGGGCCGCGAGGGGCACCCGACCTACCGCGCGGTCGCCCACGCCATGCACGAACGGATCAGCGCCGTACACCCCGCCGTGGGAGCGGCGATGACCCACATCGACGACACGGTCGAGCCGCGGTTGGAGCGGATCATGAGCGAGATTCGCACCCAGCGAAAGCGGATCGCCGCCTCGGACCGGGTCTCCAGCGAGTCCCCGCCAGGCCTCAGCCCGCTCGGCTGACTACCCGGCGGACTGAGCCGCCGTGGTCGTCTCGCCGCCCTCGGGCCGCACGCAGTACGAACCCTCCGCGAAGCCCTGGCTCTCGATCCCCATCGCCCAGTTGAAGCGCGCCCGGAAGTTCTCGAGCGCGATCAGCGTGGTCAGCTCGACCAGCTGGGCCTCGTCGAAGCGCTCCCGAAGCCGCGCGAACAGCTCGTCGGAGACATCTACGGGTGTCCGTGACATGCTCGTCGCGTAGTCGAGCACCAGCCGCTCTTCCTCGGTGAAATGGCCGCTGGTCGCGTAGAGCGGAAGCTCGCGGTGATCGGCCTCCGTCACTCCCGCGTCGGCCGAGACCGAGGAGCCGAAGTCGAGACACCACTCGCAACCGGCCAGCATCCCGGCACGGAGCTCGGCGAGGTGCTTGAGGCGCCCGGGCACGAGGTCCGAGCTCTCCGCCGCGGTCTCCAAGGCGCCGTAGCCCATCATCAGCTTGCGGTGGTGGGCGAACACGCGCAGCGGGTCCATGACCTCGCCGGTCCGCTTGCGCGAAGAACGGTAGGCGGCACGAACCAGTGGATCACGGGTGGTCTCGGGGACTCCGGCGATCCGCGCGTTCGTCGCGCCCTGCGGATCGGCCGCCGCTCGTACCGCGGAGCCGGGTGCGCTGTCGCGGGCCATGAGCCAGAGCAGCCAGACCGGTGTCAGCACGGTGAACGCGAGGGTGACGACGTTCCCGATCACGTCTCCGGTCCCATACGGGCTGAGATTGAGCAGGTGGTAGACGAAGTGGGGGACCGCGAAGCAGAGCCAGGAGACCAGGGTGACGGCGACAAGCCGGCGCTCGAGGTAGATCCCGGCCGCGATCAGCACCACGGCGGTCCCGATGAACAGGCCGCCGACATCGCGGACGAGGTGTTCGTTGTAGGCCGGCAGGGCCTCGACCCAGCCGCGCCCGGCGGGGAAGGCGGTGTAGAACGATCGCGGGGCCAGCAGCGCGTAGAGACCATCGAAGAGTTGCACGGCTCCGAGGGCCAGCAGGATTACCCGGAACTCGAGCCTGTGCTTCGCGATCACGTTCGTCTCAGCCATCGGAGCTGCTCCCCTCGGTTCCTTCGATCGTTGACATGGCGAGATCGACCCACGCCGCGACGAGCCGATCGTCGGCAACGGAGACGTCGTCCCCGAAGAGCGCCCCCTGAAGGCTGAAGCCGACGAGGGATGCGCACAGAGCGGCCGCGGTCGCCTCCGGGTCGTCCAGGCCCGGTCGCCCTTGCCGCGCGATGACATCGGCCGAGAGCGCCAAGCCCGGCTCGACGATCGCCTCCCGGAAGCGCTCAGCGATGCCGGGAACGCGGTCACCGTCCTTCATCACGAGCCTCGCGAGCAGGCGTTCCCGGCGCAGCTCGGCCAGGCCCCACCGGGCGATCAGGGTCAACTCGGCCCGCGGATCGCCGAGGTCTCCGAGGTCGATCCGGGCACGGAGTTCGGTGATCGCCTCCATTCGCTCATCCAACGCGGTCTCGAGCAGGGCGGTCTTGCTGGGGAAGTGCTTGTAGAGGGCGCCGGAGCGCGGCGAGAGCCCGGCGGCAGCCTCGATGTCGCCAACCGATGTGCCCGCGAAGCCGTTGGCCGCGAAGAGATCGAGGGCGGCGCCGAGGATGCGCTCCCTGGTCGGGGGGCGCGCGGGCTCGACGGTCGAGGTCTCGGTGAATGCCGACACGGTAAGCGTATGTTTACCACAGGCAATCAACCAAGGTGATCTGCGCAGGCCACGCCGTCGGCCGGGCGACGGCGCGGCCGCCCCCTACGATTCACCGATGCCCACATCCCCCCCGCCCGAGCCCGCTCCCGCCTCGACGCCCGGGGCCTCTCCCTCCCGAACGATCCCGTATGTCCTCGCCATCGCCTCTGTCGTGGCGGTGGCTCTCATCACGGTCCTCATCGCCGGCTCCGACAGCGCCGGGGCCGCGCGCTGGCAGCCGCAGCCCTCGACCTCCGCGTGGCAGTGGCAGCTCCAGGGCAAGATCAACACCTCCGTCGATGCTCACGTGTACGAGGTCGACGGTTTCGACACCCCGAAGAAGACCGTCGGCACCCTCCACAAGATGCACCGCAAGGTCATCTGTTATCTCGACGTCGGCTCCTGGGAGAGCTACCGGCCCGACGCCAGGGCGTTCCCGGCCTCGGTCAAGGGCAAGCGCTACGAGGGGTACCCCAACGAGCGCTGGCTGGACATCCGCAAGATCAAGGCCCTGGCGCCGATCCTGCGCAAGCGCTTCAACATGTGCAAGAAGAAGAAGTTCGACGCCGTCGAGCCCGACAACATCGCGGGCTTCGAGAACAGGACCGGTTTTCCGCTGACCGGCACAGACCAGCTCCGCTTCAACCGCTGGGTTGCGAAGGAGGTCCACAAGCGCGGCATGTCGGTTGCGCTCAAGAACGACGGCAGCCAGGTCGAGGACCTGGTCGGCCAGTTCGATTTCGCGGTCGTCGAGGAGTGCTTCAAGTACAAGGAGTGCGGTGACTACTACCCGTTCATCAAGGCCCGGAAGGCCGTCTTCGAGGCCGAGTACCAGCTACCCCCGAAGAAGTTCTGCCCACACGCGAAGGAGCTGCGCTACAGCGCCATCCGCAAGAGCTTCGACCTGACCGCGAAGCCCTGGTTGCCCTGCGACTGAGGTAGCCGGCCGGCCGGCCGGAACGAGTGGCTCAGCCCCGACGCTTCCTCTTACCGCGTCCGGCGCTCAGCTCGCCGAGCTCGCGGGCGGAGGTCGGAGCCTCTTGCTCGTCGGTGACGTCGGTGACGTCGGTGGCGTCAGGGGCGTCGATGGGGTCGGGGGCGTCAACCGGCTCGGGCTCGGCGGTGATCTCCGAGCCCTCTCCCTCCACATAGTCGCCCTTGGCGCGGGGGTCCATCTGCGCCGCCATCCGCTCACCGGGGCTGGGCGGGGGGATCGCCTCGCCTGCCGCCCACGCGGGAGGACGCCCGCCGGGGACCCACCCGGCATAGAGCAGCCCGATGTAGAAGAACCAGATGACCGCAATCGGGATCGGGCCGATGAAGATCATCAGGACGCCGACCGCCATGCCCAGGGATCCCCAGAAACGGGTCAGGAGGCCGGTGCGCATCGCGTGCAGGCCGCAGTAGAGGAGCGAGAACGCAAAGCCCAGGAGGCCGCCGAGGGATAGGCCGAAGAGGAGCGGGCGCAGGCCCTGCCCGTTGCGTGCATCGTCGGCAGCCTGGTTCGCCTGCTTGGCACCCTCCGGAACTGCATGGGCGAAGAAGTCGCTCGAGGCATGGACGAGGGAGATGCCGTTGAGGATCGAGGCCGCGGCGAGGAAGATCGGGGCAACGACGATCACCCCGATGAACTGCGAGCGGAACGCCGGCGTACGGGCCCCGACGGCCCGGAAGAGATAGAAGACCGGGAACACGAACAGCAGCAGTCCGAGCCCCTGAAGGACGTTGGTCGCGATCACCGCACCGTGGTGGGCCTCGATGCTGCGCAGATACTCCAAACCGTCATTGCCCTCGAGGGTCGAGCCGACAAACACCGACACGATCAGAAAGGCGGCGCCCAGGAAGCTGGCGACCGCGGCCGGCAGAGCCCAGCGCTTCTCGAACTCCAATGCGAGGGCCTTGCTATTCATCAGTCGCCTTTGCCTCGGCGTGCTCATCCGCCGCCGAGTCCTCGGTCCGCTCGTCCACGGCTTCGGCGGTCCGGTCCGCCAGCTCGCCCGCTCGCACGGGGTAGTACTCGTAGTCCTCGGGCTCGGCGGCCCGCGATATCCGGTCTCCCACCGCGAGGACCAGGTCCAGGAACGGTGCGGCGATGCCGATCACGGTCTCGACGCGCGCACGGGTGCGCAACTGGGACGGCGTCAGCGTCGCCGGCGGGGACTGCGTGATGGTCTCGGAAGGCTCAGCCACGTTCGTGGAAGTAGAACTGCGGGAGGGCGCCCTGGATGACGTCGTGAGTCATCCGTTGCGCGACCGCAAGGTTGCCGGTGCGCACGGCGATGTCATCGAGGGTAACGATCCCGGCCAGTTCGTTGCCGTCGACGACCGGGAGCCGGCGGACACGGTGGTGAACCATGAGGGCGGCGGCCTCCTCGAGGCTCATCCCGGGCTCGCCCGTGATGAGGGGGCGCGACGCGCGATCGGCGGCCGGGGCCGCGGGCTCCGCCTCTTCCGCGAAGAAGCGGGTCGTGATATCGCGGTCGGTCAGCATGGCCTGGGGCGTCTCGGTGGAATCGACGATGACGACCGAGCCGACACCGTGATCGCGCATCAGCTGCGCCACCTCGATGGCGCTCGCGCCAAGCCCGGCGGTGACCACACCGGACGTCATGATCTCGCTCAGGTCCACGGGGTAAAGCTACCTGCCGCCGGACCGAGGCGAAGGTGCTCGCGTAGCATCGACCGTCGATGAGCGCCCCGCAAACCGGACCGATCGCCGTCTACGGAGCCACGGGCTTTACCGGGAAGCTGGTGGCCGCCGAGCTGCACCGCCGCGGCGCGGACTTCGTGCTCGCCGGGCGGAACGAAGCCAAGCTCGCTGCCCTTTCCGAGGCGACCGGCAGCGCTCCGGTCCGCGCGGTCGGAATCGACGATCCAGCTGGTTTGCGGGCGCTTCTCGAGCCGTGCGCGGCCGCCATCGCCTGTGCCGGCCCGTTCATGCGAAACGGCGAGGCCATCGCCTCGGCCGCGGCCGACACCGGCACCAACTACGTGGACACGACCGGCGAGCAGCCGTTCATGCGGATGATCTTCGACCGCTTCGGAGAGACGGCGGCGGCGAACGGCGCGGCGATGGTCACGGCGATGGGGTTCGACTACTTCCCAGGCGACATGATCGCGGCTCTGACGGCCGCCGACACGGGGCCCCTGGCGGCCGTGACCCTCGCCTACGCCGTGCAGGGCATGCAGGCGACCCGAGGGACGACTCTCTCGGGCCTCGACATGATCTCCGGCGGCGACGTCGACTACATCGACGGCGCCCTCCGCCCGGCCGACCGCAGGATCTCCCGCGGGCGGTTCCGCTTCCCGGAGCCGGTCGGCGAGCAGCGGATGACCCGGTACCCGGCCGGCGAGCCGATCACCGTGCCCCGCCACGTCGACACCAAACGGGTGACGATGCTGCTCTCGGCGACGACGGTAGTGCCCGAGAGGGTCGCCCCGTTCCTCGGCGTGGCGATGCCGCCGTTCGCGGTCGCGATGCGGACCCCGGCGCTGCGTGGACTTGCGGAGAAGCTGGTCGGCCGCATGCCCGAGGGACCGGACGAGGCGACCCGCAAGGCCAACACCTTCACGATCGTGTGCGACGCGCGGACGGCGACCGGCGAGACGCGCCGCGGCATCATCAGGGGCCGTGACGTCTACGGGCTCACCGCCTCCTCGACCGTCGAGGCCGCACTCCGGATGGCGGCGCCGGAGTTCGACCGGACCGGTGCGCTCGCGCCGTCGCAGGCATTCGACCCGGAATCGTTCTTTCAGAGCATGGCCGCGGCCGGTCTCGAGTACGAGGTCGAGCCCTCGTGAGCGCGGCCGAGACCCCGCGCCGCACGGTTCCCCTCGAGGCGGGCCTGAGCCCGGACAACCCTCCCTGCCCCGCCTGCGGGGAGCCGCTGTTCGGCTGGGCGACACTGCCGCTCTCCGAGGTGCCGGTGAGGCGCTGCGAGACGTGCGGGCTCGGGGTGACCGGCGAGCCGCCGAGCCGGGATGACGCCGTCGCCGAGCTTCGAGCCGCGGGGCGCCGAGTGCCGAATCGACGCGCGATGATTGCCCGCTTCGGGGCTTCGGGCTGGGCGGGGATCGAAGCCGGGCGTCGCCTCATGTTCACGCGCGACTCCGTCCGCAGGCTCGGCGCCGACGCGAAGGTCCGCCCCTCGGTATGGATCGCGACGCAGACCCTCCTCAACAGCTTCACATTCGGCCACAACATCGCGCTCGGGAAGCTCGGGCGGGCCGAGGCAACGCCGGCTGGCGAACGTTGGCAGCGACGGATCGACGGGGCGATCAGCGTCCTCGCATTCCCCGTCGTCGTTGTCGCCGCGGCAGCGACGGAGCTGATCGCGACAATCGCGCAGCGACCGGCCGCCCTGGCTGTCGAGTGGCCGGACCCGGCGGACTAGCCGAGCGACCCGATCGCCGCGGCCAGACCCGCCGCCGCGGTCACGTGAGGGAGGCCCTCGCCGGCGAGATCCAACAGCGCGGAGCCCCCCAGGCGAGCCGCCAGGTGATCGGCTGCGCGGCGCAGGACCGGGGGCGTCGAGTCTCCGACGACGATCCACGACGGAGTGGTGAGGCTCAGCATCTCCATCCCCCGCAGCTCCCATGCCGCGACGGCGGCAAGCTCCGCGAAGAGGCTGACGGGGCGTGAACCCGCGGATGCCGCGACCTCGGCAGGGAGCCGGCTTGCGCCCGGCCCGAGGTGCGCCAACCCGCCCGCCGCATAGAGATCGGCGGCAGCGGCCGGCCCACCCTCGGCGACCGCCGCGGCGATCAGCTGGCGGTCCTCGGACAGCCCCTCAGGCATCTCGGGGAGGAGAGAGATGAGTGGCGGCTCGATCAGCACCCCGGCCGCCACCGAAGAATCGTCGCGCAGCATCAGATCCAGGGCGACGACCGCGCCGAAGCCCGCGCCGCAGACGAGAGCCTCCTCGAGCCCGAGGGCGCCCAGAAGCTCGGTCGCGTCCTCGGCGTGTTCGGCGACCGTCGTCTCCCGGTAGCCCTCCGGAGCGCCCGATTCGCCCCAGCCGCGGCGGTCGTAGGCGACGATCCGAGCACGACCCCACAGCTCGCGAGCCAGCGGCTCCCACACGAGGCTCGACGATGCCGACTCGTGGATGCAGAGGGCCGGAGGCCCGTCGCCGCCCGTGTCTCTGCACGCGACCGGAATACCCCGGATCTCCAGCGGCCCTGCCGGCGGCAGGCCGGCGCCGGCGGCGCCTGCCGGGTCGCCGGCGGCCACTACTCCGCCAGGCCCCAGAGCCTCTTGGAGAGGGGCAGCGCGATCGAGCGTGGGGAGTGACGCCCGAGGATGGAACCAGCTTGGTTCAGGGCGCCCGGCACGACCGAGCGCTTGCCCTTGTCCGCCGCGGTGAGCGCTGCGTCGGCGATCTGATCGGGAGTCATCCAGAAGACGTCCGGCATCTTCTCCTCGGCGCCGCCGATCCCGGCGGTGTCGGCGAACTCCGTCCTGACGGGCCCGGGACAGACCGCGGTGAGCGTCACGCCGGTGCCCTTCAGCTCCTGGGAGACCCCCTCGCTGAAGCTGAGGACGAAGGACTTGGTGGCCGCATAGGCAGCGGTCCCGGGAAGCGGCTGAAAGGCGGCCGTCGAGGCGATGTTGATCACGGCACCCGAGCCGCGGTCCTTCATCGGCGGGATGTAGCGGCCGCAGAGGTCGACGACGGCGTCGCAGTTGAGCGCCACCATGTCGAGCTGGCGCTGCCGGGGCGCGTCGGCGAAATCCCCCGAGTACCCGAAGCCGGCGTTGTTGACGAGGATGTCGACGTCAAGCTCGAGCCGCTCGATCTCCTTCGCGAGCCGATCGCGCTCGGCGCCGGTGCCGAGGTCGCAGGCCAGCACGCCGGCGCGCACGCCGTGTCTGGCGGTCAACTCGGAGGCAAGCTCGAGGAGGCGGTCCTCGCGCCGGGCCACGAGCGTGACGCTGTGGCCACGCGATGCGAGCGCACGGGCGATCTCAGTCCCGATGCCCGACGAGGCGCCGGTGACGAGGGCGGTCCCCGCCTCGCGCGGGGGCGGCAGCGCCACGCGGCTAGGAAAGGCCCTCGCGCGCTTCGCGCACGAGCGTCACAGCCTCCGGGAAGACCACCCGGATCGCGTCGCGGACCTGCATCGCCTGCTCGTCCGACGAGCCCTTGAGCTCCAGACGGGCGATCGAGGCGACGGTCATGTCGACCGCGAGCTTGATCGCGTTATCGGCCCAGGCGACCCGCTGGGAGGACTGCATCTGCTCGGACATCTCCTGCATCCGGCGCCGCAGCTCCTCGGGGTCACCGAATATGTCGAAGGGGGAGCCTTCCATTGCGGGGATCATAGTTCGCCGCGGAGGGTGCCCGGTTCCGCGGAACCGGTCGAGGCGCGGATTGACCCGATGACGGCACGGAGTTGGCACGCCCGACACAGACACGCATACCGGGTGGGCGTAGCGTCGCCCCCGTGTGCCGAGCGAGGAGCGAACGAGGATCCGCCAGCGTCGAGCAGGCCGGGCTGGCCGCTCTCATCGCTCTCCTGGTGCTCACCGCGATCGCGGCCATCGCTGCGGCCGGGGACCTCGCCGGAGGACGTGACATCGGCCGGACGATCGCCCGGCGGATCACCTGTGGCCCTCACCTTCCCGACGCCTGCCGCCATCACCCGCTCGTGCCCGCCTACGGCTGGCCGCTGGCTCGCACGGTCCGAGCCCTGGCGCCAGAGCCGGTCGCCCGGCCTGGTCCCACGGGCGAGCCACTCGTGCCGGTCGACTTCCGCCGCTGCCGCAGCGAGAGCTGCGCGATCCCGAGACCGGGGAGCGAGGGGCGGCACCTGACCGTTTCCGGACGACGGACCACCGCCTTCACCGAGGTCGGCGGCGAAGGCTCGGAGGGCGGTTCGGCGGGCGGCTCCGTGACGATCACCTACTGGCTCTACCGGCCGGTCCTGGGCTGGGAGGTGGTGCGGCGGGTGGCCACGCGCGAAACGGTCGCGGCGGCGGCCGGCCTGCCGGTCCTGGCCTCCGACGACCCGGCGCTGGTCCCGCTGGAGACGCTGCCCGGCCGCAACCACTACACATGGTCTGCCGGTGAGGAGCCTCCATGGCACTGGAGGATCGGCGGCCGGTACCCGGGGTGGTCGAGTTGCTCGCGCGACCCGCGGCGCGTCAGCTCGTCGCGGCGGCCCCGCCGCCCTCTGAGGCCGCGGCCTCCGCCTCGACCTCCGCCTGCGCTTCTGACTGCTGGTCCTCCTGTGCGTCGCGAATCAGGCCGCGCCAGTCGGTCGTGCGGAAGACCAGGAGCAGGGCCGCGAAGCCGAGGACGACCGACCAGACCGCCATCGCAATCTGCGTGCCGACCGAGTAGGAGAGGACCGCCGCCCGGGACGGCCCTTCCAGCGTCGCCACGAGGAGGGCCTGCTGGGGGCCGGCTCCGCCGGGGGTCAGCGGGACGATCCCCGAGATCGCCTGGACGCTCATCACGAGCATCACGTTGCCGACGGAGCCGCCGATGCCGAAGGCGTCGAGGAAGAACCAGAAGGCGCCGAACCGGAGCAACCAACCGACGCCCTGCCACGCGGCAACCTCTCGGAGGTAACGCTTCGGGTCGGTGAGGATCACGAGTCCCTGCTTGACCCGGGCCCAGAACTTCTCGACCCGGCGGGCGAGCACGGCGAATGCGATCACCGACCCGATGGCCGCCACCGTGAGCGTGAACAGGAGGAACTGGGGGTGCTCGGCCCAGAAGGAGATCTCGAACGCCGGCAGGCGGGGAAGCTCCGGGGGGCGGGGGAGGAGGCCCTGGGTGAGGGCGTAGAAGAAGACGAGAACGCCCGCCGTGGTGTCGAAGACCGTCTGGACGAGGAAGGAGGACGTCACGGCCGGGTAGGAGGAACCCGGGACGAGGCGCTTGACCAGGAACACCTTCGTCACGTCGCCGGCGTGGGCGGGGACGATGGCATTGATTCCGGCCCCGGCGAGATAGGAGGCCGTCAGCTCTACGTAGGGGACCTTCGTGTCCGGGTAGGCGGCACGGAGCACGTTCTGCCATGCGCGCGCCCGAGCGCACTGCATGGCGGCGAGGGCCACCAGGGCGAGAGCGAGCGACCCGACCTGGATCTGGGTGAGATGGTCGAAGAACGAGCCGGCCGCATCGAAGAACGACCGGAAGCTGGAGCCGAGGTCCGCGGCGAGGGGACGGGCGCTCACCACACCGCCTCGTGGTGCTCCATCACGCCCAGCCCGCCGGCCATCTCGATTCCGTCGAGGCTGCCGGTGAACTCGCCGAAGAGATGCCTGTAGCGAGAGCGGAAGATCAGCATGTTCTCGTTGCGTTCCCGCTCTGCCCGCGACCTGAACGCGATCGCGTCGCCCCCGCCGAAACGAATCCCCGCGAGGCCGTCGAAGCAGACCGGTCCGGGCTCGCGGGGAATGCCCGCCACCCAGATCGCCCGCTCGGAGTGCTCCGGAGGGTCGTTGATCCCGGTGACGAGGTTCCAGGCCAGCGGCGTACCGTCGCGTGCCGTGCCGATCCCGGCCGACCAATGCCATTTCGTGTGGCGCGAGTGGTAGCCGGCGGACTCATCATCGACGGCGAGGGATTCGATCACACGGCGGCGCCCGGCGGCTTCGACCGTTCCCGTCACCGGGACGCCGGCTCGCTTGCGGGTCCAGCCCCATCCCGGGCCACTCGGGCAGATCGACTCGATCGGCGCCCCGTCGCCGAGGCGTAGCCTGACCGCGACATCGCCGGCGTCGATCGAAACGTCGCTGCCCGCCATCGTCACAATGCGGCTCCCCGGTCGGATGCTTGTGCCCTCGAGCATGCCCTCACGTTCAGAGTCCCAGAGAGCCCAGAAGCACTGGGTCGCGGGACCGATCTGGGCGCGGGCCGCGCAGAGCATCAGGTCGGGGCCGTAGACGCCCACGTAGCGCCAGCGCTTCCGGGTCGCCCCGTGCGCCCTCAGCGGCATCGATGCCGGGGGGATCGGGAGGTCGGGACGGCCGGGGCCGGGGCCTCGCCAGGGGAGCTGATCCATCGTCGCCCAAGCTACACTGGCGCGTCATGTCCCAGACAGAAACAGACCCCAAGGTGCCCACTTCCGCCCCGTATGACTCCGCTGATGACGCAATGTGCAGCCGGGCCCGGGAGCGATATTCCTCAGACCGGCGCTGGGCGATCCGCCGCCGCCGCAAGCGTCACGCGGCGATGCCGAACCTGATCATCATCGGGGGCCTGAAGTGCGGCACGACGAGCATCCACCACTACCTCGGCCTCCACCCCGACATCCAGATGTCGAAGCCGAAGGAGCTGAACTTCTTCGTCACCGAGCAGAACTGGGACCTGGGCCTGAACTGGTACGCAAGTCGCTTCGACGACCGCTTCAAGGTCCGCGGCGAGTCATCTCCTCACTACACGAACCAGCCCCGCTTCCAGCACGCCGCGGAGCGAATCCACGAGCACTGCCCGGATGCCCGCCTCATCTACATGGTCCGCGACCCGATCAAGCGGATCCTCTCCCACTGGGTCCATGCGACCGGCGCCGGCTACGAGACCCGCGAGCTCGAGCCCACCCTCGCCGACGAGGAATCAGCCTACGTGCGGCGCTCGCAGTTCTGGATGCAGCTCCAGCCCTACCTCGAGTTATTCGGACCGGAGCAGATCGCGGTGATCGCACAGGAGGAGCTGCAGCGTGAGCGTGATGAGACGATGCGGCGGGCGTTCGGCTTCGCCGGCGTCGACGACACCTTCACCTCCGAGCAGTTCGACCGCGAGTGGGAGAAGTCCGCGGCCAAATCGAGCGACAAGTACCAGTTCATGGAGAAGCTGATCAAGCTCCCGGGCTTCCGCTCCTTTGACAAGAACTTCGACCGGCTGCCGGAGTCGATGCGTTGGGTGGTCGAGAAGGTCGTGCACGACCCCGACAAGCCTCCGGCTCCGAAGCCTGAGCTGCCGGATCACCTGGTCAAGACCCTCGAGGACTACTTCCGCGACGACGCCGCCGGCCTGCAGGACTTCGCCGGCCGCAAGTTCCCCGGCTGGGCCGACTACTCCGCCTGAGCTTCGGCCCCACAGCGGGGAATCGCGCCACCTCGAGCCCGAGCCGGAGCGGCTCGGGTCGCTGCTCCTGAGACCCGCCCACCCGAGCCTCTGGGCAATCCCTATAAGTAGAGCCATGCGGATGCTCCTTCCCGAGCCGGGCGAGACCACGGTGGACGACCTGCTCGGCGACTACTGCCCCTGGGAGGACCCGCCGTCCGAGCGCCCGCACGTGGCCGTGAACTTCGCCGCGACGGTCAACGGGGCCATCGCGATCGACGGGCGGTCGGGGGCGATCGGCTCGGATACCGACACCGCGATGCTCGTCGGGCTGCGCCGGCGCTTCGACGCGGTGATGATCGGCGCCGGGACGCTCCGCGCCGAGCGCTACGGCCGGATCATCGGGGACCCCGAGGCGCGAGCGCGGCGCGAACGGATCGGGCTCCCCCACGACCCGCTCGCGGTCCTGATCAGCGCCAGCCTCAACCTGCCCTGGGATGCCCCGATCTTCACCGACGGGGGAGGGCGGATCCTGGTCTTCACCGCCTCCGACGCCGAGCCCCCGGAAACCGTCACGCCGTTGCGCGTCGTCCGCAACGAGGGTTCAGTCGAGATGCCGGAGGTGATGCGCCACCTGCGCGCAGAGCGCGGCATTCGCGCTCTGCTCTGCGAAGGCGGGCCGACCCTCCACGGCGCGCTTCAGGCAGATGGACTGGTCGACGACCTGTTC
>JBBSQE010000013.1:0-27896 GCA_038258095.1 Solirubrobacterales bacterium | reverse complement strand
TTGGCGAGCGCCGACAAGTGGTTCGCCCGCCACGGCGACGCGACGGTTTTCTGGACGCGGATGCTGCCGATCATCAGGACCTTCATCTCCCTCCCCGCCGGCATCGCCCGGATGCCGTTCTGGCGGTTCACCATGTTCACAATTCTGGGCTGCATTCCCTGGATCGCGGGGCTCGCGATACTCGGGAACGCGGTCGGGGCGAACTGGGAGGACTGGAGGTCCCATCTGCACTATCTCGACTACGCGGTGATCGCCGCGATCATCGTCGGCATCGGCTATCTGATCGTCCGCTGGCGCCGGGGGGACTCGGGGGCCGGGCCGGGGCAGCCGCAGTCAGCCGACGCCGCCCCTTGAGCGAGGCCCCGGCCGAGGGCCTGCCGACCGCGCGAGCCGCGGCGCTCGGCCTCGTGCAGGGACCCGCCGAGCTGCTCCCCGTCTCCAGCTCCGCCCACATCGTCCTGGTTCCCTGGCTGCTCGGCTGGGAGTGGGAGCAGCTCGACCCGGAGATGCGCAAGAGCTTCGAGGTCGCGCTCCATGCCGGCGCCGCGGCGGCCCTCCTGATCGGCCAGCGACGGCTGATCGCGTCGGAGCTGAGGTCGTTCGGCCTGAGGCGCGGAGGTGTCCTCCTCCTGTCCTTCCTCCCGGCGGCCGTTGTGGGGTTCCGGTTCGAGCGACCGATCGAGCAGCGACTCGGCGGCCCTCGCGCGACCGCCTACGGCCTTCTCGCCGGAGCGGCGCTGATGGTCGCCGCCGATACGAGGCCGCAGCGCCGGGGGCGTGGGTCGGCCGGATGGGCCGACGGCCTCGCGCTCGGCGTGGCCCAGGCCTCGGCGCTGGCGCCCGGCGTTTCCCGCAACGGGGCCACCCTCGCCGCCGCCCGCCTGTTCGAGTTCTCCCGTGACCAGGCGAACCTGCTGTCCCGGACCGTGGCGCTGCCGATCATCCTCGGGGCCACCGGGCTGAAGGGCGCACGCCTGGCGCGGCGTGGTGTCCCGGCCCCGTTTCGCCGAGCGCTCGGAACCGGCGTGGCGGCCTCGTTCGCCTCGACGCTCGCCTCGCAGGGACTGATCCGGATGGTCGAGCGCGACCGGGCGCTGTGGCCCTACTCGGCCTACAGGGCGGCGCTCGCGCTCGTGGTACTCGCGAAGCTACGCTCGGTGCGACCGGCTTCTGAGGTTGAATCAGGCTCGTGAGCGGGACCGATGCATATGCGCAGGCGGGTGTCGACCAGTCAGCGGCCGACGATGCGGTGGGCCGGCTGGTCGGGGCCCTCTCGAAGATCGACCTCGGCCGCCCCTCGCGACAGGTCGAGCTGCCTGGTCACTACGCGAGCATCATCGCCCTCGACGACGAGCGCGGAATCGCCCTCTCGACCGACGGCGTCGGCACCAAGCTCCTGATCGCTGAGCAGCTCGGCCGCTACGACACGGTCGGGATCGACTGCATCGCGATGAACGTGAATGACGTCATCTGCGTCGGTGCCGAACCGCTCGCGATGCTCGATTACCTGGCCGTCGAGCAGGCCGATCCGGACGTGTGCGAGGAGATCGGCGTCGGGCTGGCGCGCGGGGCCGAGCTCGCCGGCGTCGAGATCCCCGGCGGCGAGCTGGCGCAGCTCGGCGGCCTCGTCAAGGGATTCGACCTGGCGGGGTCGTGCTTCGGGACGATCGCGCTGGACGCGGTGGTCGACGGGTCCGCGGCGGAGCCGGGGGACGTCGTGATCGGCCTTCCCTCCAGCGGCCTGCACTCGAACGGCTACACGCTGGCGAGGCGGGCGCTCGACGGCATCGCGATGGACGACGACCGCCTCGGCCGATCCCTGGGGGATGTGTTGATCGAGCCGACCGCGATCTACGTCAAGGCGGCCATGGAGCTGCTCGGGTCGAATGTCGACGTTCACGGACTCGCTCACATCACCTCCGGCGGGCTCAAGAACCTGCTGCGGCTGCGGGCGGAGGTCGGCTATGAGATCGACTCCCCGCTGCCCCCTCCCCCGGTGTTCGGGCTGATCGCCGAGCTCGGGGACGTCCCCGAGGAGGAGATGTACGAGGTCTTCAACATGGGCTGCGGCTTCTGCTGCGTGGTTGCGGCCGGCGATGCGAACGCGGCCGTGGATCTGCTGGCCTCGCATCATCCCGGCGCGGCGGCCGTCGGCCGGGTCACGAACCGGGCCGGCGAGGTCCTCAGGCAGCGGTCTTCGTGAGGTCGCCGGTATGCAAGTAGCCATCCTCATCTTCGAGAAATTCACCGCCCTCGATGCGGTCGGCCCCTATGAGGTCTTCCGCTCCGTCCCGGGATGGGAGGTGACGTTCGTCGCCCCAGAGGCAGGGGTGATGCGGAGTGACGCCGGCTCGCTCGCCCTGGTCGCCGACAGGTCGATCGATGAGGTCGCGGAGGCGGACATCCTCTTGATCGGGGGAGGAGAGGGAAACCGGCCCCTACTGGAGGACGAGCGGGTGCTGGACTGGGTCCGCGCGATCGATGCGACCACCAAGTGGACGACGTCGGTCTGCACGGGCTCCCTCGTGCTGGGCGCGGCCGGGCTCCTGGCGGGAAAGCGCGGGACGGGCCACTGGCTCTACCAGGAGCGTCTGCGAGACTTCGGTGCAGAACCCACCGGCGAGCGGGTCGTCTTCGACGGGAAGGTGTGCACTGCGGCCGGGGTCTCCGCCGGGATCGATATGGCGCTGACGCTCGTGTCCCGCGAGGTTGCGCCCGAGATGGCCCAGGCGATCCAGCTCGCGATCGAATACGACCCTCAGCCTCCCCACGACGCCGGCTCGCCCCAGAAGGCGCCGCAGGAGGTCGTGGATGTCGTCCGCGCGGCGGCTGGCTTCACGGAGATGTAGGAACGGGGCCGGGGGAGAATCAGTCCTCTTGGCGACTTCCTCGTGTTAGGCACGAGTTTCTGGCCAGGCGGGCCTCCAGAGCCCCGTCAAACTCCCGTTGGGGCCGCCGAGAGGCGGGTTCGAAACCCTGCGACCACGGGCAGGCAGGATCGGTGAGATAGCGAACCTCTACGGTCAGGTATCCGCGGATACCCCTGGAATCGATGGACGGCCCCACAACAAGCGCGCAGATGATCGGCACGACCCTCTCGGGCCGGTACCGACTGGAGGCCAAGATCGGCAGCGGTGGGATGTCCACCGTCTACCTGGCAAGGGACGAGACCCTCGACCGAGCCGTTGCGCTCAAGGTGATGCACCGGGAGATGTCCGAGCAGCCCGACCAGCTCCAGCGCTTCCGCCAGGAGGCCCGCTCGGTGGCGAAGCTCTCGCATCCCAGCATCGTCGGCGTCATCGATGCCGGCGAGGACGGGGGCCACCCGTACATCGTCTTCGAGTACATCGAGGGCGAGACCCTGAAGCAGCGGATCACGCGTCTGGGGGCACTCGACGTCCAGGAGGCACTGGCATATGCGATCGAGCTCGCCCGGGGCCTCGCGGTCGCGCACGCCAGCCAGATGGTCCACCGTGACGTCAAGCCGCAGAACGTCCTGATCGACGCCGGTGGACGCGCGAAGCTCACCGACTTCGGCATCTCCCGCCAACTCGAGCAGGGCGGCCTCACCGCCACCGGCCGGGTTCTCGGCACCACCGATTACGTGGCGCCCGAACAGGCGATGGGAAAGGGCCTCGACCCGCGCTCCGACATCTACTGCCTCGGCGTCGTGCTCTACGAGATGCTCACCGGCGACGTGCCGTTCCACGCGGACAGCCAGGTCGGCGTCGCCATGAAGCACGTCAACGAGGACCTGCCAGACGTGCAGAGCAGCAGGCCCGAGGTATCGGCCACCGTCGCGCTCGTCGTCGAGCGAGCGACCACCAAGGACCCCGACCAGCGCTACCAACCCGTCGAGGAGATGATTGACGACCTCGAAACCGCGCTCGAGGTCGAAGCCTCCCGAGCCGGGACGACGACCGGCGAGGCGACGAGCGTCCTCGATGCGCTGCCGGCGCCCAAGCGGAAGCTCGCGATGGGGAGCCGCGTCACGGTCCCCGGCGTCCTCCTCGTCGTCCTGGTCGCGACAATCGCGCTCACCCTGGTCTACGGAATCTCCAACGGGTGGTTCGACTCCGGCGGCGGCCCGGGCTCCTCGCCGCCACCGCAGCCGGGGACCGAGCGAGTGAGCCTCACCTCAGCGAAGGACTTCGACCCGTCGCCGGGCGACGACTCAGAGCATCCGGACGAGGTCGGCCTTGCGATCGACGGCAACCCGACGAAGACCTCCTGGACGACCGAGACCTACCAGACCGACTCGTTCGGCGAGAAGTCCGGCGTCGGCCTCTATGTCGAGGCGTCGAAGCCCGTTGCGGCAGCCGAAATCACGATCCGGACCGCGGACCCCGGTTGGAAGACGCAGATCTACGCCGCCACCGATCCGGCCGACAACCTCGACGGCTGGACCCTAGTGAGCGGACCCGCACCGGTAACAGTCGACAAGACCCAGACGATCCCAATCGACACCAAGGGCGCCGAATACCAATATTTCCTGGTCTGGATCACGGCGCCGACGGAAACCCCCGATGGGTTCCGAGCCACGATCTCCGACGTGAGCATCAGCGGCTGAGGCTGACCCTCAAAAGCTGTGCTCGCGTGCCGCTCGGTGCCGTTCCCCCGCCAGCCCGACCAGCCGGTCGCACAGCTCCGGGTACGGCACTCCGGTCGCCTCGAAGAGCTTTGCGTAGACGCTCGTCTCGGTGAAGCCGGGGATCGTGTTGATCTCGTTGACCAGGACCTCCCCGTCCTCGGTCACGAAGAAGTCGCAGCGGGCCATGCCGCTGCAGCCGGCCAGGGTGAAGATGTGGGCGGCGAGCTCGCGAACCCGGGCGATTGACGTGGCGCCGATTGGGGCCGGCACGAGGAGGTTCATGCCGCCCTCGGTGTACTTCGCTTCGTAGTCGTACCACTCGGCATCGGCGACGATCTGGCCCGGGAGGGAGGTCTCCGGGTGCTCGTTCCCGAGAACCGAACACTCGATCTCCATCCCCGGCGAGTGGGCCTCAATGATCACGCGCGGATCGTGCTTCGCCGCCAGCTCGACCGCCTCGTCGAGCTCTCGCTCCGTCGACTCCACCCGCGTGATGCCCACGCTCGACCCCAGCCGCGACGGCTTCACCCAGAGCGGCAACCCCATCCCCGCCGCCTGCTCGCGCCACCCCGGCTCCCCCGCCGCGACGAAGTCCACCTGTGGCAGTCCGCTCGCGGCAATCAGCCGCTTCAGGGTCAGCTTGTCGATGCACACGGCCGAGCCGAGGACGTCGCTGCCCACATAGGGGACGTCGAGACACTCGAGCAGGCCCTGGACCGTGCCGTCCTCCCCGAACGGGCCGTGCAGAACCGGGAAGACCACGTCCGCCCCGAGGAATCCGCCACCGGCCGTCAGCTCGACCGGCGCGCCGTCCCGGGTCCATGACCCGTCGCGCTCGATCAATACTTCCATGACCTCGTGCCCAGCCTCGCGCAGCCCCGCCGCGACCGAGGCACCGGAGCGCAGCGAGACGTCGTGCTCCGAAGATCGCCCTCCGCGGAGAACGGCGGCCTTCACCGGCGGCGCGGGCTCGGCCCTGTGGGCCCCGTCGGCCCTGTCGGGTTCGGCGGAGGCGGAACCGAGACGAAGCGGCCGACCTCGAGGCTCACGTTCGTCCCGGCGTCGGCCGGTGTGCCAGGTGCCGGGAACTGATCTGTCACGCGGCCGTCCTGTGCCTGCACATCGGTGTCCTGCACATCAACCGAGACGTTGAATCCATCGGCTCGCAACTCGTTGACCGCGTCCGGGCGGAGGTCGCCCACCACGTTCGGAATCGCGATGGTCTGGACCCCCTTTGAGACGACGATGGCGACCGTCGACCCCGGGTCGACCTTCGTACCGGCGCGCGGGTCCTGCGAGAGAACCTCTCCGGCGGGCCGGTCGGAGTCCTTCGACGTAACGCTTGCCTGAAGTTCGCGGCCCCTCAGGGCCTCGACGGCGCCCGGCCTCATCCGCCCGACCACGGCAGGCACGGAGACCTGCTTCGGGCCACTGGACACGACGAGGGTCACGGTGGAGCCGCGGTTGACGACGGTTTTCGCCGGCGGATCGGAGTTGATCACGACGCCCTTGTCCACCTTCGCCGAGTTCTCGGTCGTGATGGTGACGTCCAATCCGGCCTGCTCGACGATGTTCCTCGCGGCGCCCTCGGCCAGCCCGGACGTCGGAGGCACGGTCGTCTTACCCGGTCCCAGGCTGACCGTCAGATGCACGGTTACGGTCGGGTCGCCGCACGACAGGCGCAGGAATCCGCAGTTCCGGGACTGGTTCTCGAGCGGGCCCTTGCCAGGGTCCTGTTCGAGCACGAGGTTCGGCCTCGTGTCACGGCGGACGAACGTCGGCTTGTCGACGAGGAACCCCTTGTCCTTCAGCTCCTGGGTCGCGTCGTCGACCTGCTTGCCCGCGACGTCGGGGACCTGGACGGTCTCGGTCGTGTTGCGGGTAAGGACGTAGGCGACGAAGATCCCGATCAGGACCGCCAGCACGGCGAGTGCGAAGCGCCGGTTCCGCTTCTTTCGCTCCGCGGCGGCGAGCTCTTCCTCAACCGTGGGGGCGACGACCGGCGGAGGCGTGCCGGCTGGGAGGGCGGCGGGGTCCTTGAGGGCGGCGTCGAGTGCGGCGATGAAGGCGTCCGCTGACTGAAAGCGGCGGGCGGGATCCTTCTCGAGGGCCTGAATCACGACCGCGTCGAGCGCCGGGGTGACGTTCGGGTTCAGCTGCGACGGCGGGGTCGGCATCTGGGAGACCTGGGCCAGCGCCACTGCCACTGCGCTGTCACCGCCGAAGGGGACCGTGCCGGTCAGGCACTGGTAGAGGATCACCCCGACCGAGTAGAGATCGGAGGCGGCCGTGACGTCGAAGCCTTGGGCCTGCTCGGGCGAGAGGTAGTGCGCGGTCCCCATCACCGAACCGGTCTGCGTGATCTCCGAGACGCCGGCACGGGCGATCCCGAAGTCGGTCACGGTGGCCTTGCCCTCGGCGTCGACGATGACGTTCTGGGGCTTCAGGTCGCGATGGATGACGCCGTGGCGATGGGCGAAGCGGGCGCCCTCGAGGATCTGACGGACGATCCGCACCGCGTCGGCCGGTGGAAGGCCGGCGTCGATCAGGTCCTTCAGGGACTTGCCCTTGAGATACGCCATCGCTATGTAGTAGTTGCCGCCTACCTCGCCACGATCGAAGACTCCGACGATGTTCGGGTGCTGGAGGCCGGCTGCGTGCTCGGCCTCGCGACGGAAGCGCTCGACGAACTCCCGATCCTGCGCGAAGCGGCTGTGGAGGACCTTCAGCGCGACCTGGCGGTGCAGATGCGTGTCCTCGGCGAGCCAGACATCGGCCATCCCGCCGGACCCGATCCGGTTGAGGACGCGGTAGCGCCCGTCGAGGACTGTCCCCTCGCTCACCTCAGCCATTGACCAGGGCCTCCGCTACGTCCCGGAAGATCGGTGCCGCGACGTCGTTTCCGAACTTGGTCGTGCACTCGACGGTTGCTGCAATGGCGATCTGGGGATCATCGGCAGGCGCGAATCCTATGAACCACGCCTGGTTCTCGTCGGTTCCCCCGCCGCATGCCTTGTTGTTCGGAGTCTCCGCGGTCCCTGTCTTTCCCGCAACGGTCACGCCGGGGATGATGGCGTTGGTGCCGGTCCCGTCGTTGACCACGCCCTGCATCGCGGTGTTCAGCTGGCCGGCGGTCTTCTCGCTGACCACCTGGGAGACCTCGCTCGGATCCATCCGCTTGGTCACGCGTCCGTCAGGGTCGACGACCCGGTTCCAGATCTGCGGCTTCATCAGCTTGCCCTTGTTGGCGACGGTTGCCGCGACCTCGGCCATCTGCAGCGGCGTGGCCAAGAGCCGCTCCTGGCCGATCGCGACGCGGGCGATGTCGATGTCGTCGTTTGGCCCGAGCAGGCTGCCCTCGCCGGCGAGGTCGAAGATGCCCGACTTGGTGAGCTCCTCGGAAGGGAGGTCAACCTGGGGCTTCGAGTCAAAGCCGAACCGGTTCATGTACTTGAACAAGGTGTCCTCCCCCACCTTCTCTCCGAGCTGGGCGAAGTAGGTATTGACCGAGTTGGTCAGTGCGGTGTCGAGACCGATGTCCCCGAAGTCCTGGGTGAAGTCGTTCTGCAGTGTGTTGCCCTGCACGTCGAGGGTCCCCGGCGAGTTGATCAGGGTGTCGGGGGTGATCGTGCCGCTGTCGAGCCCCGCCGCCGCGGTGACGACCTTGAAGGTCGAGCCCGGCGGATACTGGCCCTGCGTGGCGCGGTTGACCAGCGGGCCGCTGGGGTCCGTTGCGAGCTTGGAGAAGTTGTCGGGGACCTGATTGGGGTCGAAGGAGGGGTTCGACACCATCACCTTGACGGCGCCCGTCTGGGGCTCGATGGCCACGACGGCGCCGAAGCCGGTCGCGTCGAGCTCGTCGCGGGCGACCTTCGTCGCCGCGGGATCGATCGAGGTCACCACATCGCTGCCCTCCTGGTTGCGGCCCCGCAGCTCGTCCAGGATCGACGAGAACTCCGACCCGTTACCAACGAGCTCGTCGTTGTGGAACGCCTCGAACTCGCTGTCGCCGAGGTTGACGAAGCTGTAGCCGACCGGGTGCCCGAATTCCGAGCCGTCGGGGTACTTCCGCAAGTAGCGCAGATTCGTGCCGCGGCCCTTCGCCACCGACTTCGCGATCACCGTCCCGTCGGCGGCGAGGATCCGCCCTCGCTTGATCTGCTGCTGCTCGAGCAACGGGCGCTTGTTCTCCTGTTTTGCCTTCAGCGCTTCGGCGTCGAACACGGACCATCGCGAGGTGAAGACGATCAGCACCGCGAACAGCGCCATCACGAGCCCGAAGAGCTTGACGATCTGAGAGTTCACGGCGCCAGCGCCTCCCTTCGCGCGCGGTCGGAGATCAGGAGCAGCAGGGCGAGGAGCACGAAGTTGGCGAGGATCGAGCTACCGCCGTAGCTGATGAAGGGCAAGGTCACACCGGTCAACGGAATCACCCGCGTGACCCCGCCGATGATCACAAAGGCCTGAATCGCGAACACCGCTGTGAGACCCGTGGCGAGCAGCTTCGAGAAACCGTCTGATGCAAGCAGGGCGATCTTGAACCCGCGGGCCGCGACGAGGAGGTAGATGAGTACGACTCCGCAGCCGCCGAAGAGCCCCATCTCGTCGACGATCAGGGCATAGATCGAGTCGGTCTGGGCAAGCGGCAGAAGCGGCGCATGGGTTCCCGGGATCGTGATCAGCGACTGGCCGAGGCCGGTGCCGAACAGACCGCCGTCGGCCTGCGCGTACTGGGACTGGAGCACCTGGTAGCCGGTGCCGCCGGGGTCCGTATACGGGTTGAGCCAGATCTCAACGCGGTCGTGGACGTGCGGGACGTGGGTGGCGATGAACCAGGCGCCCAGCATGAACATCGTCATGCCGATGACCACAAACGAGAAGCGACCGGTCGCAACATAGAGGAGGGCGAGGAAGGCGGCGAAGAACATCAGGGAAGAACCGAGGTCACGGATGAAGATGAGCATGAACATCGCCGCACCCCACACGACGAGCAACGGCCCGAGGTGCTTCAGCGGCGGGAGCGTGACGCCGAGGACACGCTTTGCGCCGACGATCAGGACCTCGCGGTGCTCACGCAGGTAGCTCGCCAGGAAGATGACGATGCAGATCTTCGAGAACTCGGCCGGCTGGAAGGCGATCGGGCCGAGCTTCACTCCCAGGTAGGCCCCGTTGACCTGCTCGCCGATCCCCGGCACCCGGGGCGCGACAAGCAGGCCGAGCCCGATCGCAGCGATCGTGTACCGGTAGCGCTCGAGCACGTCGTAGTCGCGGAGGAACTGGATCGTGCACACGAAGAGGACAAGGCCCAGGACGAACCAGTTGGCCTGGTCGCGGGCCAGGGTGTCGTCGATCCGGTAGATCATCACCAGCCCAAAGGCCGTGAGCAGGGCGACCAGGGGGAACAGGTAGGGGTCCGCGTTCGGCAGCTTGATGCGCAGGAAGAGATGGGTCGCGAAGCAGATGGCGAGGAAATAGGCCCCGTAGATGAGGCTGAGGTTGCCGAGCTGGGCGTTCTCCTGGGCGAAGACGGCCGTGAAACCGGCGGTCAGGAGCAGGGCCACCGGGAACAGCGCGACGAGCTCGCGGTTTCTCGCCGACATCAGTTGCCGCCTTTCTGCCCCGCCCCACCGGCAGCGTTGCCGCCGGCGCCTGGCCGGCGCGTGCCGGTCGGCCCGGTCGATCCGGTGTTTCGGGCCGGCCCCGTGGATCCCCGCGGACCGGTCGCCCCGCTGGCTCCCGTGGCACCGGTCGCCCCCGTCTTCGTCAGCGTTCCGGGCGTCGATGGGCGCCCGATGCCCTGGCTGCGCTCGAGATCAGCGATCAGCGAGACGGCGTCGTCGTGGCCGCGGAGATCGTGACCGGTGACGGAGCTCTGCCGGCGCGGGGCGAGAGAGCTGGTCTGGATGACCGTCGCGTAGCGCTCGTCGTAGAGCTTGATGCCGAATGGGAGGTCATAGGGAAGGCCGCGGTAGAGGGCCGCCCGCCCGCTGTCGTCGGTCCCGAGAAACCAAACCTGCCGGATGCCGTATCTCGCTCCGAGCACGATCGCCGCCAGGAGGGCTGCAACGGCGAGGGTCTTCACCGCACGGCGAGCGAGCCTGCCCCGCCGCGGGGGGCGATCGGCGGCGCGTGCGGCGGTGGCACGGCGGCGCACCTCCTCGGCCGTGAAGCCTTCGCGGGCAGCGGAGGGGCCGACCAGCGTCGCGTGGGAGGGCGGCGGCTCCTCCACCGGAGGCGGGGGTGTGACAGGAGGGGCGGGAGTGCCGGCGGGAGTGGCCGCGTCCTCGAGGCGGAAGGCGATGGCTGTGATGTTGTCGCGCCCGCCCGCCCGGTTGGCTTCGTCGATCAGGCTGCGCACCGCGTCATCCATCGATCCAGCGCCGGCGAGGATTTGGGCGATCCGCGTCTCTCCGACCATCGTGGTCAGCCCGTCCGAGCAGAGCACGAAGAGGTCGCCGGGGAGTGCGGGAACGGTCTGGACATCGACCACCACCTCGGGCTCCGGGCCGAGGGCGCGGGTGATGATCGAGCGCTGCGGATGATCCTCGGCCTGTTCGTCCGTGATCTGGCCCTTGCGCCTCATCTCCTCGACGAGAGAGTGGTCGCGGGTCAGTCGCTCGAGACGGCCGGCGCGCATCCGGTAGGCGCGGCTGTCCCCGACGTGGCCGATGACCACGTCCTCGTCCTCAGCGTCGACGATCGCCGCCGTGATCGTCGTCCCCATCCCGGCGAGAGACGTGTCGCGCCGGGCGAGCTCGTGGATCTCGCGGTTCGCCTGCTCGATCAGCTGGCGGAGGATCGGCTCGGGCCGGCCGGCCGGGAGCTCCCGGTTGAAGGCGTCGGCCGCGGTCTTCGACGCCACCTCGCCCGCCTGGGCTCCACCCATGCCGTCGGCCACCACGAAGACCGGCGCGCGGGCGTAGTAGGAGTCCTCGTTCGCGCTGCGCTGGCGACCGGTGTCGCTGCGGAACGCGTGCTCGCCTATCCGCAGCATCCTGCGCCCCCGTTCACCCTTCGTCCTCGAGGTCGAAGCGGAACTGGGTGTCGCCGATCCGCACCCGGTCTCCGGGCATCAGCTCCTCGTCAGCGCGCACCGAGGCGTCGTTCAGCAATGTCCCGTTGGTCGAGTTCATGTCCTCCAGGTAGAAGTGGCCGTCGCGAGAGTAGATCCTCGCGTGCAGTCCGGAGGCATAACGGTCGTCGATGCGAACGTCGGCATCGGCCGACCTCCCGATCGACAGACCTCCGAAGAGATCGAACCGGTCGCCCTCCCGCAGGCCGCCGCCCGCCTCGACGATCAGCCAGCCGTCCCCGGTGCCTGAGCCCTCGACTCTCGGCTGAACCCGGTGGAAGCCGGTCCCGTCCGGCGCCGGGGCGGTGGTACGGCGCAGGTCCTTCATCGCGCTCCGCGCGATGAAGAGCAGGAAGAGATAGAGAACGGCGAGGAACCCGAACTTGAGTGCGACCGAGATCGGCTCGTAGTCCATCGGGCTGTATTACTGCTCTATGTCGAAGACGAAGCTCGTGGTCCCGATGGTCACTTCGTCGCCCGGGCGCAGTCGCGAGGACGAGACCCGGCGGCCGTTCACCTTGATCCCGTTGGTCGAGCCGAGGTCGACGATCTGCCAGTCCCCGGTGTCGGAGCGGCGCAGCTCGGCGTGGCGGCGGGAGACGTTCGGGTCACGCAGGACGCACTCGGCCTCCTTCGAGCGCCCGAGCGTCGCGCGGGGGCCGTCAAGCACGAAGCGCCGGTCGTCGACCGAGACGATCGCGCGAGTGCTGACCAGCGCCCCGGCCGGCTCGCGCCTGTTGCGCTCGGCCGAGTCGCGCTCGGTCACCGCCGAGTAGACCATCGTGTGGCCCTCCTCACCCTGGCGCGGCTGCTCGCCCTCCCGCGCCGGGGGCTTCACCAGGCGGGTCTGGATCCCGAACTCTCCGAGACGCAGCCGTTCGTCGGTGTTGAAGCCGACCGCGGGCCTGGTCAGGAGGTCGTAGCCGCGGCGCTTCGCATGGTCGAGCAGGTATCCGGAAAGCTCCTGCTCGAGGGAGCGCTCGTAGCCCTCGAGCTTCTCTCGGTCCGCCGTCGAGAGGTAGACCGTGTACTCATTCGGCACGTAGGTGCGTGAGACGGAGGCCGTCTTGTGGGAGTCCATTTCCTTGGCGAGCTTCCGCGCGAGCTCGACCGGCTGGACCTCGGAGCTGAAGGCACGACTGAAGACCCCTTCTACGAGGCCTTCGATTCGTGCTTCGAGGTTGCGGAGAACGCTGATCTGCGGGTTCCTTTGGTCGGGCCGGCGACGCGGAGGTTCGCGCGGACGATGAAGTCCTGAATCCTACGAGACCATCGCCCTACGGCCCCCGCCGGCGGCAAGCGCTCGGCCGGGAGCCGTACGGCGGTCGGCGAGCTCGACCGGCTCCTCTCGCACGCTCGGCTCCTCGAGAGGCCGGCGAAGTTGGAGGTCGGCCCGACGCCGCCGCCACGCGCGGACCGGAGTGAGGAGCATGCCGGCGAGCGTCGCCGCCAACATCCAGAGGGCCAGTCCACCGAGGAAGCCCGGGCTGAGGATCATCGGGATGAGGACCTCGGTGAGCGCGTTGGCCGTCGAGTCTGCCCAGGCCTTGGATGGGTGGGTGGTCGCGCCGAACAGCAGGTCACGGCGAGTCACGATCTCGGCGAGGACCAGCCAGACGTATCCGGTGGCCGTCAACAGAAGCCGCGAGCGGATGCCGGGGACAAAACCGGCGAGTGCCGGATAGAGCGGGCCCAGCCCGCACGCGCCCAGAACGGGTGCGGCGGCGGGGAGCGTGACCGCCGAGCCGTTGCGCACCAGTAACGCCGGAGGGATGGAGACGAGCGCGAGAGCCAGGGCAGCGCCCGGGTGGCCCGCGGACACCAGCCAGGCGGCGAGGCCCGCCGCCGCGGAGACGAAGCCCAGCCGGGGTGAGAGAAGAGCCAGAGCTGCGGCCGCCGGTACGAGGAGGTACCCCCAGAACGGGCCGACGCCGCCGACAGCGGTGAGCGTGGCGAGAAGCAGGCCGCTGATCACCGCCGCATTTCCGAGCCTGCCGGCCGTCGCCGCCGAGAGCTCGAGAGCGGGCCAGGCGAAGGCGCCGCGGGCCGGCGGTGCGGACTCCGGGTCGAGAGCGTCAAGGGACGCCTCGATCACAGTGCCAAGCTCTTCGAGGTCCGGGCGGCGGCGCGGGTCGGGGTCGAGGCAGGCATCGATCGTCCCGACCAGATCGGCCGGGAGATCGCGCCGGCGTCGTCCGAGCGAGGGCAGCCTCGTCCCGATCACCCTGGCCGTCGCGACCGGGGACGGCCGGACGTGGGGGTTGTGGCCGCTCCAGCATTCGTAGAGGGTGAGGGCCAGCGAGTACACGTCGGCTTCGGCCCCGGCCCTGCCCCCGGCGGCCTGCTCGGGAGCCATGTACGCGAGTGTGCCGACCACACCGCCGGTGGCCGTCAGACCCGCGCTGTCGAGGACGCGGGCGATCCCGAAGTCCATCAGCTTGGCCTGCGGATCACGGTCGGTGACGAGGACGTTCTGCGGCTTCACGTCGCGGTGGATGACGCCGCGGTTGTGGGCGTGATCGAGAGCCTCGCAGAGGTCGGCGCCGACATGGGCGATCTCGCGGTCCGAAAGGACGCCGTCTGCGGTGAGGCGATGGAGCGTGTCGCCCTCGATCAGCTCGCTGACCAGCAGCGCCTGGCCGTCCGCCTCTCCGAGCTCGTAGAGGGTGACGATGCCCGGGTGGTTGAGACGCGCCGATGCCTGTGCCTCGGTGAGGACTCGCCTGCCGGCTTCGCCCTCCGCGTCGATCACCTTCACGGCGACATCGCGCTCGAGGCGGCGGTCCCAGGCCTGGTAGACGGTGCCAAAGCCTCCACGGCCCAGCTTGCGCTCGACCTCGAACCGCTCCAGGACCGTTGAACCCACCACGACGCATTCCCTTTCGGCGGGGGAGGCGTCCCTCCTCCCCCTCGGCGAGGCACCTGAGCAAGGTTTGAGAGCGATCTTGGCGAAGAGTGGGCCTCAGGGTTCATACTTTCCGCCCACCTTCCGCCCAGAGGAAGGCATTCGCTTGAAATTCTTCAACTCCGATCCGTCATCCGAATCCGCTTCCGGCGGACCACCTCGCCGTGAGCGGCCGCCGAGGCGGCCCCCGCGCCAGCAGATCGTCGCGCGGCGCGGCCTCGCGCTCGGCGTCGGGTTGCTCATCCTGATTCTCCTCGTGCTCGGCGTTCGCGGCTGCCTGAACGCCAGGGCCGACCGCAAGCTCAAGGATTACTCGCGCGACGTCTCGCAGATCGTCACCGAGACCAAGACGACCAGCTCGAATTTCTTCGGTCTCCTCGAAGACCCGGGCAAGCTCTCGGTATCCGACTTCCAGACAGAGGTGAAGGCGCAGCGCGGCGCCGTCGACGGGTACCTCACCCGCGTGCAGGCGCTGAGCGCACCCGGTGACATGAGCTCGGCGCAGAACGCGCTCGAGCTCGTCTACGAGCTCCGCGCCAACGCCATGAACGAGATCTCCGCCCAGCTCCCGAAGGCACTCGGTCAGGAGGGGCGCGAACAGGCGGTCACCGCCATCGCGACCCAGATGCAGACTCTGCTGGCCTCGGACGTCGACTACGACGCGATCGTGGCCCCCGCGATCAACCAGGTGCTGGCCAACAACGGGATCACCGACTCCGACGTTCCCGACAGCCAGTTCCTCCCCGACGGAGTCAAGTGGCTGGACCAGACGACCCTCGACACTGCCCTGGGCTCCATCTCGGGCGAGACCACCGCCACCACGGGCGGCCCGCACGGGACCGGCCTTGTAAGCACCTCCGTGGACGGCAACACGCTCGAGCCCAGCGTGCCGATCACGATCGCCGCATCGAACGCGCCCGAGGTCGAGGTGCAGGTGATGAACCAGGGCGCATCTGAGGAGTCCAACGTCACGGTGGCAGTCACCGTCGACGGGGGGCAGGAGCAGACGCAGTCGATCGACACGATCGCAGCCGGCTCCACGGGGAGCGTCACGATCCCGCTGACTCCGGCACCAAGCGGGCAGGTGACGCTCGAGGTGACCGTCAAGCCGGTCCCCGGCGAGTCGATCACGACGAACAACACCGCCACTTACTCGGTCACGTTCCAGTAGACGCAGTGGCGCGGATCGCCTATCTGGGTCCGGCGGGGACGTTCACCGAGGATGCCTTGCACGGAGCGCTGGGCGAAGACGAGCGGTTCGATGCGGTTCGGACGGCCACGATCCGCGAAGCGATACTCGCCGTGGAGGAGGGTGGGGCCGAGATTGCCCTGGTGCCGGTCGAGAACTCGATCGAGGGATCGGTGCGCCACACACTGGACACCCTCGCCCACGAGGCGAAGGGCGTCGCGATCGTCGGTGAATTCGACTATCCAGTGGCGCCGAGCCTGATCGCACGGCGGGACGTGCCGCTGGCCGAGGTGACCGCAGTGCTCTCGCACCCGCAGCCATTGGCCCAGTGCGCGCGGTTCGTCCGCGCCGAGCTGCCGGCCGCCGGAGTCGTCGAGACGCCGAGCACCGCTGAGGCGGTTCGGAGGGTGAGTGAGTCTGAGCAGTCCTGGGCCGCGCTCGGGTCGCGCTCCGCCGCGGAGCTCTACGGCTGCCAGCTCCTGCGGGAGGGCGTGGCGGACGAGGAGGGCAATGTCACCCGGTTCCTCTGGATCGCGCCGGCCGGCTCTCCCACACGCGGCGAAGGGCCATGGAAGACGGCCCTCGTCTTCGCCGAGTTGGGCGAGGACCACCCGGGCGCACTCGTCGAGGCGCTCCAGGTCTTCTCCGAGCGCCGCATCAACCTGACGCGCATCGAGTCGCGCCCACGCCGCCAGGAGCTCGGCCGCTACATGTTCTTCTGCGACCTCGACGGCGGAGTGGATGACCCCGCGATCGCGGAATCGGTCGAGGCCCTTCGCGGTAAGGCCGAGTCGGTTCGTGTCCTCGGATCCTACCGGCTGGCCTAAAGCTCGCTCGCAGTCTCAGGACGTGGCGCACAGCCGACCGGCCTGTCGCGCGAGGTGCGCTTGGACGCGTGACGCACCCTCTAGAATCGGCGCACCATGCCACCCAGCGTCGCTTCTGTCGCGGGAGTGCGAGCCACGCAGGGTGGCCCGTCGGTGCTGAACGCCACGGCGCGCCCCTCTTCGGCCCCCCGGGTGCTGGTGCTGAACGCGACCTATGAGCCGATCAACGTCACGACGGTTCGGCGGGCTGCGGTACTGGTCCTCAAGGAGAAGGCCGAGGTCCTGGAGCACGGGGCGAAGGCCTTGCGCTCAGAGCGGATGCAGATGGACCGGCCAATCGTCATCCGCCTCGTCACCTACGTACGCATCCCGCGCGACGCCCACCGGCGCAAGATCACCCGCAAGGCCGTGCTTGCTCGGGACTCCTGGACCTGCCAGTACTGCGGGTCGAACAAGCCGGGCCTCACCGTGGACCACGTGATCCCCCGCAGCCGAGGGGGCAAGTCGGAATGGGACAACATCGTCGCCTCCTGCGCGCCATGCAACCGGCGCAAGGGCAATCGCCTCCCGCGAGAGATCCAGATGCACCCGAAGAGCTCGCCCAAGGCACCGGGCGCGAACGTCTTCATCCAGATCGCAAGCCCGAGGATTCCACCGGCCTGGGAGCAATACCTGCCGTTGGCTGCCTAAAGGGCCGCTGACCTCCGACACACCCCGGTCGGCCCCGGGGTGGAAAAGCGAGAGGGCCGCCCGAAGGCGACCCTCTCGAGGTGCAGGAAGCGAGCTTGGGAGCTACTGCCGGGTGGGACTAGCTCCGACATCCGGTCGCTCGCCGGTGCCCGGGTTGGATTCCGCCGGGCGGCAAACAGTGCGGCGCCTAGCGGCCCGACACCTCCAGTGTCCCTCGAAGCATGTGACTCACGTTAGGACCACCTCCTTTCTCTGGTCGCACGATTGAATCACACGGCGCAGTCGGGCCCAGACGACCGATTCCGATCGCCGGAGATTCCCGATCCCCTTGGCCGCGCGGCCGGGGTCAGGGCTCCTCGAGGCCCTCCCGGGCCTCGGCGAAGCGCCGGGCGAACTCCCGGGCGTCCTTGCGGCGGCTGAGCACGCCGGCGACGAATCCGGGGGCGGACGCATACAGGCCCGCGACGGCGCCGGTCACCGGATCGGCGACCTTGATCTCGGCCTTGTTATCCGTGATGGCCTTCACGACCGCGGCGCCGACTGCCTCGGGAGGCCGCGTCGCCATCTCGGGCGGCGGGTTCGGCACCAGGTGCTCGACGCGCCCGTACATCCCGACGCGGGTGATGAAGGTCGGGCAGATCGCCGAGAAGCCGATCGGTTTCGAGCCCATCTCGGCACGCAGGGAGTGCGTGAAGCCGACCACGCCGTGCTTGGTCGCCACGTAAGTGGCGAGGAACGGGGCCGGGGCCTTACCGGCCATCGATGCGATATTGACCACGTGGCCGGTGCGGCGCTCGAGCATCGCCGGCAGCGCCTGGCGCGTCAGCTCCATGACGGCCGTCAGGTTCACTGCAGTGATCAGCTCGACCTCATCCGGGTCCGCCTCGACGAACTCGCCGCCGAACTCGAGGCCCGCGTTGTTGACGAGGATGTCGATCGGCCCGATCGACTGCTCCGCGCGGTTGAAGAATCCCTTCCTCTCTTTGGGGTCGCTGAGATCGGTGGGGACCTTGGTGATTTCGACTCCCGAACCCTCGAGCTCGGCGGCGAGGGGATCGAGATCGGCCGAAGGCAGGTCCGAAAGGACCAGGTTGACGCCCTCGGCCGCAAGGGCTCGAGCGATGTACCCCCCGAGTCCGCCGGCGGCCCCGGTCAGCAGTGCGTTACGTCCGCGAAGGTTCTCCATGGGCCGATCCTATGTTGGCGCAGCCCCTCGGGTCGGCCGATGGCCCGAGCCCCCACGGACGCTTCGAACACCCTACTCCGCGGGAGGCGAAGCGCCGTTGCCCGCGTCAGGAGAGGACCCGTCCTCGGCAGCCGGGCCCGCCCCGTTCCCAGGGAGCTCCTCCGGGGGCGGGCCGTCGGCCTCCGGCGCGCTCGACTCGACCACCAGCGCAACGGCCGACACTCGGTCGTCGTCCTTGATGTTCATCACCTTGACGCCCTGCGTCGGTCGGCCCATCAGTGAGATGCCGCTGGCCGGCGTGCGCTGGACCATGCCGTTCTGGGAGATGAACAGGAGGTCCTGGTGCTCCCGGACGATCAGGGCCCCGGCGAGGCCGCCCTTGCGCTCGGTCAGCTTCGCGGTCAGCACGCCCTTCGTGCCGCGGCCCTTGACAGGGTACTCGGACACCGGCGTGCGCTTGCCGTAGCCGTTCTCAGTGACGACGAAGAGCTCCGTGTCGTCGCGGGCGATGTCCATCGCCAGGACCCGGTTATCCTTGCCGCTGACGTTCATTCCCTTGATGCCGCTGGTGCTCCGGCCCATCGAGCGGACCAGCTTCTCCGAGAAGCGCGATGCGTGGCCGGAGTGGGAGACCATGAGGATGTCCTCCTCGCCCGAGGTCATGCGAACCTGGACCAGCTCGTCGTTATCGCGGATCTTGATCGCGATGATGCCGTCCGCCTTGATCGGCGTGTTGTAGGCGAGGAACTCGGTCTTCTTGATTTGGCCCTGCGCGGAGGCGAAAACCAGGTAGCGGTCCTCCTTGAAGTCCCGGGTGGGGATCACGGCCATGACCTTCTCGTCATCGCGCAGCGGCAGGAGATTGACCAGCGCGCTGCCCTTGGCCGTGCGCGAGCCCTCCGGCAGCTCGTAGACCTTGAGGCGGTAGACCTTGCCCTTGTTCGTGAAGAACAGGAGGACGTCGTGGGTCGAGCAAATGTGGAGGTGCTCGATGTAGTCGTCCTCCTTCATGTTCATCCCCATCACGCCGACGCCACCGCGGTGCTGCTGGCGATAGGTGGCGAGGGGCAGCCGCTTCACGTAGCCGGACGCCGTCAGCGAGATGACCATCTGCTGGTCGGCGATCATGTCCTCGATCCCGACGTCGCCCTCGAAGTGACCAAGCTCGGTGCGCCGTTCGTCGCCGTAGGTCGTGACGATCTCGGCGAGCTCGTCCTTGACGATGCTGAGGACCCTCGCCTCGTCGCCGAGGATCGCCCGCAGCTCCCCGATCCGCTCCATCAGGTCGGCGTGCTCGGCCCGCACCTTGTCGGCCTCGAGCGCGGTCAGGCGCTGCAGGCGCATGTCGAGGATCGCCCGCGCCTGGAGGTCGGAGAGGTCGAACTGCTTGATCAGCCCCTCCCGGGCGGCATCCGGGTCGTTGGAGCCGCGGATCAGCTTGATCACCGCGTCGAGATTGTCGAGGGCGACCAGCAGCCCTTCGAGGATGTGCGCCCGCGCCTCGGCGCGCCGCAGCTCGTACTGGGTCCGGCGGGTGACCACCTCGCGCTGATGGTCGACGTAGTGGTGGATCAGAGACCAAAGCCCGAGCGTCTTCGGGACGCCGTCGACGAGAGCGACCATGTTCATGCCGAACGTGGTCTGCATCGTCGTCTTCTTGTAGAGGTTGTTCAGCACGACCTTGGCCGGGTGGCCGCCGCGCTTCAGCTCGATCACGAGACGCATGCCGCTGCGGTCTGACTCGTCGCGCAGGTCGGAGATCCCCTCGAGCTTCTTCTCGCGCACGAGGTCGGCGATCTTCGTAATCAGGCCGCCCTCCCCGCCCTTCTTGACCATGAACGGAAGCTCGGTGACGATGATCGCGTCCTTGCCGCCCTTCAGGGGCTCGACGTGGGCGCGGGCGCGGATCTTGACGCTGCCACGACCGCCCGCGTACGCCTCGCGGATCCCCTCGCGGCTCATGATGCCGCCACCGGGGAAGTCCGGCCCCTTGATGTGTTCCATCAGGCCGGGGAGATCGATCTCCGGGTCGTCGATGTAGGCCGCGACGGCGTTCCCGACCTCAGTCAGGTTGTGCGGCGGGATGTTCGTAGCCATGCCGACCGCGATCCCCGATGTCCCGTTGACCAGGAGGTTCGGGAACCGAGCCGGCAGGATCAGCGGCTCCTGAGTGGACTCATCGTAGTTGGGCCCGAAGTCGACGGTGTCCGCGTCGATGTCGCGAAGCAGCTCGGTGGCGAGGCGACCGAGGCGCGCCTCGGTGTACCTCATGGCGGCCGCTGGATCGTCGTCGATCGAGCCGAAGTTGCCCTGGCCATCGACCAGCAGGTAGCGCAGGGAGAAGTCCTGCGCCATGCGGACGAGCGTGTCGTAGATCGCCGAGTCGCCGTGCGGGTGGTACTTGCCCATCACTTCGCCGACGATGAACGCGCACTTGCGGTACGGACGGGTCGGCTGCAGGCCGACGTCGTGCATCGCGTAGAGGACGCGGCGATGGACGGGTTTGAGGCCGTCCCGCACATCGGGGAGCGCGCGACCGACGATCACGCTCATTGCGTAATCAAGGTAGGACGAGCGCATCTCTTTCTCGAGAGCGCGGTCCTCGATCTTGCCTGTCAGTGCTTCGAGTGCCATCTAGTTGCGCCCCCTGCCGGTCGTCGTCCTAGACATCAAGGTTGCCGACCTCCTTCGCGTGATCCTCGATGAACTTGCGTCGTGGCTCCACCTTGTCCCCCATCAACATCGAGAAGATCAGATCCGCGGCCGTCGCATCGTCCAGGGTCACCCGTGCCAGCGTCCTGCTGGCCGGGTCCATCGTCGTCTCGCGAAGCGCGTCGGCGTTCATCTCGCCGAGGCCCTTGAAGCGGGTCATCTGGACGCCGTGGCGAGCCAGCTCCAAAACAGCCCGTCGCAGGTCCTCGAAGGAGAGGGCCACGTTCGTCCTGCCGTTGTAGCGCACCGTGAACGGCGGGCGGCCGATCTGCTTCAGCAGCGCACCGTGCACCTCTGTGAACTTGCGGAAATCGTGGTGCTCGAAGAGCTCCTTCGGCAGCCGGTGCGTGCGCGCGAGCCCGTCGCGGCGCACGATCGCCTTGACGACGAGGAAGTCCTTCGACTCCTCGAGGATGGTCGTGTCGAACGGCTCCGACTCGAGGGCCTTGCGGTTCAGCACCTTCTTTGCCTCGGCGACCGTGGTCGCGCCCTCGTCGAGGAGCTGGGACTCCTCGAGGAACCGGACCAGCTCGGCACCGAAGTCAGCCTGGAGGGATGCGCCCCATCCCTCGTATTCTTTGGCGCGGCGGATGTAGCTCTGCCAGCGGGCGCTCGTCAGCTTCATCGACTCACCGTTGGCGTCCTCGACCTCGAAGTCCTCGAGCTTGTCGCGAAGGAGCAGCTCCTCAAGCTCGGACTCGCGCTCGAGATAGGTCTCCTGATTGCCCTGCTTGACGCGGTATAGCGGAGGCTTGGCGATGTAGACGTAGCCGGCGTCGATCAGCTGCGGCATCTGGCGATAGAGGAAGGTGAGAACCAGCGTGCGGATGTGGGCGCCGTCCACATCCGCGTCCGTGTTGTGCTGTGCCGTCCCGCCGAACCCCGCGATGAAGTTCTCGTCGTCCTGGACCGAGAAGTCGTAGACGTTGCGGTCGGTGGACTCGACCCGGCGGACCGAGCGGATCGGCACCGCCAGCAGATCCCTGCCCACCTCGGTGTGCCTGGCCGGATGGGGGCTCCGCTTGGTGGCGAGCCGCCTCTGCATCCGCAGCGCGCTCGTGTGGTCGGCCCAGACCATCGACAGTTGCTCGAGGTCCTCTCGCCGGCAGACCGAGACGCTCCAGCAATCGTGGCGATGGGTCGCCTCGCCGCCGTTGATCACGGTTGTCGTCCCAGCGGATGGCGACTTGCTGGCCGATGCCACGATCCCGAACGAGCCGAGCAGGTACTGGAGGCCGCTGGCCAGGTCCTTCGAGGTGGTCGCGAACTTGGCATTCTGCTCGCTGAGTGTCCCGTCGCCCATGAAGTACCCGCGCAGGAACTCGAGCCTCAGCTCCTCGCTGACTCCGAAAATCAGGTCCGGGATGCGCTTGGTTGGCGACGTCGCCCCGGCGAATCCGAAGAGCTCACCCCAGGCGAGGGCGGCGATCCGGTTCACGATCCGCAGCTCGCCGACACGTGTCCCGGCGGGGTAGTTGGATGCCGGCCGTTCGAAGATCTCCTCGAGCGCTGCTGTCATCTCGGCGCGGTAGGCCTCGTTTCGGTTGCCGATCGCGAAACGGATGCCGCTCCTGGGACTGGTCGACCCCTCGGCCAGGTAGAAGCCGAGGAGCTTCATCAGCGCCGGCCCGACTTCGAGGTAGCGAGGGATGCTGCGGTCGCGGTGGTGGTGCGGCGCCAGCTCCACGTCGTCCTGGGTGTCGAACCAGTCGAGGTCTGGCGCGGACAGCTCGGAGAGCTTCACGTAGCTGCGAACCCGGTTCCGCGGCACATCGCGGTCCTGCGTCTGCCAGCCGCGGTCAAGCGAGCTCGGCCTGACCCTGACGCGGCCCCGGCGGATCAGCCGATCCGGGTCCTCGCCGACAGCCTCCACATAGCGGCGCCAGTGAGGAAGGGTCGGCCTCGCGGTCCCCTTCTCCCAGCCGTAGAACGTGACGGGCTGCTTGATCCCCACTCGCTCGCACAGCTCCCGGTTCCGGACCCCCGATGACTTCCGCAGCTTGCTCAGGTGGGCGCGAACCTCGGCGGGGGCGTCAACCCTCGGGGCGATCATCTGGTCATTCGACGCGTGCTCCGCGCGCACGGCCCTGCGATACCAACGCTCGACGGCACGGCCGTGCAGCCAGACGGCATCCCTGGCCTCGGCCTTTCCGTGGAGCAGGCGGAGGAGGTCGAGGCGCACGGGTGCTGTCTCGGGCAGAGGGATCCGGCGCGGGATGATCAGGTGATCCCCCTCGCGGAGATCCAGGCCGCGCTTGGTCTTCACCTCTCCGTCCTCGTGGACGAAGACGCTGTGGCTGCCGGTGACCCGAGCCTCGCGGCCGTATGCGGTCTTGACCTCGAAGAGAGGCTCGTCGACCGGATGGCGTATCACGCCTTTGGCGGGCTTGAAGCGGACCTCGCCGGTGTCGGTGTCGAAGCAGGCAACGTCGCCCAGATCCTCACCGACGACCTTGGTGTATCCGTCGACATCCCGGCCGTGGCGGGAGAGGAGCGCGTCGATGTAGGGGCCGACCTTGACGAGGCGTGTGCCCTGGTCGTCACGGATCAGCGCATCCTCCTGCCCGTCGACGCTCGCCATCACGATCTTGTGGTACCTCGCATCCTCGATGTTGAATTCCTCGTGGACGCCGGTTCCGATCGCCGTGATCAGGGCCTGGATCTCGTTGTTGGCGAGAACCTTGTCGATCCGGCTCTTCTCGACGTTGATGATCTTTCCGCGCAGCGGCAGCACGGCCTGGGTGGAGCGGTCGCGGGCCTGCTTCGCGGAGCCGCCGGCGGAGTCACCCTCGACGACGAAGATCTCGGCGAGGCTCGGGTCCTTCACCGTGCAGTCGGCGAGCTTGCCCGGGAGGGTCGAGTTCTCGAGCACCGACTTGCGGCGGGTCAGGTCGCGGGCCTTGCGGGCGGCGTCCCGGGCCCGTGAGGCCTCGACGGCCTTGATGATGATCCGCTTGGCCTCGCCCGGGTTCTCCTCCATGAACTCACCGAGCTTGCGGTTCACCGCGGTCTGGACCAAGGCCTCGATCGGCGGGTTGCCGAGCTTCGTCTTCGTCTGCCCCTCGAACTGCGGGTCGTGGAGCTTCACGGAGATGACCGCGGTCAGGCCCTCGCGGACGTCCTCGCCGGAGAGGTTCGGGTCCTTCTCCTTCAGCAGGCCCTTGCCGCGGCCGTAGGCGTTGAGGGTCCTCGTCAGCGCCGAGCGGAACCCCGAGAGGTGCGTGCCGCCCTCGTGGGTGTTGATGTTGTTGGCGAAGCTGAAGATCGATTCCTGGTAGGAGGTGTTCCACTGCATCGCCACCTCGACGGCGCCCTCGTCGCCTTCGCTCTCGAAGTAGATGATCTTGCGGTGGAGATCGTCCTTGAGATCGTTCAGGTGACGGACGAAGTCCTCGATCCCTCCGTCGTACTTGAAGGTGACCTCGTTGGTCTCGCCGCGCTCGTCGATCAGGGAGATCTTCAGGCCGCGGGTGAGGAACGCCGTCTCACGCAGCCGCTCGGCCAGCGTCTCGAAGTCGAAGTCCCCGTCCTCGAAGATCTCGAGATCTGGGAGGAAGGTGATGGAGGTGCCGTGGCTCTTCGAGGCCTCGCCCTTCGCGAGAGGCGCCTGCGGGATGCCGCGCTCGTAATCCTGGTTCCAGACGTTGCCGTCGCGGGTGATCCTCAGGTGCAGGCGCTCTGAGAGCGCGTTGACGACCGAGACCCCGACGCCGTGCAGCCCGCCGGAGACCTTGTAGCCGCCGCCGTCGCCGAACTTCCCGCCGGCATGCAGGACCGTGAGGACGACCTCCGCGGCGGAGCGGTTCTCCTTGGGCATCGTGTCGACCGGGATGCCGCGGCCGTTGTCGGTGACCGTGCAGGCGTTGTCCGGGTGGAGGGTGACGGTGACCTCGTCGCAGTGACCGGCGAGCGCCTCGTCGACGGAGTTGTCGACGACCTCGTAGACGAGGTGATGAAGCCCCCTGTGCCCCGTGGAGCCGATGTACATGCCCGGGCGCTTGCGGACGGCCTCGAGGCCCTCCAGCACCGTGATGTCCTTCGCGCCGTAGGAGGCGGAGGTCTTTTCGCCACCATTCGACTTCGCTGCGGACGTCTTCTTCTCAGGCAATCAGTTCCTTCCTTTTCACCGCTTGAATTCACAGCCCCATCGGGGCTCAGCAGGCTGGTCTTGATGGGGATCCGGGCGTCGGGCAGAGGTTGACATAAGGATACCAGTCACGATGGTCCGAAAAGGTGCCGCAAGCGGGCTATTTCCCTGCAAATCTGGTCAAAAATGCACACGGAACCGTCACAGCGGCGACCTCCTTGCTGGCTGAACAGCCAGGGCCCGCATGTTCCCGTTTCACATCGGCAAGCCTGCCCGGAAGCGTGCGGGACGCGCGGCTCCCAGTCCGTGGGGGTCGTTCGTCGTCAACCGGCATGCCGTTCGCCCACCTCGAACCGCAGCCCCGTCAACGCCTCGGTGCCGATCGCCTCGTTCAGCTTCGCGAGGATCGAGGGGGCCATCAGGTCGAGCTCCTGCGCCCAGACCGAGCTCTCGCAGCGGACGACCAGCTCCCCGCGGCGCTCCGCCACGGGGGTTGCGGCAGCCGCGATTCCGGTGCCCACGATCTCCGACCACTGCGCCTGCGCCAGGCCCAGCGGGGTCAACGGGGCCAGGGACTTCCGGACCCGGCTGAATGCGGCGGCGGCCGGTCGCGGTGCCCGGCGCCCCACTCAGGCCACCCGCGCCAGGCCTCGGGCCCGGCCCGACGGCATCTCGACCACGCGCTCGCGGGCGGCGTCCGGAAGCGCCGCCTCGTCGGCAGCGGTGATCAGCGTCTGCCCGCTTGCGCCGAGGCGAGCCACCAGGTGGGTTCGCCGCTCGGGGTCGAGCTCGCTCATCACGTCATCGAGCAAGAGCAGCGGCGGTGTCTCGTTGGCCACCTCCAGGGACTCACGCTCGGCGAAGAGGAGCGCAAGGAGCGCTGTCCGTTGCTCTCCCTGTGAGCCGTAGCGCCGCAGCGCCCGGCCGTCGCGCTGGAGAGTGATCTCGTCGAGTTGGGGGCCCCATGATGTCCGGCCCAGCCGCAGGTCGGCATCGCGGCGCTCCGCCAGACCGGCGCGAAGCTCGGCGGCGTCCTGGACGTCGGCGCGCGGTCGGTACTCCAGGACGACGTTCCCCCCGAGGCCGAGATCAGCCGCGGCGGTCGCGAACGGCCCAGCCAGATCGGCGGCCGCATCCGCTCGCGCCTCGATAAGGGGCATCGCTGCGTCAGCGAGCGTGTGGTCCCACGTCTCGAGCGAGTCGGCTCCGACGTGCCCAGCCGCAACCCGGCTCAGCATCGCGTTCCGCTGGGCAAGCGCCTGGCCGAAGCGCTGCCGCAGCTCGACGCGGGTCGGCCACCGTGCGGCGATGAACCCGTCGATGTGGGCGCGCCGTTGGGCGGGCGGGCCCTTGACCAGTGCCAGGCGATCCGGCGAGAAGACCGCGATCCGCGGCCGACGGCCGGTCGCGCCGGGGCCGCGCAGCGGCTCGCCGTCGAGGAGGTGGCGACGTCCCTCGGTGCGGCTGATCGCGGCGAGCAGGACGTGGGCACGGTCGCCGGGGACCTCGACCGTCGCCTCCGCCCGGGCCAGCGACTCTCCGAACGGGATCAACTCGCGGCGATCGGACGTGCGGAAGGACCGGCCCGTCAGGGCGAAGTAGAGCGCCTCCAGGAGGTTGGTCTTCCCGGTGCCGTTGAGGCCGAGGATGCTGGTTATGCCCGGGTCGAGGCCGACCCGCAGGTCCGCGAGGCTCCTGACCGGACGCGCCTCGACGGAGCTGACCAGCACGGCGGCGCGCCCACTAAACGTTGAGACGGATCGGCATCACGAGGTAGCGAAAGTCATCGGAGCCGGGCGCCTGCAGGAGTCCGGGCCGCAGCGGCGAAATCAGACGAAGGAGGATGTCCTCGCCCTCGACCGAGTCGATCCCCTCCTTCACGAAGTCCGGGTTGAACCCGATCTCGAACGGCTCTCCCTCGAAGGACGCCGGCATCGACTCGCTCGCGTCACCCACTTCGGGGGTCTCGGCGGCGATCGTCAGCTCTCCGGGGGCGAGGGCGAACCGCAGCGGCGCGTTTCGCTGAGCCATCTGGCTGATGCGCCGCGCGACGTCAAAGAGTTCCTCGCGGGGGAGCCGGACGTCGTGCTCGTAGGTCTCCGGAAGGAGCTGGCGGTAGTTCGGGAACTGGCCCTCGATCAGCCGCGTGTTCAGCACCGAGTTGCCGGCTTTGAAGATCGCCTGGTTGCGCATCAGAGAGACCTCCACCTTCTCGGCGGCCTCCGCGATCAGGATCCGCCCCAGCTCACGCAGGGCGCGAGCAGGAATGTTCGCCTCGAGCGACCCTCCCTGGATCCCTCCCTCGACCTCCGTCCGCTTGACGCTCAGCCGGTAGGAGTCGGTCGCCACCATGGTCATCTCGTTGCCCTCGGCGGTGACCATCACGCCGGTCAGCACTGGCCGCATATCGTCCCGAGAGGCGGCCCGCGCAACCACATCGACGGTCTCGACGAGCGCCTGCGAGGGAATCGTCACCGGGTCGCCCTCGGGCTCTGGGAAGCGGGGGAAGTCGTCGGCCGCAAGTGTGCGGAGGTGGAACTTCGAGTCCCCGCCGCGAATCTCGACGTCGGGGGGGGCCCGCCGCGGCGCGCGCGGGCCCCGCCGCCCCGGGGGCGGGGGGGCGCGCGCCGCCGCCCC
>JBBSQE010000012.1:0-29037 GCA_038258095.1 Solirubrobacterales bacterium | reverse complement strand
TGGATAGACAGGGCGATGAGGTCACCCAGCGCGATGCCGCCGCCACCCGCCGCGACTCCTGCGATCAGGCCGACGAGCGTGCCCAGTGCCACCAGGAGAACGTCAACCGCGACGGCCGCGCCCTTCGCGAGGACCAGGCGGGAGCGCTTGACCGGATGCGCCAGAACCACGCCCAGAATCCTTGACTCCTCTTCCCCGGCAAGTGACCCCGACGCCGCAGCGATACCGGTCGCCGCGATCACCAAAGGCCCGTAGACGGCCCCGATCTCACTTCTCATCCACCCTCGGAGGTTTCCGTAGTCGGCACCGCCGAGGAGGTCGGTTACCCCCTTCGGAAGGTCCAGCTTGCCGATCGATCCTCCGACCGCCGGGAAGAGAGCGCCGACCATCAGGATCGCGGCGAACATGCCGGCCATGGCCAGGGCGGTCGAGATCAATCGCAATCTCACGGCCATCTTGAAGGTGGGAATGCTCACGGGCGCGAGCCCTCCCGGTAGTAGTTGAGGAAGATCTCCTCGAGAGCATCGTCGCGGCTCCTGATCGACCGGACATCATGTCCCGCGATCGCCTTGACGATCGGGTCTGCCGAACCCTCGAAGGCGACGACCAGGTGCGTCCCCTCGTGGGTCGCCTCGCGGACGCCTGGCAGGTCACGCAGGTCCGCTAGTCCGGGACCGTCGCCGGCGAACTCGATCTCGAGACGCTGTACCGCAACCGCACGCAGGCTCTCCACCGTGTCGACAACAACGAGCTTGCCGTGTCGCAGGATGGCGACGCGATGCGCGACCCGCTCGACCTCGGAGAGGGTGTGGGAAGAGAGGAAGACGGTTCGCCCCTCCGAGGCGACCTCGGCGAGCAGGGAGTGGAAGCTCTGCTGGACGAGCGGGTCGAGGCCGGCGATCGGCTCGTCCAGGATCAGCAGCTCGGGATCGTGCATGAACGCCTGGATCAGCCCGATCTTCTGGCGGTTGCCCGTAGAGAGTTCGCGCACCGGACGGTCGAGCTGCGCTCCGAATCGCTCAGCGAGGTCGTCGCGGAGCCGGCGATCGACCCCACCGCGGATTTCGGAGAGGTGGTCCAGAAGGGCGTTGCCATTGAGCCGCGGATAGAGGGAGAAGTCGCCGGGAAGAAATCCCACGCGCCGTCTGATCTCCAGGCTCCCGGTGCGGCTGTCGAGGCCGAGCACGGTCGCAGAGCCCGAGGTCGGGCGGATCTGGTCCAGGAGCAGCCGCATGGTTGTGGACTTGCCGGCGCCGTTCGGGCCGAGAAAGCCAAAGATCTCGCCGGTGTGAATTTCGAGATCCAGGCCGAACAGGCCATTGCCCTCGCCGTAGTCCTTCGAAAGCGACTCGGTGCGAATGGCGGGCGAATCCATCGACAACGTCAAGCGCCCTCGAGCTCGCAGGCGAACAGGAACGAAGCCGCCGCGGCAAGCCACGGGAATGCGCCTGTTCGTGGAGCCCGAGCCTTGCTTCCCATGGTTCATGAGCGTAGCTAGTGGGGTGGCGGCGGAGGTGGTCGAACCGCCGCGCTGATGCCGGAGGAGCGCTCGGGTCTTCTTCTTCCACGCTACTTGCGAGAGTGCCGGCTCAAGGCCATTCCCTTCCGCAATCTGCCCCACAACGTACGGCGCCCTCAAAGACCAAGGTGTCAAGCACGATCGAAAAGTGGACCACTTCCAACGGTTGAAAAGGATCCACCCAAGGCGACCTAAACCCGCCTGCGAAGCGAAGCCCGTAGGGCGGAGCGCAGCAGGCGGGCGGCTCACTCGCCGGCTGGGGACGAAGGGGACGGCGTGGGTGTACCTTGAATTGCGATGAGCAGCAGCAGCGTCAGTCAGCCGGATCAGCTCGTGGAGCGAGTGTCGAGCCTCGAACGAGAGTTCGAAGTGCTCCGCAGGGCCCCCTCTGTCTTGACGAAGTCCATGTCCGAACGGCGCGTCGAGCAGATGATCGATGAGATCGCCGACCGGTCATTGACTGAGGCTGACCTCGATATCCGACCGTCTCGAGAGGTCTGATGAGGAACGCGAGATCCGGGCGGAGGCGTAGCTACTCGCCGCCGACGATGGCGCCTCCTTCGACGAGCTTGAGCGCGACCCGAAGGTCGAGCTCGCCCGGGCCGATCGGCCGGCCGAGGATGTCCTCGGCCTGTCGGACCCGGTACCGGACGGTGTTCTCGTGGACTCCGAGGCGATTGGCTGACCGGCCGTGGCTTGCCCCCTCGTCGAGAAACGCGGCCAGCGTCTCGATGAGCCGGGTAGACGTGGCGTCGGGGCCCAAGAGATCGCCCAGGTGGGCACTCACGAATGCATGGGCCTGATCGAGGTCAGTCGTGGCCATGGCCGTCAGCGCAACTTCGGAATACCTCGTAACGCTGCCTGCGGGGCGTCCGGCCATGATCGCGACGCGCCTGGCGTGCATCGCCTCGTCGTGGCTGCGCGCGAACCCGGCGATGCCGTCCCCAGGGGTTCCGGTCGCCAGTCGGATCACCGCCTCTTCACCGGCATGGGGCGCGAAGCCGGAGCCTGGTGCCTCCTCACTCGGCACCCATCCGCCAAGCCATCCTGCGACGGCGAGGAGGCCAAGCGGGTGGATCAAGGGATTCTCGACTCCGGCGCTGCGGGCTTCCTCTCGCAGTGCCTCTTCGAGGGTGCCGACCGGGTCCTGCCCCTCCTCGGCTCCATCGGACCACGCCACCAGGGCCAGATGGGAGCGTTCCAATCCGTAGCCGAGGCGTCGCGACGCTGCGTCGACATCCGTGGGCGTGCGCTCGAGGATCGCCGTGATCGTCTCGGCTCGAGACGCCGCCGCACTTCGCACCCAACGGTCGCGCTCCCGGGCATAGGCCTCCTCTCCGAGGCCGGTGACCACATCGACGAAGGTGAAGAGCCAGGCCGAGATCAGCTCCACCCCCGCCGCGAACCTGTCCGGGTCATCGATCTGCTCGCGGAGAATGGCGACGATCTGGTGCCAGACGCACTCGTGCCCGACGCGCATCGCGCGGACGAGCCCGCTTATCGGAGTGTTCTGGTGAGCCCCTCCCTCCGCGTAACGAACTGTCGGGGCGGGCAACTCGACGAGACGGGGATCGGCCCCACGCTCCAGCAGGTCCGCGACCAGGCGGAGGTTGGCCTCGGAGCTGGCTCGGTTTGACTCCACGCCGTCAGGGTCGGTCGCGAGGTCCGGGATCTCGGCGCTGATCGCCTTCTCCATCTCCACCGATAAGGGAAAGGCGCGTTCCCGCAGGGTCGCGGCGAGGGGCGGCATGACCTCGAGCCACAGCCGGCTCGCCGAGGGTGATTGTGCAGGCCCCCATTCGAACTCCACAACGATTCATCCTATGTCACCGCCTCGGCAGCACCGATTGTGGGGAGCCCACATACCGCGGGCCTGCGCCTGTTCGGATTCGACGGGCAAGATGGCTTCCGGCGCCGTACGGTGAGCTCTCCGGTTGGCATTCCGCCTTCCGGTGCCAACGAGGAGAGAGAACCAAGATGGATTTCAGGACCCCCAAGCGTCTGCGCAGGGTCGCGCTGATGGTGACGATCGCCGCCGCGGCTCTTGCCGCCGGCTCGGTGGGCTCGGCTTCGGCCACCCAGGCCGAATACGACCAGGGCTACGCCCTCGGTCTCGATGCCTACAAGTACGGCCTGCCACTGGTGACGATGAACAAGACTTACGCCAACCAGACGAGCATCAACGTCTCCAACGGCAAAGGATTCGGGCCGCCGAACCGGTTCAACCCGGTTCGCCAGTTCGCCCAGCCCGACGACCGCTCGGTCGTCGCACCGAACTACGACACGCTCTACTCGATCGCTTGGCTGAACCTGAACAGGCAGCCGCAGATCATCCACGTCCCGCACATCAAGCACCGTTATTTCGTCATCCCGATGCTCGACCCGTTCACCGAGGACTTCAAGAACCTCGGCTCGGTCAACAAGACCAAGCCCGGTAACTATGCGGTCGTCGGCCCTAGGCAGGCGAACATCAGACTGCCGAAGGGTGTCAGGCGGATCAAGTCGAAGTACAACCGCGTCTGGGTCATCGAGCGCATCTACGCCGACAACTCCGATCAGAGCGACTTCAAGAAGGTCCACAAGTACCAGAACCGGATCAGGGTCACTCCGCTGTCCGCGTTTGGCCACAAGCACTGGAAGCCGAAGCCCCCGAGGCATCGCGACACGACCGTCAACGATCCGGGAATCCCGCAGGGCCTGTCGTACTTCGACAAGCTTGGTGGACTGCTCCAGCACAACAAGCCTCCGGCCGCCGACCAGAACGAGCTCGACAAGCTCTCGGCGATCGGTGTCGGCCCCGGGCTGACTCCGTCGGAGAACACGAGTCTGAGCGCCGACACGAAGGCCGGCATGGTTGCCGCCGTCGCCGCAGGCCCGGCAAGCATCACCAGCGACGTAACCGCTCAGTACGCGGCCGGGTTCGCCGCCCATAACGGCTATTTCATTTCCGCCACGGGGTCCTATGGCACGGACTACAAGTTCCGCGCAGAGGTGACTCAGGTCGGGCTCGGAGCGATGCTTCCGAACCAGGCGGTCTATCCGCTGGCCCAGGTCGATCACTCGTTCTCGCCCCTGACAGGCGCGAAGAACTACAAGCTCCACATCGCCGCCGGCCAACTGCCTCCGGTGAATGCATTCTGGTCCCTGACGCTCTATGACCTGTCCGGGTTCCTCGTGCCGAACTCGATCAACCGGTACGTGATCAATGACCGGTCGGACCTCCATTACAACGCGGACGGGTCGGTGGACCTCTATATCCAGCCGACGCAGCCCGCCGACGCAGGGCAGGCCCAGAACTGGCTGCCCTCACCGGCCGACACGCGGTTCCGTCTGATCTGGCGTCTCTACGACACCAAGGCGGATCAGCTCCAGGGCGTGCTCGACGGCGTCCCCGGCTGGACACCGCCCGCGATCAACGCGGTCCCGTAACCAGCGAGCCCCGGAGTTCCGGGTGGACGGCTGCCGAGCGGCGGCCGTCCACCCGGGAAGCTCGCAATCCCTGGCGACACAAAGGAGAAAACGATGCTTCAGGGTCTGATGCAGGACGATTTCCAACTGACGATTCCGGCGATTGCCCGTCGGCTCCAGAGTTGTTATTCCGATCGAGAGATCGTCACGCTTCGCGAGGACGGTCCTGACCATGTGACCTACGAAGCCGTCGGCGAGCGGGTGTCGCGGCTCGCTCGGGCGCTGGACCGCCTCGGCGTGGCACCCGGGGAGCGAGTCGGGACGTTCGCCTGGAACAACCAGCGCCACTTCGAGCTCTATCTGGCGGTTCCAAGCGTCGGCGCGGTCCTCCATACGGTCAACGTCCGCCTCTTTCCCGAGCAGATCGTTTACATCATCAATCACGCCGAGGACCGAGTCGTCTTCGTCGACGACTCGCTCGTGCCGGTGCTTGCGCCGCTCGTCGATCAGATCGTCGGCGTCCGCCATTGGGTGGTCATGGGCGATGGTCCGATCCCTGAAGGCCTTCCCGGCGCGATCTCCTACGAGGACCTCCTCGCCGACGCGGGTGAAGGCGTCTACGACTTTCCCGAGATCGACGAGCGCCAGGCCGCGTCCCTCTGTTACACGAGTGGCACCACCGGAAACCCGAAGGGCGTTCTCTATTCCCACCGCTCGATCGCCCTGCACTCGACGACGATGTGCATGGCCGACGGCCTCGGCCTCTCGGCATCCGACCGCCTGCTCGCGATCGTGCCGATGTTCCACGTCAACGCCTGGGGCCTCCCTTACAGCGCTGCGCTGACCGGGGCGACACTGCTGATGCCCGGCCCTCATCTCCAGGGCGAGCCACTCGCCCGCCTGATCGAGATCGAGGAGGCGACACTGATCGCCGGAGTCCCGACCGTCCTTTCCGGCCTCCTCGAGCACGTCGAGCAACACGGAGGCGACGTCTCGAGCGTGCGCGGTGGTATCTGCGGCGGCGCGGCGGTGACCCGTGGCCTGATGGAGGGCTACGAGCGGCACGGCATCAGCATCCTTCAGGCCTGGGGCATGACCGAGACGGCCCCGCTCCTCACGATCGCGCGTCCGGCCACCGGCCTCGACGGCGAGGAGGCGTGGGCCGACCGATTGACAGCGGGACGTCTGTCCCCCTGGGTGGAGGCCCGGATCGCCGGCGACGACGGTGCCGAGCCCCACGACGGCGAAGCGACCGGCGAGGTCGAGGTCCGCGGCCCGTGGGTGGCAAGCGCCTACTTCGGGGACGAAAGCCAGAGCGACAAGTTCAACGGCGGCTGGCTGCGCACGGGAGACATCGCGGCGATCGATGAGCGCGGGTTCGTCCGCCTCACCGATCGCGCGAAGGACCTGATCAAGTCGGGCGGGGAGTGGATCTCCTCGGTCGAGCTCGAAAACGAGCTTGCATGCCATCCCTCGGTCCGCGAGGCTGCGGTCATCGCCATGCCCGATGAGCGTTGGAGTGAGCGGCCACTGGCCTGCGTCGTCCTCGAGGACGGTCACACGCCCGCGCCGAAAGTCCTGCGCGACCATCTCGCGCCGAGCTTCGCACGGTGGCAACTCCCATCGTCGTTCGCCTTCATCGACGAGGTCCCGAAGACCAGCGTCGGCAAGTTCGACAAGAAGGTCCTCAGGGCCCAGCTCGCAGAGGATGAGCTGGAAATCGCTTCCGTCGAACCGGTGAAATCGTGAGTGCGAAGAGGAGAGCGAAGAGAGTTGATCTCGCGGGGGTCGCTGTCATCACCGGCGCCGGCTCTGGCATCGGGAGGGCAACGGCTTTCGAGCTCGCCCGCCACGGAGCAACCGTGCATCTCGCGGATATCTCCGGACCGGCCGTGGAGGCTGTCGTGGGTGGGATCCGCGCCGCCGGGGGATCGGCGCGCGCGCACGAGGTCGATGTCACAGACTCACACGCCCTGGAGGCCCTCGCCGCGAGGGTCTACGAGGCAGACGGCGGCGTCGACGTCCTTCACAACAACGCGGGCATCGGCTTCTCGGGCCCGATCGAGCAGACATCCGTCGAGGACTGGAGGCGAATCGTCGAGATCAACCTGATGGGAGTCGTCCACGGCATCACCGCCTTCGTCCCGAGGATGCTCGAGCAACGGCGTCCGTCGCACATCGTCAACACGGCGTCCGGCCTCGGTTTGATCCCGGCCATCCAATTGGCTCCCTACTGCGCGACCAAGCACGCCGTCGTCGGCATGAGCCAGTCGCTCGACCTCGAGCTTTCGCCACGTGGGATCGGCGTGACGGCGCTCTGCCCCGGGATCATCGCGACGGGGATCGTCAAGCACTCGACGGTCCGCGACGAATCCGGCCTTCGGAAGCAGAAGGCCGTCGATTTCTACGAGCGCCGCGGCGCCTCCCCCGAGGCTGTTGCAGAGGCGGCGGTGAACGCGATCCGCAAGCGGCGCTCGATTCAGGTCGTCCCGGCGATGCATGTCTACCCGGCCTGGATCGCCGGACGAATATCAACAAGGGCAGGCGCGGTGGCAGCGCGCCTTGCCGACCGACTGATGTGGAGAGGCGAATGAGACAGCTCAGCAGCATCGACGCGCAGTTCCTCGCCCTCGAGGACGGGCGCAACCACGCCCACGTCTCGAGCCTGGCGATCTATGACCAGTCGACCGCTCCCGGGGGGAAGCTGACCCTCGGTGCGGTCCGGGACCTGATCTCGTCACGCATTCACCTGCTGCCGCCGTTTCGCTGGCGCCTTGCCGAGGTCCCGCTGGGGATCGATTACCCGTACTGGGTCGACGACACCGAATTCGATCTCGACTTCCATCTTCGCGAGCTGGCGCTGCCGACGCCCGGAGACGAGCTGATGCTGACGGAGCAGGTCGCGCGCCTGGTCTCGCGCCCACTGGATCGCTCGCATCCGCTGTGGGAGCTGTACCTGATCCATGGGCTGGAGGACAACCGCGTCGCCGTCCTCACCAAGTTCCATCACGCTGCGGTCGACGGGGCGTCGGGCGCCGAGATCCTCGGCATCATCCTCGACACCGAAGCGTCCGGACGGGAGGCCTCGCCGCCGGCGAATCAGGCCGAACCGAACGGAATGCCGAGCCAGATCAGCATGCTCGGGAGGGGACTTGCCGGGGTTCCCCGCCAGCCGCTCCGTGCTCTCCGCGGGCTGCCGAGGGTGCTTCCCCACCTCGACCAGAATCCAACGCTCCGGCACCTCCCGGGGATCGGCACCATCTCGGGGTTCAGCCGGCGAGCGCTTCGGAAGCGGCCGCGGACCAAGGATGGCGGGGTGCTCGAAGGCCGGAGCCTGCACGCTCCACGGACGATCCTCAATCAGCCGATCTCACCGCACCGCAGGCTCGCCCTGTCGAGCCAGTCGCTTGCCGAGGTGAAGCTGATCAAGAACCATTTCGGCGTCACCGTGAATGACGTCGTCGTGACCATCTGCGCCGCCGCGCTGCGGGATTGGCTGACGGAGCTCGACGCCCTGCCGCCCGAGCCGCTGCTGGCGATGATTCCGGTGTCCGTGCGGACCGAGGACGAGGCCGGCAGCTTCGGCAACCGGGTCTCGACGATGCTGGTTTCGATTCCCACGGATGAGAGCGACTGCGGTGAGCGCCTTCGCAGTGCGAACGCGTCTCTTCGCTCGGCCAAGGAGCGCCACAAGGGCGTGCCGGTGACCGTGCTCCAGGATGCGAACCACATGATCCACCCGGCTCTCCTCGGCCGAGCGGCCCGAGTGACGACTGCGGTGGCCGCGCGTCATCCGCGTGAGGCGCCGGTCAACACCGTGATCTCAAACGTCCCGGGCTCCCCCGTCACTCAATATCTGGCCGGGGCGCGTCTGGAGGTTCTGTATCCGATCTCGGCGATCCTCGACGGGATCGGGCTGAACCTGACGGTCATGAGCTACAAGGGCGGCCTCAACTTCGGCGTCGTCGCCGACCGCGAGCTGGTCGACGACCCGTGGCCGCTCGTCGAAGCACTGAAGCGGGCGCAGGCGGAGTTGCTGGCGCTCGTACCCGAAGCCGGGCGCGCCGCGGCCGCCTGAGCCATCCCGACCCATCAACGAGAGGAACATCGTGCCCAAGTTCGACATCACCAAGACCAACATCGCCGTCGAGCGTCTTCTCGAGCGGACCGAGAACCCTCGGCATCGCTTCATGCTCGAAAGCTACAATCGGCATCGCTATCTCGAGATGGCCGGACGGAACGAGGAGATCTTCGCGCCGGAGATGACTGTCGAGGAGCCCTATTACCGCTTCAACTACCTCGGGAAGGTCTTCGACCTCAACGGCCGTGAGGAGGTACAGGGCGTCTATCGGGAATGGACCGAGAACGACCAGTGCGTGTTCTATGCCGAGGGCGAGGAGCTCGCCGTCGGCGACACGATGATCATCTCCCGCGGCACCCTTTACCAGCAGATTCCGGGGGCGGTTCTCGCTGCCGAGGGTGTCCCCGCCGACGAGGACGCCACCTACCTCGCCAAGGTTCGCGAAGCGATGATCTGGCCTTACGACGAACGCTGCCGGCTGGTCGGCGAAGACGTCTGGGAGTTCGACCCGAGCGCGCGCGAGTTCATCAAGCTCGACCCGTCACAGGTGCTGACGTCCGACCAGGCGGGCGAGCTCCTGGCGCCATTGATAAAGCCCCTGCCCTCCTTCGAGGAAACGATGCTCGTCGCATAGTTCACGGCACGCGGTTTGCCCAAAGCCGGCCGAGTTTTGTGTTCCGAGTGCGAGCATGCAGGATTGCCTAGACTGGCGACGTTGGCATCCAGCTATGTCTGAGCTTCACTACACAGACCCCTCCGCCCCGCGCCACGGCAAACATCATCTGCGCCGGCCGACGGGAGAGTTGAGCCACGAGGAAAAGCTGGAGCGCCAAGCTTCCCACATCAAGGCTCTAACGATCGTGCTGGTCCTTGTGCTGCTGATGCTCGGCTATGCAGCCGCTTTCGAGCTTGACAGCTGGCCGGAGTGGGTCGTGTTCGGTGGGATCTGTTCGGTTGGGGTGGGAACGATCATCGCCGTATCTCCGCGCCGGCCCAATTGACATGAGGCGATAACTGCTGGAGGGGCCCGGGGGGTGACGAAGGACCTTCTCGATCCTGCCGGAAGGCGAGTTGCTCACTTCGAGCCCCCCTGGTGTCCGGCGTCTGTTCCCGGCGTCGCGCCGCCCGCCCCCTCGAGCCGGTCCAGCCTCGCGTTCAATTTGCGGAGCTCGGTGAGCATCTCGCTGTCGAACTTCCTCTCCACGCGCTCGAAGGCCTCCTCGTCTTCACGTACGAGAAGTGCGGCCACCGCAGCTGTCACTGCGGCCAGCAGTGAGAAACCGAAGATCATCAGGGAGGCGGCCAGGATGCGTCCGCCGGTCGTGACCGGGGGATGGCCGACAAAGCCAACAGTTGTGGTCAGTGAGAGAGCCCACCACACCCCTTGGCCGAAGGTGCCGACCGTATCGGTCTCGAGGGCCGCGGCGCCACCCCCGGCCAGTACGACGACGAGCGCCGCGAGGACCAGTAGGTAGCGCAAGTTCCTGCGTCGGTTGCGGACCATTGATTCGGGCACGCAGCGACCTTACCCACCCAACACTGGGCGCGGATCAAGATCTCTCGCGCGGCAAAGCAAGCGCAGCGGCTGGATCTTATGGCGGCTTTTCCATTCCTGAGAGCCGATCCCCTGAACGACAAAGCCCGGCCCATGCCCCGCCCACGAGATGAATGGATGTCACCCAGGGGCGAAAGTGGCGCGCGTCGGCGTGGTGGACCGTGTCGCTTCAATGACCGCGACTGTTCTTCGACGTAAATGGTCATCGACCACGAGCTTAGGCTCGGCTGCAAGCACTTTCACTCACGCAAGGTCGCGGGAGATCCGCGGGCAAGCCGAAGTTCGCGGCTGGAGGCCGCAGGAAGCCGCTGAAAATCGGCTGGCGGCTGGCGGAGCGGGTTGCGAGCTCGACGCCGTCATCACCGCAGGTCTCGCACGAGCCCTGAGCTGCAACGGCTTGAGTCCGCCATATCGATTCGGCGGAAGCGTGATCATTGTCAAATTCGCTCTACGCAGCGGAAAGAGCGATGCCGGAGGAGGGACTCGAACCCCCGACACGCGGATTATGATTGCTGGGATTTGCAGGGGTTTTGGCTCTGTGAGCGGCTCTGGGATGCTGTTGCGTTCTGCCTAGGTCGCGGTAGTTCTGCAGAGTCGGGGACACATCTGGGACACGCTTTCCGCCGTCGATCGACAACTCGGTCATGGGCATGACTCGGTCGATTTCCTTCTTGCAGCCGAAACCGGTCAGCGGGCACGTCTTTCGTAAGCGCCGCAAATCAGGTGATCGCTGGATGGCCAAGTGGCGTGATTCGGGCGGGCAGCACCAGCGCGTCCTCGGAAAGGTGTGGACGGGGCGGGGGAGACCTCAGCAGGGGTTTTTGACGAAACAAGGTGCCCAGCTCGAGCTCGACGCGATCCTGGCCGACGCCAGACGCGGTCAGCTTGTCGCTGCGGCCCGGCCAGCCGGCGGCGTCAGCTTCGCGGAGGCAGCCGTGGAGTGGCTGCGCTACATCGAGTTCGACCGCAAGCGGCGGTCATCGACTGTCCGTGACTACCGGATCATCATGAACCGAGTGCTCATCCCGGCGTTCGGCGACGCGCCCCTCGAGGCGATCACGAGCCAGCACATCGACGCCTTTCGCTCACACTTGGTCACGGAGCGCGGGCTCGCGCCGGGGACCATCAACAAGTATCTGGCATCGATCCACGGGATTCTCAAGCGCGCTCAGCGGGTCTACGGATTGCCAGCCAATGCTGCGGCGGGCGTGGAGCGCCAGCCGGTGCGACGGTCCGGCGATTTCGAGGTGCTCTCCGCTGCGGAGGTCGAGGCGTTGGCCCGCGCTGCGAACTCAGTTCAGGACGCAGCAATCTTCACCACCGCGGCCTACGCAGGGCTTCGCCTCGGCGAGCTGCGGGCACTGCGGTGGCGCGACGTCGCCTTCTCCAAGCGGCTGATCCACATCCGCCGCTCCTACGTGCTGGGGGAGGAGGGGGTCCCGAAGTCGGGACGGGTGCGGAGCGTGCCGATGATCGACCAGGTCGTTCGCGCCCTCGATCAGCTCAGTCGCCGGGAAGAGTTCATTGACGATGAGGACTTGGTCTTTTGCAATGCAGCGGGCACATATATCGAGGACTCGGCGCTCCGACGCCGCTTCTACGCAGCTCGTGAAAGTGCAGGCTTGAGGCCGCTCCGCTTCCACGACCTGCGCCACACCTTTGGCACCCTCGCGGTTCAGGTCTTCCCGCTCTCCGATGTCAAGGCCTACATGGGCCACGCGGACATCGCGACGACGATGATCTACGTCCACCACGTGCCACAGATCGACGCCGCGGAGCGCCTCTCTGCGGCCTTGAGTGCTGCGGCGGGCGCATCTCCGGTGGCCGAGCCATCCAGCGCCCCGAACGGCCTCGGCCGCCACGTCAGATAATCGGCGTCGTGAGCAACCTTCAGGCCATCTACTACCGGGCGACGGACGGCGCCGAACCGGTGCGAGAGTTCATCGACTCACTCGATGTCAAGCGTCGGGTGGCGATCCTCAACCAACTCGACCGCCTCAACGGCCTGTCCGATTCGATTCCTCATCTCCCGTTCCCGTACAGCTCCCAGATCGAGGGGGAACTGCGAGAGCTGAGGTGCCATGTGGGATCCGAGCACTACCGCGTCCTCTACCGGCGCTCAAAGCAACTGATCATCTTGCTGCACGCATTCCGGAAGAGCACGGCCAAGGTGCCGCCATCAGAGATCGCAATTGCCGAGGACCGCTGGGGCGACTTCAAGGAGCGGATGGAGGCTCGCCCACGCAAACCCCCGCGAGCTGCCGGCCACGACGCTCCGTGACTCCTCCGAGCGGGGCGGTATTAGCAAAACTGCTAAGATTGCGTGCATGAAACGTCGATGGGAAGACCGATGAGCAAGCAGGCGAGTCCGGTTGGAGCCTCGGTTTCCGATCACCTCAAGAACTCGCTGGAGGACCCAGAGTTCCGGGCTGAATACGAGCGGCTAGCTCCTTTCGAAGCCCTGGCTCGGATCGTGGTCATGAGGCGCGGCACCATGGGGCTTACTCAGGCGGCGATGGCGTCACGAATGGGCACCACCGCATCGGTGATCTCGCGGATCGAGAGCGGGCAGCATGCCACCAGTTCGCGAACGCTAAAGAAGCTCGCCGAAGCCCTCGGCGCGCGGGCTGTCTTGGGCTTTGAATTCGGATCTGCCGAGGATCCGGAGCGGGAGCTCGTCGTCCTTTGAGTTGAGTGCGGTCTTGTCGGCTCACGGCCGGCCATAGGTGTTGTCCGCGACCCACCGAGCCAGGTCTGAGCGGACGAACCGCAGGCCGCGGGAGCCGACGCGAACGTGCGGCAACCCGCGCGAGCGCACCAACTCGTAGAGCGCGCTGCGTGGAACTTTGAGCAGATCGGCAGCCTCTCGAGCGTCGAGGAGCGGTTCGGTCAATGTGGAGGGGCCGCGGAGGGATTCGCCGTTGCCTGGTGGCCGACGGTCGTTGAACAAGTCCGCCTGTCCGACGGCCGACCGCTCAAGTGGTCGCGGTCTCCTGGAGTCTCGAGTCTGCACATAATTGCTGTCGAGGCGAGGTCGTCGACGCGCCACGGGAGTCCCCGAATCACTAAGTGCAAGTGTGTGAGGGGGTGAGACGTTGGAGAATCGGAGCGTTCCTGATGGGGAAAGGCGGCACGTTCGGTCGTGAGTAGCCTGGGCAGGTGAGCGAGGTCACTGGTCATCGGGTTGAAGTCGAATGGATGGGAACGGTGGTCTGTTCGCTCGAGGATCTCCTGCGCCCAGGGCTGTTCGCTGTCGTTGTCGGCATCAACCCCGCGCCCCCGAGCGTCACGGCGGGCCACTATTGGCAGGGCAATACCGGGACGACTCTGTGGCGCCGCCTGACGGCTGTCGGTCTTATGCCTCCACGAGTGGAAGGCCACAAGGACGATGCGGCGTTCGCTTCCGGAGTTGGCTTCACCGACATCGTCAAGCGGCCGACGAGGCGAGCCGACGACCTTGGTCAGGCGGAGCTGGAGTTTGGTCGAGACAGTCTCGAGGCGAAGCTCGATGCGATTGGCGCCCCGCTAGTGATCTTCGCCTTCAAAAAGGCTGCAACCACGCTGCTCGGCCCATTCCCCGGGAACGGCTTCATCGACGGCTTGGCGCTCGGCCGTTCGTCGGTCTTTGTGATGCCGGGCCCCTACGAGGCGAAGGCACGAGCCGACTCAACGCTCGACCAGCTCCGGCAATGGGTCGGGCCTCGGCGACCATAGCGGTGCCTAGGCCCCTAGGGGTTGATCGGGCAACCCCAGGATGCCGGGAAATGATCGCGAGAAAAGCGCGAACGCCAAAGCCGTGGCGAAGGTGCGGCCGATGGCTGACGGGCGGCGTCTCCGCGCATCTTGCGACCGGTCGTTATCGCAACGAGTTGGCGGACGCTCGCTGGGGCCCGTCAGTCCAAGCTGCTCTTTAACCGCTTTCGCTCTCACGCGAGAGCAGTAGCCGCTCCGGAGACTGGGTTGCATCGGGTGACGCATCGTCAGAACCCACGCGGACGCGAGCTGGGGTCTTGTGTCAGGATCAGCGCGTGGCGGATAAATCGGTCGCGGACCAACTCCGCGAGCTCGGCGTGAAGAATGTAAATGTCCTTGTCCAGATGGCCGAGCGCGGCCAGCTCCTCGCCCTGAAGTGCGAGATGCCGCAGTGCTACCACCACAAGGGGCGCGGCGAGTTCGATCGGGTCGGGACGCCGGGCAACAAGTGGACGCCCTCGCGCGACCACTACCCGATCCTTAAGTCGGCCGGCGGGAAGCTCGTCCCCGAGAACGTTCGACTGTCCCACACCTGGTGCAACAACCGGGACTACGGATGGCGGACGCAGATCCGGACGCTGCTCGCGAAAGGCAAGTCCCTCGCCGAGATCGCTGAGACCCTGAACCGCAAGGATGTCCCCCCGGCCCACGGCACGAACCGATGGACGGCCGCCATGGTGCGCAAGGCCTACGTGTCCTAGTCCGGGTTCGGCGCTGGGTGCCGCTTTGCGCGAGGAGCGCAAGCGACGACCGAGCAGTGCGTTTCAACTAGTCCACAGCTCCTGCGCAAAGGTTGTCGCACCGAATCGTCGAAGAGACCGCCATGTACTCCCAGCAGTTTGCTTTGCAGCCAGACGACACGTGCGCCGATCTCATTCGAGCTGGCCTGGCGGCCGGGGATTTCGATCGTATCGATGGCGCATTCGCATACGGAACAATGTCGGGTGTTGAGGTGCTGACGGCCCTCATGGATGGCGCATACCCCGGCGACGGCTTGAGCGAGCGCTGGTTGCTCGGGCTCGACTGGTGCCGCACCGAACCGAGTGCGTTGGCGGCCCTGAACGACAGGCCCGGATCCAGCGTGAAGTTGGTTGAGGGCAAGGTTGTCGCGAAGACAGGTCGCTGCGTGCCTCGGCGCCCGTGGCATCCCAAAGTCGTTCTGCTTCGCGGGGCAGATGCCATCGCCGTGGTCGCCGGATCAGGAAATCTGTCGCGTAGCGGCCTGACTCGCGGGCATGAAGTGGGAAGTCTGCAGGTTGTCGCACAGCCGACAGGGGCCGGCGAGACAGCTCTATGGGATAGCTGCGCCCGGGTAGCGGACTGGTTCGACCGCCGCTGGCAAGCCGCGAGCACTCTCGCTTCGGTGGCCAGCGCCTATGAGACTGAGTTCAACAAGGCAGTTGCGACGGATCCGCCCGTTGTTGACGATGATGTGTCGCCGAACAAGCCACCGCCTTGGATGCGCGACCCGGCGCTCGTCCGAAAGGTGCGCGCGGCCCGCCAGCTTTGGATCCAGGCCGGGAATCTCCACGAGAATCGCCAGCAGGGGCTTCCGGGTAACCAACTGATGCTTTCACGCATGATGCGGGTGTTCTTCGGGTTCCGGCCGAGAACGCTTCCGACCGACTCGCTGATCGGAAAGCTCGATATCCGCTACGGCAACTTCGTCCGCCGGGATGCATCGCTTCGGTTCAGCAACAACTCCATGGATGTGCTGACGCTCCCCATCCCCGGGGACGGTGGTCCGCCGGCCTATGACGGAGAGGTTTTGTTGTTCAAAGAGATCAAGCTGGACGGGAGGCGTGCCTTCGAACTCTCGATCGGCAGCACGAGTCAGGCCACGCGCTGGAGGAACAAGAGCATCCAGGCGGAGGCCCATGTGGTGATGCAGGGTGGGCAGGGGATGCGCCGCGAATGGGGCGTGTTCTAAGGTCAACGGCATGGGGCTAGGGAGGCGCCCCACTGGCAGACCGGCAGCGAGCGCTCCGGCGGTCCCCAGCGAGGCGCTCACGGGCTCACTCGCCCTGGTGGGCCCGGAGGCCATTGGCCCCCTTAGCTTCGAAGCGGCAGGCTGCCTTCCGGGCTGATGCCGGAGGCCGGGATCGCCGTGAAGTTCCGGGCTTCCCCCTGCTAGAACGGTCGTATGGAACCGAAGCACGACGCTAACCCCTCCGAGCTCATCGCAAGCTCTGCGAGGTCCAGCCGACAGGCTGCACGGTGAATCTGCGGGAGGTCGAAGAGAACCTCGCTGAGATTGATGGCGAGGAGGGGACGGAGTTTCTATACGCGCTTCTGCGTGCCTACGGCTTGCCCAAAGCGTCGATCAGTCGGCTGCGCTCAGGCACCTACGACAGGGCCGACGGGGCCGACGAGCACCTGTGGAAGGGCAAGGTCTACTTCCGCACCGTTGCGGCTGAGGATGACGCCCTCTACGAGATGATCGAGATGGCGCGAGCTGAAGAAAGGATCGCTTCCGAGAGCCCGCGGTTCTTGATCATTGAGAATGGGCGCCGTGTTCTAGCTCGAGATTGCGAAAAGGACACGACGCTCGATGTAGGACGGTCGGAGCTCGTCGATCATGCCACGTTCTTCCTGCCCTGGGCCGGGATCGAGAAGACCCAGATCGAGAACGTCAGCATGGCGGACGTCAAGGCGGCAGAGAAGATGGCGCGGCTATACGACGAGGTCACCCGCCATAACGAGATCGACACGGACGAGCAGCGCCACGAGTTGAACGTCTTTTTCTCCAGACTGCTCTTCTGCTTTTTCGCAGAGGACACCGGCGTGTTCTTGAAAGGCACGTTTTCGAACGCCGTCGGCTCGTTCACGGAAGAGTCCGGTGCCGACACGGCAGCGTTCTTCGATGAGCTCTTCCAGGTCCTTGATACGGCGCCCGGCGATCGGGGAGGCGTGTCTGCGTACCTGGTCGGCTTCGGCTACGTCAACGGGAAGCTTTTCCAACGGCGCGCAGCGGCGCCGGCGTTTACGCCTCGCGCGCGCTCGATAGTCCTCGAGTGTGGCTCGCTGGACTGGTCGCAGATCAACCCGGACATCTTCGGATCGATGATGCAGGCCGTAGTTCGACCCAGCCACCGCGAGGGCCTGGGGATGCACTACACGTCGGTCGAGAACATCCTCAAGGCCATTAGACCCCTATTTCTTGAGGGACTCGAGCAGCAGCTTGCGTCTGCGGACACGGTCAGAAAGCTCGAGCGCCTGCTCGATCGTCTCGCCGAGGTCCGGGTTTTCGATCCTGCGTGTGGCTCGGGCAATTTCCTCGTCATTGCCTACAAAGAGCTTCGCCGGATCGAGCACGCGGCCCTTCGGCGCATCGCGGAACTTGAACCACATCGTGCGGCGCTCTTCCAGTTCTCACGCATCGACCTCGAGAACTTCTACGGCATCGAGATCGATGATTTCGCACACGAGGTGGCCATACTTTCTCTCTGGCTCGCGAAGCATCAAATGAACCGCGAGTTCCACGATCTCTTCGGCGTCGAGATCCCGCTCATTCCGCTAGTCGAGGCAGGTCAGGTCCACTGCGGGAACGCCGCACGGATCGACTGGGGTCAGGTCGCGCCCGAAGGTCCAGTTTTCCTCGTCGGCAACCCGCCGTACCAGGGGGGAACGCTTCAAAGCGAGTACCAAAAGCAAGATCTGGTACTGGCCTTCGACGATCGAACTGTGAACAAGTACCTCGACTACGTGTCGATCTGGGTCTACAAAGCCGCGGCATTTATTGCAGAGCGCGAGGGCTCGGAGGCCGCGCTGGTGACGACGAACTCGATCACGCAGGGCAATCAGGTGGGCCTGCTGTGGCCGAGGGTCTTCGATCTCGACATTGAGATCTCCTTCGCGCATACGTCGTTCAAATGGAGCAATGCCGCCCGCGGCAACGCGGGTGTCACATGCGTTGTTCTCGGCTTGGCGCGCGAGGGCCAACGACGTGGAAAGGCGCTCTATTCGACCGGGTCACGCATGGAGGCGTCACAGATCAATCCGTACTTGGTCGCGGACGGCGGAGCCGAGATCGTGATTCAGGCACAGGCGCCTATCTCTGCCCTTCCACCAATGGTTTTCGGGAGCATGCCCCGCGATGGCGGGCATCTCTTGCTCGATCCAGAGGAGGCCGCGTCGATCGTCCGCAGCTTTCCCGATGCCGAAAAGTTCATTCGTCGGTACGGAGGCGCGAGCGAGGTCATCAGGGGGACGTGGCGGCGCTGCCTTTGGATTCCGGATCATCAGGCCGACGAAGCGGCCGCGATTCCTCCCATCGCCGATCGCCTAGCCCAGGTCGCCGCCTTCCGAGGCCGGAGCAAGGCGGAGAGCACGAGGGCATTCGCGGCGAGTCCACACCGGTTCGTGCAGCGCGCTCACCGTGACACGACGGCCATCGTCGTTCCCAGAGTCTCGTCGGAGCGCCGACGTTATGTCCCCCTGGGATTCGTCGATGGTTCAACGGTTGTGTCCGATTCCGCGTGCGCAATCTACGATGCCCAGCCTTGGCTGTTCGGCCTGATCCATTCCCGCATGCACATGGCATGGCTCGAGGCAATTGGGGGTCGTATGAAGACCGACTACCGGTACTCGGCGAACCTCGTCTACAACACGTTTCCGACTCCGCCTCTCAGCGAAGGCGTGAAGGCAAAACTGGCGGAGGGCGCGGTACGCGTACTCGCTGTCCGTGAGTCCTTCCCCGATCGCACGCTTGCCGAACTCTATGATCCCGATCAGATGCCGGAGGCGCTGAGTGAGGCGCATTCCGCATTAGATGGTCTGGTCGATGGCCTCTACCGGCAAGCGGCCTTTAGGGGGGGCGAAGAACGGCTACGTGTGCTCTTCCAGATGTACACCGACGCAATACGGGAGGCGAGCTGAGTCGTGCCGAATCTAATCGATGTCAACTATGCCCAGACCGGTGACAGTACGGCGACGGATGAACTCGGTATGCGGGAGATGCAGGCAAAGGCGTTCGCCGCGCGAGACAGCAAATACCTGCTGATCAAGGCGCCGCCGGCGTCCGGGAAGTCCAGGGCCCTGATGTTTATCGGGCTGGACAAGCTCTACAACCAGAACCTTCGCAAGGTCATCGTCGCCGTGCCTGAACGGTCGATCGGTGCTTCGTTCGCGAGCACCGCTCTCTCCGAGAGTGGATTCTTTGCCGACTGGGTGGTTCCAGAGAAGGACAACCTTTGCTCCCCGGGATCGAGCGCTGGCAAAGTCGACGCCTTCAAAGCCTTCCTCGAGGGCAGCGAGACGATCATGATCTGCACCCACGCGACCCTGCGGTTCGCCTACGAAGCGCTCGGCGACAACGCTTTCGATGACATGGTTGTTGCGATCGACGAGTTCCACCATGTCTCGGCGAGCGAGGACAGCCGGCTGGGGGACCTGATGCGCACGGTGATGCGCAGTTCGACAGCCCACATCATCGCCATGACGGGTTCCTACTTCCGGGGGGATGCGGTTCCCGTGCTTGAGCCCGAGGACGAGGCGAAGTTCCGCAAGGTCACCTACAACTACTACGAGCAGCTCAACGGCTACAACTATCTCAAGTCGCTGGGAATCGGGTACCACTTCTATTCGGGGCGCTACTTGGATGCGATCGATGAGGTCCTCGACACGGACAAGAAAACGATCCTCCACATACCCAGCGTGCAGTCGGGCGAATCGACGAAGGACAAACTGCGCGAGGTCGACTCCATTCTCGACTCGATCGGTAGCGTCGAGGGTCAGGATCCGGTGACCGGCGTCATCACCGTCCGCCGTGCTGACGGGAAGCGCATCAAGGTGGCTGATCTCGTTAATGACGATCCGGCTGAGCGCCCCAAGATCGTCGAGTACCTCCGAACGATGGAGGACATCGAGGCCGTAGATCTGATCATCGCCCTCGGCATGGCCAAGGAAGGATTCGACTGGCCATGGTGCGAGCACGCGCTCACGGTTGGCTATCGCGGCTCGCTCACTGAGCTCATTCAGATTATCGGCCGCTGCACACGCGATAGCTCAAACAAGACCCACGCGCAGTTCACCAATCTGATTGCCCAGCCCGACGCCGGGGACGATGAGGTCAAAATCGCGGTGAACAACATGCTCAAGGCCATCACGGCTTCATTGCTAATGGAGCAGGTCATCGCCCCGAACTTCAAGTTCCGAGCCAAGTACGACGGCGGGGACCCGCCGGGACCGGGCGAGCTCAAGATCGGAGGTTTCAAAGAGCCGTCGAGCCCTCGCGTCCAGCAGATCGTCGACACCGATCTAAACGACCTCAAAGCGCAGATCCTTCAGGACCCGACCATGCTGAAGGCAATGCCGGGCAATATTGATCCAGAGGTCATGAACAAGGTTCTGATCCCTCAGATCATCCGCAAGCGGTACCCCGACATCAGCGACGAACAGGTTGAGGAGGTTCGTCAGCACGTTGTCACTGATTCGGTCGTCAAGAACGGCCAGGTGAAGGAGGTCGGAGACCAGCGCCTCATTCTCATGTCGAAGCGCTTCGTCAAGATTGACGAGCTCCATATTGACCTCATCGACACGGTCAACCCGTTTCAGGAGGCATTCGAGATCCTGTCGAAATCCGTTACGAGGCAGGTGCTCGGCCTCATTCAGGACGCCATCGACGAGACTCGCGTCGAGATGAGCGAAGAGGAAGCGCTCCTGCTCTGGCCAAGGATCCAGGACTTCGTCCGCCTCAGTGGCGGAGAGCGGCCGAGTGTTCGTTCTGCCGATCCGCTAGAGCAGCGGCTCGCAGAAGCGTTGCTTTTGCTGCAGCGGCAGCGACGTCAGCAGAACCTATGACGATCGACGCCGAGACTCTCCAGCAAATGATCTCCGAGGATGATCTCGGCCTGCTCGACCTCCCCGTGAAATCGGCGCCGGTGACTCGCGATCAGCGACTCGTTTCGAGTTTTGCCGAGATCGAAGCGTTCGTCGAGGAGCACGGGCGCGAGCCAGCGATCGACAGCACGGACATCGCTGAGATTCAGCTTGGCCATCGACTCCAAGCGCTTCGGCTCAACGAGGAGCATCGAGTCGCGCTCGAAGCCCTCGACCAGCAGGGTTTGCTGAGAGAACCCGAACCGCCGAGAACGATTGCCGACGCCGTTGCGAGCGACCCGTTCGGGCTACTTGGCGCCGCCGCGCACGACATCCACGAGTTGCGGCACGTGTCGCAAGAGGCAGCGAAACCGGATTGGATTGCCCGCCGTGAGCCTTGCGAGGACTTCGAGCAATTTGAACCGCTGTTGCAGGCTTGCCAGGCCGAGTTGCGGGCGGGAAAGCGTCGACTCGTGCCATTTAAGAACGAGCAGGAGATTCGGCAGGAGAGCTTCTACGTGCTCCGGGGTGTCTTGACGTACGTCGCCTCCGAGGGCGAACGCCGGAAGGAGCGAGGGCGTGTCAACGCGAGACTTCGCTGCATCTTCGAGAATGGCACCGAAGCTGATCTGCTGCTCCGCTCACTCGGAAGTCAGCTGTACCGGTTTGGTAAACAGGTCACCGATCCCGCCGAGAAGACTGATCGGGAGGTCATAGAAAACCTCGGAAGTGCGGTGGGTTATGTCTACGTAATGCAGTCGCTCTCGGACGATCCGCAGGTGGTCGAGATCCCCGACCTCCACAAAATCGGCTACACCGCGCAGGATCCTTCCGAGCGCGCCGCCGGGGCGAAGCAGAGCTCCACCTTCCTTGGCGCCGAGGTGGCCGAGCTCCAGGTCTTCGAGATGCCCAGGTCGATGGGCCGTGGCGTCGAGCACTTGCTCCATCGGTTCTTTGCGTCGGCGCGGATCGACGCTTGGTTCGAGCAGAACGGCAGAACGTCGGCCGAGGTCAACGAATGGTTCTCGGTGCCGCTGGGGGCCATCGAGGAGGCCGTGCACTTGATCAGTGCGGAGAGCATTGAGAGCTACCAGTACGACCCCGTCGAGCGTCGTATCACGTTGCGGTCGGCGCTCGACTGACCAGTCTCAGCCCCCCGGCGAGCGCGCGGCGGCCCCAGTACCCCCGGACTGCCCGTCCGGGGGTGACCGTCGAGCACGGGGCCGGCGACGCTCCGCCGGGGGGTTGTGGCTAATCGCTAGGCGTCGAGAACTGATGGTCGAAGATGTGCCACATGCTCGCCGATGCGTCAGGTCGCCCGACGCCCACCTTCTGCATGCTTGTGGTCGCGCATGTTTTCGACTGATCGTTTCGTAGCTGACCTTGCCGGTGACCGGGATTTCATCGTCCCCGTCATAGGCGCCGGTCTCGCTATCGACGCGGGCATGCCTTCTGGACTCGAACTGGCCAAAGCCCTAGCTCAGAGGACGTCGATCGACTTGGAGACGAAGGACCTTGAGCAGATGGCCGAACAGATCGCCAACGAGAGCAGCGAGGCTGAGATGCACAAGCTGGTAGTGGAAATACTTACGGAGTCCGTAACCCGCTCGACACCGGTTTTGGAGCTTCTCGCGCGCTGTCCGAGTCAAAAGTTGCTCACGACCAACTACGACAACGCTATCGAGCTGGCAGTTGGGAAGGCTGGTCTTGAACCCGTTCGCCTGCAAGCAAGAGATCAAACCGCACTCCGCCAGCCGCGCCGCGGCCAAGTCCACGTCATCCATATGCATGGCCTTCTCGAAGAGCCCGGCGGGCTGATCGTTTCTAAGACCGACCGACAAACAGCAATTCACGATGCCCACTACGCCCACACGTTGCGCAGCACGGCCAGCACTCATCGGCTGCTCTTCCTTGGTTTTTGCTTTGGAGCGAACGAAACGCCGATCCGGACGCAACTTGACTGGGTCGAGAGCCTTTACCGCAGCGAGAATCGTCACTTCGTCGTTGTTCCCGCGGGGGCAAAGCGTGCCGACCTCGATCAACTCGCCGCAGATGGCGTCATCGAGGTCGTCACCTACGAGAAGGATCCAGAGCACAGAAGCGTTGCCAAGGTGGCCCAGATTCTGGCGCCGCGAGCGAGGAGCGCGAGCGAACCGCTCGCCGCTCAGGTCAACCGAGAACGACTCTCGTCCTACTTCACTCGCCCGCGCCTGCTCCGGGCTGGTGACGACGGCGACAGACAGACCTCAGCGGTCATTGCCGAGCTTTACGGCGGCTTCAGCGAGATTAAGGATTTGGCTGAGGCCCAGCGTGCGATCTTGGTGGCGCCTCCGGGGTTCGGCAAGTCCGAAGTTCTTCAACATTGCGGAGTGACGTCCGCAGCGGGGAGGGTGATCTATGCCCCTCTTGCATCACTGCCCGGCGAGATCGAAGCCGACGGGGATCACCTCTTAGCCCTGGCGCGACTGCTCGTCAAGCACGGGCGGGCCTTCGACGACGAGACCGATAGTCCAAGCCTCGAGGCTCTCACGGATGAAGGAACCTCGTTCACCATTCTGCTCGATGGTTTAGACGAGGTAGCGGTTCCGCGGCGTGCCGAGGTGATCGAAACGACGCTCGCATGCGCACGTGAATGGCCGCAGCATCGCTTTGTGGTCGCCAGTCGGCCGATTGCCGAGGTGGAAGAACTGCGGGCCGGCGGATTCACTGAATTCAATCTCGTCGAGAGTCAGGCGTGGGGGCAGGAGTATCTCGAGAAGCGGGGCGTCGCGGAGGCCAAGGTCCACGAGCTCTTGAAGAATGCGGCCGCGATTGGGCCGCTGATCTCGATCCCTCAGTACGCCAAGGATCTTGGCGAGCTGCTCGTCTCGACGGGTGAAGTTCCAGAGACCACGGTCGAGCTCGTTCTCGGCCGCCAGCGCGAGGCCATTGCTGCGCAATCGCCGAAGGCCGGCAATCCCGTCGAAGACACCTACAACTGGGTCCGCCGCCTGGCCGTCGCGATGGAGTTGCGTGGGCAGAACTCTGCCCCGGCCGCAGAACTCGCCGACATTCCCGGCGAGGGGCATTTCAGCGCTGAGGCCAGGAGAGACCTACTCGTCAGATCGACCCTTCTCCGTGACCTTCCCGACGAAGCCCAGTTCGCCTCCGGAGTCGTTCAGGAGGCGCTCTGCGCCGAAGCAATTCTGGGAAACGACGACCCACTAGCCATCCTTCGAGAAGTGGCGGTTTCCGAGATCGGCGGTGCGGAGACGTTTCGCAGCGATATTGAACACACCATCGATTTGGTCTTTGAAGCAGCCGACGACGGGTTGCGAGCCGAGCTTCGAAAACTCGATCCTGTTCGCTGGGCCCGCACCCAGCGTCCACAAGGGCATGAGGACGATGTCGAAGCCGCTCTCGAGACCCTGCGCACGTTCTACCGTGAGCATCGGCTCTGGCGCGAGTGGCGGCTCGACAACCAGCTCCGCGGTTCCGCCCGAGCAATCGAGATTCTCAGTGAGGCCCATCCTGAGATCGTCGCTGGCTGGAAGGAGGACCTGATGGCTGAAACGGAGTCTGAAGAACGGACGGTGCGTGGGAATGCGATTGACCTTCTTCGTTTCACCGAGTGCGACGACTCGACGTCTGATTGGTTGCTTCCGCGAGTGACGGACGAGGACTCGGTCGTTCGACGGATCGCCGCCAACGCCGTCGGCGAGCTGCAACCGAAGGGCTGGCGCGATGCGCTAGCGAAGGCGTGGGAACAGGAAGACGACGAGCTGGCTCTTGATGCCGTCGGAGCGGCAATCCTCGAAGCGACCGAGGACGGTGACTTGGTCGGCGTCCTCACGCTGTTGGCGGCCAACAAGCCGGGCTGGCGGCGGATCGGCTTCCACGTCAAACAGCGACTGACCCCGTCACTGCTTCCGGGCCTTTTCGCGCTGGAGGCGCTGTCAGTCGATGAGATCTTTGAACTGGTCGACGGTCTGCTGGAGGAGGAGGACGTCGACTGGTCTGACCACGACGTCGCCGCCCTCGCCGAGTGGGTGATGAGCCACGTCCACGACTCCTACAAGTTGCGTCGCTCCGAGCGCCTGGCTGACCTGTGCGCTCAGCATCCCGACGCCGCCCTCGCCGGCGCCGAAGCGGGAGTGCAATCAGCCGAAGACCTGCATGGCTTCGATATTCAGTGGCTGCTGCATATCGACACCGACCGACTGGAAAAGGCGGTCGCCGACGGGACTGAACTGCCGCTCGAGCAAGTCGTCGCCACTCGCCGCGTGGCTCAAGACGCCCCGCCCGACGCTGCGCTGTATGAGGCGCCCGAAGAGCCGAAGAGTCTTGAAGAGCTTCTCGCCAGTGATGAGATCGACGGCGATCACATCCCAGACCCGTCGCTGCTCCGTGGCGAGCTCAAACTAAGCGACGAGGCCCAGAATCGACTCGCCGAGCTGGGCGAGCAGTGGTATCCGACAGACCCAATATCGGACGCTGTCACGCCACCCGGCGGCCGGAGGCAAATCAACAATGGTCTGCTCGCGGCCCTACTGGCCTTCAGTGCGCTAGACACCGAGATCAGCAAAGAGCGCTGGCTCGAACTCTTTGCCGCCTGCGCTTTCTCGTTTGGGTCCGAGACACGCGAATGGGCGACGAGGCATTTCGACCCAGCCTGGAGCGAAGATGTCGCTGAAACCATTTCTGGCTTCGAGGATCAAAGCAGCGTCGGCGAGGCGCTCGAGATGATCGATGACTGGGACGATGCGATCGCTGATGCCTTCGCCGCCAAGGTCGGCATGGTCGAGGATTCTTTCATCGGTCAGCGCCTAGCTCAGCGGCTCGGCAAGGCTGGGCATGTAGATGCCCTTACTGCTCTCCTTGGCGCCACCGACAACTACGAGATTGTTGCCGCCGCGACTCTCGAGCTGGCCAAGCTTGGCGACGTTAAGGCGCAGCTCGAACTGCTGCGACTCCTGCAAGAGGACATCAAGGCCAATCCCGGGGGTTACCACCACGACCGCTCCGAGTGGTTTGACGCTGCTGTCGACCCAGAGCTACTGCCACCATTGATCGAATTGCTGCGGACGGCGTGGGAGGCAGAGGATGCCCACCTAACGATGCGGGCCATGGCCGGAATGATCGAGCAGATCACCGGCGAAGAGGCACTCGGCATCTACGACGAGCTAATTGCCGACGACAGCCTTCGCCAAGGGCAATTCCTCTGGCACAACCGGATGCAGTTCGCGCGTGAGCTGGCCCGGCGAGAGGTCCTCGAACGCCTTCCCGAAAACCGCGCAGATCTGGTCGCCGTTGTCGAGCCGGCAGCCAAGTAGCGGAACCGACTAGCTGCGGGGAAACGGCTCTCCCGGCGGCCAGTCCTTGGCCAGCCCAAAGTGCTCGGCGAGGTCGATCGTCCCGTCGGTAAAGCTGATCAGCCCTTGGTCGTTAGCGGTCGCGGTCGGAAACGGGAGCTCGACATCAAGGGGCGAGTCGGCCCAGGGATTGAGCCAGAGTCGCGGCATTTCTCGCGGGAAGTTCCAAGGATGGAGTTGGCTGACGATCAGAGCCGCCGCCAGCCGGCGGTTGGTCGGCTCGTGGCCATAGAACCAGAACCCGTTGCGCTGGCGGATCATCATCCCCTCCCCAGGTGAGTCGGGATTGAACTGGTAGGCCTCGTTCCCGAAAAATGCTTGGGCAACGTCTGTCTCCTCCATGAATGACGACGCACACAGGATCGCGTTGACGAAGGGAAGTTTGGGACGGCCGTAGCGGCCAGCCTTGTTCTTTAGCTTGCTGCGCAGCTGTGAGACGTCGTTGACGAAGCCTGAAATTGGCTGTCCGGAGCCAAGGACACGATGATCGGGCCTGCCCCTATTTTCCGGGCTGACTGGCCATGCCTCGAAACGCACCTTCCAGCCGCGGACATCGAGCCAGAACTCTTCGAATTCGCCGGTTTCCTCATGCTGGGCAATCGTCGCGTCAGCGTCGAGTCCATTCAGCCAGGACTGGATTGGCCCGACGACCTGGCGCACCTTGAGCCGATCCTCGCCTTCGGTTGCGACCTCCTTAATAGACACGAAGAAGTCAGGCTCTTCGACCTCGTCTATCGCATCGGTCAGCCACGGTGGCGCTTTTGGGTCATCGTCGACGATCCCGGAAAAGACGACGCTGGCTTCAAGGTAGAACGATTCCTCGTCGCGAGTGAGGAGAAAATCCGGATGCGTCTCCACGTCCGGCAGTGGCGGGTGGATCTCGATCTCAAAGCCGAGGCGGAGGAATGTCTCGTGCAGGAAGAGCTCCCACCAGGCGCCCACATGCTGACCCTCGATGGGAGAACGGAAGGGGCCGGCCAGGTCGCCCTTCTCGCTCTCGGGATAGCGGCTGAACCAGCCCTCAAGAACGCGGCGAACCTCGGTCCAAAATGGCTGCTCGACACGGTTGAGGAAGGTGTAGTTGTCCTCCTCGCCTGACCTAGCGGACGAGTTGGTGCGCTCGGAGTTGTCAAACAGAGTGGTCGAGTCCAGAACTGGAGAGTATGTCGGCCGAATCGGGCCGAACCCTTGTTGACGCACTTGACACGAATTTTCGCCTAGCGCTTCTTTGAGCCTCAACACGATCGACTACCGCGACTTTGTCCCGAAGTTTGTCCCCGACTCCACCCAACTCCCTGGACAGAATCGAACCAGATCCAACTCTGCAGGCAGAAGCGAACTCCCTGGAGGCTTTCCGGCCGATCTCATAATCCATCGGTCGAAGGTTCGGGGTCCTTCCTCGACCCGCTCGAAGTCCTGCCAACGTGGGGCTTCGGCGTTTCGCTGAGCTTGCCGTCTCGAATTTGTTCCCAATTCTGCGCTCGTGACCTGCGGTCGATACCAAGTGCGATGAGGTGCGTTCCTGCGCCCTCGCGCCGTCGTCCGCCATCAGCCGGGGGGCGGGGGGCTGATGCCGCCGACTTCGGGACACATCGGGGACACATTTCGCGTTTCGGACGCCCGGCGGATCTGCCAAAATCGCTCTATGCAGCGGAAAGAGCAGTGCCGGAGGAGGGACTCGAACCCCCGACACGCGGATTATGATGCCCGCTCGCGTTCTCGGGCTGGCTGTCTAGACCTCGGCGCCGCTGGTCGTTCTCGCCTACGGGTTCGGCTCAGATCGTTCGCCTGGCGTGGGGCTGGTTGCCAGTTTGTTGCCACTCGCGAGGGCCCTCTGAGGCCCCCGGAATTAATTTTCCGATCCCCAGGTATTGCCCGCCTGGCGCCCTATCTTTTTAGGGTGAAGGACTCATCCAAAACCCCAGCGTCCCCGGTGGCTGTCGTCACCGACCTGGATGCGCTGGCGCTCGCGCTGGCTGAGAAACTCGGTGCGTACACGACTTCTATAAACATAGGGCAGGAGCCGTACTGGACCGCTGAGCAAGCGGCGGCTTACATCTCTGCCGACAAGCAGCGCATCTACGACCTGCGCTCGCAGGATCGGCTCCGCTGCGTGAAGGACGGGAGCCGCCTTCTGACCCGGCAATCGTGGCTCGATGCCTATCTGGAAGGCGACGACTGATGGCCGCCGCCGCAAAGATGGTCCGCACGAAGACCCCTGGGGTCTTCAAGAGGGGAAGCCGTTATGCAGTCACGTTTCGCGACGCCGATGGAAAGCCGCGCAAGGAGTCAGCTCGCACTTACGACCTAGCCCGCGCGTTGAAGATCGAGCGCGAGAGTGAAGTGGCTCGTGGCGCATTCGTCCCCGCCGGGAAGCTCTCCTTTCACGAGTACGCGCGAGAGTGGATCGGGAACTACAGCGGCAAGCGGAAGTGGCATGACCCCCTGAAATCGGTCCGACCCTTGTGAGAGTTCTTCACGCCCACGACAATGGGCAAAGGAGGACCGAGCAAGTTGAAGAGGCGAAGGCACACCCCCGAGCAGATCATCC
>JBBSQE010000011.1:0-30842 GCA_038258095.1 Solirubrobacterales bacterium | reverse complement strand
TCCATGTCGAGATGGGCGATGGTGCGGGCCACGAACCGATCCTAGGGACCAGGTGCGACGGCAAACGAACTCTTGTTCGCTTCCCCGCGGCCTAGAATCCCGCCCGTGAGCACTCCGGAAGCGAAGAATCTCGAGGCCATTTCCAAGGCGATCGACCAACACAACTCCGGATGCCCGTTCCCGGCCTCCGAGGTGCGGATGAACCCGTTCGAGCTGGAGCGCCTGGGCTGGGAGGAGATCCGCGGCCTGCCGCTCGTGGCTGATGCCGAGATCGGCACCGGCCGCTTCCGAATCGTTTGCTCGCGCGAAGGTGGGGGACAGGGGTTGGAGGAGACCGAGGCGATCAGCGAGCCCGTCGAGGTCGGCGTTCCCGCCGGCCCTCTGATCACTCCCGAGCGCGAGGAGCCCTGATGGACCGCAAGCTGCTCGGCATCTACCTGCAGGACCACTACGCGGGCGCGACCGGCGGGCTGGCGCTGGCTGACCGGGCAGCCGGAGCGAACGAGGACAGCGAGTTCGGGCCCTTCCTGAGAGGCCTGCGGGACGAGATCGCGCAGGAGCGCGAAAGGCTCCGCGAGATCATGGAGTCCCTCGATATAGGCGCGGACCGGGTGAAGATTGCCGGCGCGTGGGCGGCCGAGAAGGCCGGGCGCCTGAAGCTGAACGGCTCCCTGCGGGGCTCCTCGCCGCTCAGCCGGATGGTGGAGCTCGAGGCACTGACGATCGGGGTGCGGGGAAAGCTCTCGATGTACGAGATCCTCCGCGAGGTCGCCGAAACCGAGCCGAAGCTGAAGAAGGCCGAGCTGACCCGCCTCACAAAGAAGGCCGAGAAGCAGCTCGTCGATCTGAAGGAACAGCGGCTGAAAGCCGCCCGGCTCGCGTTCTCCTGAGCCCGGTCGCGCTCGCGCGGTCAGACGTTCAAGCCCAGGTTCGTGGAGAGGTTCTGGGCCCAGATGTTGAACTGGAAGAACTCGCCGGTCCAGATCGCGACCCCAACGATGATCAGGATCACCCCGCCGACGGCTGTGACCACCGAGTAGTGGCGCTTGATGACCGCAAAGGCCGTCGTCATCCGGGAGAAGGCGAGAGCCGTGAGCAGGAACGGAATGCCCAGCCCGGCGGAGTAGACGGCGAGGAGCAAGGCGCCCCGCAGGACGGAGTGCGACAGCGACGCGGTGGCGAGGATCGCGCTGAGAGTCGGGCCGATGCACGGCGTCCAGGCGATGGCGAAGGCCGCGCCGGCCACGATCGGGCCGCCCTTGCCGGCCCGCTCCATCAGCGAGTCGACCCGCCACTCGCGGTTGAGCCGGACGACGAAGATCGAGGCGAGGAAGAGGATGCCCATGAGGACGATCAGGGCCGCCGAGATCTTCTCGAGGGTCTGACGGTGCTCCTGGAGGTTTGACCCGAGGCTCGTCGCGGTCAGCCCGAGCGCGATGAAGATCGCCGAGAAGCTCGCGACGAAGATCAGGCTCGGGGCCAGCACGCGGCGCCAGTCGGCGTCGTCGAGGTCGCGGGGGGCCACGCCCGTGACGGCCGAGAGGTATCCGGGGACGAGAGGAAGCACGCACGGAGAAAGGAACGAGATCAGGCCCGCGAATAGAGCGGCGAGTATCCCAGCGCCGGCCGGGTCTGTGCTGGCGGCCGCAATCACGCCACCCGAGGCTACCGAAGGCGATTCCCAAGACAAGCTAAATTCCTCTCAAGGAGACCCCGATCGAGGAGAGAGACCGATGGCCCGTGAAGCACGTTCTTTGAATGGAAAAGTTGTGGCGATCACGGGTGGTGCCCGCGGCATCGGCAAGGCCACCGCGCAGGCGCTCATCGCGCAGGGGTGCCGCGTCGCGATCGGTGACCTCGATACGGACCTCGCCGAGAAGACGGCGGCAGAGCTCGGCGGCGGCACCGTCGCTCTCGAATTGGACGTGACCGAGCGAGACTCGTTCACTTCGTTCCTCGATGAGGCCGAGCGCCAGGTCGGACCACTCGATGTCGTCATCAACAACGCCGGGATCATGCCGGTGGGCGACTTCACAGCAGAGGACGACGCAACCGCCCACCGACAGGTGGACATCAACATCCACGGCGTCATCCTCGGCACGAAGCTGGCCCTGGAGCGCATGCAGCCGAGGGGCCGGGGTCACATCGTCAACATCGCATCGCAAGCTGGCAAGAGCGGCCTTCCCGGCATCGCGACCTACTGCGCCACCAAACACGCCGTCGTCGGTCTCTGCGAGGCGGTCAGGGCCGAGGTCCGGGATTCGGATATCGAGATCCACTGCGTGATGCCGGCGATCGTCAACACTGAGCTCGGCAGCGGTCTAGACGACCTCAAGGGGATGAAGAAGCTCGAGCCCTCCGACGTCGCTGACGCGATCGTCGAGGCCCTCCAGCACGGGCGCTTCGAGGTCTGGGTGCCGAGCTCCGGCAAGGGGCTCGCGACGTTCATGAGCCTGATGCCTCGGCGCGGCCGCGAGGCATTCGGCCGCTTCCTGGGCGCCGACAAGGTGCTCGCCGAGCCCGACAAGGCAGCACGCGCGGCCTATGAGGCCCGCGCCGCCCGCAGCAAGCCCGGACTGGAGCCCGAGGCCGTCAGCAGCAGCTCCAGCAGCAGTACCGACGCCTCCTAGCTCGCGCGACCGAATCCGAGGGTGCCCCGGGAACCATAAGGATGGCTTAAAGATCTGAGGGTTTCCAGCCGATCGCCGCTACTCAGGGCTAAGAGATCTGTTCTAGGTGTCGAAGAAGACATGGACATGAAGCCCTCCATCGACCCCAAGAACGACCCCGCGCCCCCGTCCGCGCCGCGCCTCGTGCTGATCACGGCCGAGGGGCCCGACACGTCAAAGCTCTCTCAGAACCAGATCATCGGTTCGGACCAGCGCGTGGCCGGTAGTGGCGGATTCTGCCTGACGGACCGCTGAGCGACCGCTCAGGCCGGAGCTCGGGGTAGCGGGGCGTTATGTCCTTGCGGTTGCGGCTCCGCAGGCGAATCTCACCGTCGCGGCAGAACAGAAGCGCACGGATACCGTCCCACTTGACCTCGAACGCCCACTCGTCGTCGGCCGGGGGAAGCCGCCGGGACGGGCGAGCATCGGGACGAGGTCTTCGGGAAGCTTCGACTGGCGCTCCTGATTCCGCTCCTGGTCGGCGTGATCACCGACCATCACGGCCTGGCGCCGATCATCGGCCCGATACACGGGGCCGGCTTCCTCTTCGAGATTTATCTCGCCGGGCTCGGGGCGCAGGACCGCTGGTGGGGCTGGTGGTACCCGGCGGTCATCTTCATCACAACGGGACCGCCCGGAGCGATACTCGGTCACCGGAAGGCGCACGAAGAGGCACTCGGGGTCGCGGACGTCGGGGCCCGCCGTTAGTGTGCCGCCGATGAGCGATACAGAACACGGGTTCAAGGAAGGCGACACCGTCTGGGTCGAGGACGGCGACGGCAAGCACCATCCGGGCATCTTCGTAGGTGACAACGAAGCCTCAGGCTGGTTCGGGGGCGGCCCAAGCGCCTATGTCGCGCACCCCGAGGCACATCAGGCCGAAGTCGTATCGGTCTTCCGCATCACGCGGCGCGACACGTAGGGCCAACCTGCTTGATCCGCCACGTCCAGCCGTTCCTTCCGGGAGAGCGCCTCCTCTAGGCTAGAAGGCTCGGCAGGGTGGCCGCCTTCTTCACGAAGAGCCAACGCGCCGAGCTGCGCGAGGTCGAAATCCTGAAGCGAATACAGAAGCCGCGAAACGACGCGTCGACTCTGTGCCGCTGACTGAGCCCGCAGGCGACCGGCGCGCGAGCCCGGCTCAGATTCGCGCAGCTGCGCCGTGAAACGAATCTCCAGGCGCCTCGACAACCGCCGGGCGAGCTCTCAGCCGCGGCAGCATCGATCTCGGCGAGCTGGGGTCAGCTGCTTCGGCAATCAGGGCCGCTGAGCGCCTTCGACTGGGGCGCGACGGTAATGCGAGAAGATCAGGCGCCACTCATGTGAGCAGGCGGTGGGATGGGAGAGGCGGGAGTACGGCTAAGGTCTGCCGCTCGCTGAGCTAGCGAGACGGACTCGTGTGGGCGGCTCCGAATTCTCGGCATCTCCGGAGTGGTCCCCAGGTAGCTACAACCTTCCGATGCTGGAGCGGTAGCCGGAACCCCCAGCAGCGGAACGGTGCCATCTGGTCGAAGCAGCCACTGCTGTTCCCTCGCATGTCAGGACGCCCGGGGCTTTCGAGACACTCTCAGAGTCGCCCGATCTCTCGGGCGGCGACAAACAGCTGATCAGCCAGACCCTGAGGAGGCGCGTGGCCGGACCATGGAATACCGAGTTCGATGAAGTGATGCGGGCTTGGGCCGACGCGGTCGCACAAGCTCTGAATGGATCCGGCAGTGATCTTCGCGAGAAGAACCTCGAGGAAGCCCTCGAGGATGTGTTTGCGGGCATCGCGCAGGATCAGCCCGACCCGCCGCTGCAGCTAAAGCGCCAGCACTCGGTCAAGCTCGATTCCTGGTTCGGGCGCTTGGGGGCGGCTGATCTCAGCCTCCGCGGAGACGACGCCCTCGCCCTGATCGAAGCCAAGTGGGGCGGGGATTCGCTCGGGAACTGCGCCTGGGATGTCGTGAAGCTGGCCACCGCTCTCGCCGAGGGTGCCTGCACCGCTGGCTACCTGATCGCCGGCGCTCCAGCTTCAGCATGGCCAGCGGCCGAGGGCGCGGAGCTGTTCACGACCCGGCCCTGGGACGCCGACGGCCTGTTTGCCCGATTCGGGCGCCGCTTCGCCTTCTGGAGAAAGGATGTCGCCAACTACCCCCTGCGGGTCGCCGCCCAGTGGTGGACCCTCGAGGTAGGCCGACCAGCAGTGTTAAGCGTCGGTGGCGACGACTGGCAGTTGCGGGTCGCGCGAATCGTGCTCGACGAGCCCGAGCTAGTCGAGGTCGACTACCAGCCCCGGGTCCGCCGTAGGTCCCCGCATCCCCCACTTCCCACCTCAGCAGATGGTGAGGGCCCGAGCAGCGCCCCCATGGAATCGGTCTCCACCGCGGTGAAGGTAGTCGGCCAACTCCACAAGTTGGGGGCGGGGGAGGGGTTCGCGGTCTACGAGGGAATCAGCCAGTTTCTTGCAACGGACGAGGGCACGATGGCGGACTTCCTCGATGAGAACGAAGCAGAGGACTTGCTCGACCGGCCGGTCCGACTGAGACGATTTTCATCAGGCGGGGCGAGACGCGTCTGGCTCGAGCAGCGGAGGCTCGTCGAGGGCAACGCTCCGGAGCTCCTACACGTCCGGGGTGGATCGGGGATGGGACAGAGGTGGTCGCTGGACTGGACTGGCCCTGGCTCAGACGTGAAGCTCACTCAGGAGGGACCCCTATCCGGCCCGCCGGTCCCGGGCGCCCGTCCCACCACCGCAGCCTGGGCGAGATTCTGGGAGGAGCTGGACCGGCTGGGTGTGTGGGACTGGAGACCGGGCTACCGGGCAGAGCGCGTGGCCGACGACGCCTATGCCTGGGCGGTCTTGATCGCCATCGGCGGGCGTACTCTGCGAGCCAATGGCGAGGGGGCGTTCCCGGGTGCCTCTGCGGATTCAGAACAGATCACGCCGTCCTGGGCGGACTTCGTCGAGGCTCTGTCCGATCTCGTCGGCGGGGCTGCGATCGGCTAGGCGAGAGAATCGGTCCGACGCGTCTCAGGGCCATTCTGCGAGCAGGAGTGAAGGAACCGGCGATCCGCATAGATCGTGGCATTGAAACCTCTGGCTCGTTGGTCGAAGTTCTCGGCAGAGCGCAGCCAGATGGGCAACTGGCTGGCCTTAAACCCGACCGCTACATCGGCTATGAGTCCGCCCGGGCGCTCTGGGCTGCTTCCACCTGGAGGCACCTGCTCACATAAGTGGCGCGGGGCTGCTCAGATAAAAGTCGCGTCCCACATCGACCGGAAACCGGGGGCATAGGTTTCGGTACCATCCTCGTCCATTCAATGCGCGATAATCTGTGTTACGTAAACCTACGAATCTGGCTAGGTCACAGCAGGCGGTCCGAACCAGGTGGTGAGCGCCTCGCGCAGCCCCGGGTCGGCCGGTTCTCCCACCCAAGCCACAAATCCGTCGGGCCAGCTTGACTACCTCGTCGCCGCGGTCGCCGAGGATCACGACGCGACGAGGACCTTGATAGCGGAAGTCGAGAGCGCTCCGCCAACTGACTGGTGGATAATGCGGTTCTATGTCGTTGCGCCCGCAGCCGTTGATCGCCGTTCGTGACGTCGAGGCCAGCAGCCGGTTCTACCAGCGTCTACTTGGCTGCGAGAGCGATCATGGCGGAGCGGAGTACGAGCGCCTGATGTCGAATGCAGAGTTGGTGCTGCAGCTGCACGACGGGGGTACCGCCCACCATCACGGGACCATCGGCGACCCAGAGCTGCCCTACGGTAACGGCGTCTTGTTGTGGTTCGCTATCGAGGAGTTCGACGCGGCGGTGGGTCGAGTGCGCGAACTGGGCGTCGAAATCGTGCACGAGCCGCATGTCAATCCCAATGCGCGCCAGCGTGAGTGCTGGTTACGCGACCTCGATGGCTACACCGTCGTGCTCGCGGGCCCGCCGGGTGACCTCGGTGGGTCAGGCGGCGGAGATGCATGACCCTGAGCGCGCCTTCCCAGCCACTCCCAGGCAATGACTCGCGGTTCCGCGGAACCGCGAATCGGACGAGAGTCGCGCGAGTCGTCACGAAAGTGTGACGGGGGCAGCCCTGATCCCGTAAGCGGCGCGAAATATCATTCACTCCCTGATGGCGACCCAATGTGGGGAAATTCAACTCACCGGCACGACCGAGGACGCATTGGCCGCTGCCCGGGTTTCACTATCCAGGCTCGGATGGGAGATCGACCGGCTCGAAGATGCCCGAATCGAGGCTCATGAGGACCCCGCCGCCCTCAGCTGCAAGACCTCTCCCTCAACGGTGCTCCTGCATCTCACGCCCGTGCCGGGCGAGGTCGAGGTCGCGATCGAGTGCTCGGGCCCCGGCCTCGCCTTGATGGTCGCGCCACGGCTGCAACGACAGGTCGCGGCCCTCGCTCGGCAACTTGCAGAGGCCGGCACGGCGTCCCACCCTCTGTAGAGCGCGGAGTCAGCCGTCGTCTTGGGGGGCGGCTACCATCGCAGCCGCCATCACCACGCGTTGCAACTCCTCCTCGAGCGCCAGGCCCTCGACCTCCGAGAGCTTGGGCATCTCGTTGGCCCAGCGCTTGGCGGCTCGGATTGAGGCCAGGGGCTTTGCCGCTATCTCGGCGGCGAGGGCGCGGGCGTCCTCGAGCGGTGAATCGCTGATCCGCGTGACGAGGCCGAGCTGCAGGGCCTCCTCTGCCTGCACCTGGCGCGCGCTGTAGATCAGCTCGCGGGCGACGTCGTCACGGACGAGTCCCGGCAGCGTCTGCGAGAGGCCCATGTCGGGAATCAGGCCGTATCGCATCTCCATGATCGAGAGCCGTGTGTCGGGTCCCGCGATGCGGATATCCGCGGCGAGCGCGATCTGGGCTCCGCCGCCGAAGCAAGCGCCATGAAGGGCAGCGATAACGGGGACCGGCAGCGACCGCCAGCCGAACGCGACGCGCTGGGCGAAGTTGGCCGGGCTCGACCGGGTGCGCCCGAACATCACCTCCGAGAGATCCTCGCCGGCGAAGCTCGCGACGTCGAGGCCAGCGCAGAAGCTCGGCCCCTCTCCGTGAAGCACGACGGCACGGAGCTCACCGTCAACCTCCAGCTCGTCGAGCGCAGCGTTGATCGCCTCGAACATCTCGAAGTCGAGGCCGTTGTGCTTGTCGCCGCGCGTGAGCCGCACCTCCGCGAGGCCTCCGTCCCGCTCGATCACAAGGCGTTCGGACACTCCCCGAGCCTACAACGGGCCGTTCCTCACCAAACGACGTCGATGTCATATGCGCCGAAGCGATCCTCTGCACTGACGAGCGAATGCCCTTCCAGCTCCGCCTGTGCGATGAGAAGCCGGTCGAACGGATCGTGATGGTGCCACGACAGTTGCTCGACGCGTTCGGCATGTTGGGCCGTGATCGGCATTGGATCGAACCGCATTCGCGTCAATGCCCGCGACCAGCCATCCTCGAGCTTCAGCTTGCCGACCGATCGCTTGATGGCTATCTCCCAGTGGCTGACGGCACTGAGCGCCACTTCGTTTCCGCCATCTTCGAGAGCGTCAACGGCTCGGCTCGAAACGGAGGTACGGTCGCCCAGCAAGAGCCAGATCGCAACGTTTGTATCGAGCAGAAGCCGCGTCACGGGTAGGAAATGAACTCCTCGGGCAGGTTATCGAATTCGGGCCCGATCGATCCTCCGTGATCTCCCCAGATGCAGCGTGTCCCATCTTCCTCGGGCGCCCGGACCAACATCGCGACCCGCTCACGCCCGCGGCGAATGACGACCGTCTCCCCCGCTTCCACGCGACGGAGCAGGCGAGAGAGGTGTGTCTTTGCGTCCTGGACGGTGACCTCCATGAACCGAGGGTATCACTGGTCAACCAACTTGACCAGGCCAGATTAGCCCCGTCGACCCAGTTCATTCCGGCTCATAATCCCCCGATGGGTCTCGCCGATCGCTTTCGCGCCTCAGGGGCCGATCTCCCCTGGGGCGACCAGCTGCGGGCCCACCAGGGAGTACGGATGGAGGGCTACTTCTGGCGCTTCACCGCGCCTCCGGGCGATGAGCGCTCCCTGATCGCCCTGTGCGGGGTCAACCGGGCCGACGACGGTACCTGGGCGACGCTCGGGCTCGGGTCCCACCCGAACGGATTCCTGCGCGCGATCGAGCATCCTGAAGCCCACGCCGACCCCGCCGCGCTCGGCGCGCATGCCGGCACCGCCTTCGACGGCACCGCGGACCGTCTCCGTGTCGACCTCGGCGAGGACGCGCGGCTGGACGTAAAGGTCACCTCCCCCCTTCCCTGGCCTCGCCGCGCCTTCGGTGGGTCGAGCGCCTTTCAGTCCGTCCCGGCCCTGAACCAGTACTGGCACCCGTGGCTTCTCGGCGGAAGCGCGCACGGGATCGCTCGCCTTGGCGACGAATCCTGGGAGCTCGACGGCTGGCAGGTCTATGCCGAGAAGAACTGGGGTCGCGGCGGCTTTCCGGATTCCTGGTGGTGGGGTCAGGCGCAGGCTTTCGGCGAGCGCGATGCTTGTGTCGCCTTCGCCGGAGGAGAGATCAAATCCGGGCCACTGCAGACCGAGGTCACCGCGGTCGTTGTGCGCCTTCCGGGTGGGCGCCTGCTGCGACTCGGCAACCCGGGCACGTCGCCGGTCGAGGCCGAGATCTCCGACGAGCGGTGGTCGCTGCGCGGACGAAGCCCGCGATGGACCGTCGAAATCGAGGGAAGGGCACCGAGGGATGCGTCACACGTGTTGCCGGTGCCCCTGCCACGGGAGCGCCGCAACGCAGCGGGCGCCCTCGAGCACCTCGGTGGCACCCTCGACGTCGTCGTGCGATCCCGGCGCCACGGAGTGCTCTGGCGGGGTGAATCGCGCCGCGCGGGACTCGAGCACGGCGGCCTCGAACGGGCTGCGCAGGAAGCGGCCCGACGAGGCTTCCCCGGAGCATCGTCGTGTCCGCCCGTCAGCGGATCGAGAGATTCGCCAAGACCCGAGTAGCCCAGGCGTCGCCCTCTCGCTCTGCCGCGCCGCTCAGCCGAAAAGGAGCAGAGCCCAGACCGCCGCTGCAAGAACTGAGACGACGATAAGCCGCGTGCCCTGGGTGCGGTCGTTCTGGCTGAATGCGATCAGCCCCAGGAAAAGGCCGGCCGGCGGCAGGGCGACTGCAATCGCGAAAGGATAGAGAGCTACTGCGCGTTCGCCCATGCCGACAGCGTATTCGGCCAGACCCGAATCGGTTGAGATTTAGGAGGCGCGAAGACACCTCTTATCCGACGTTTGCAACCGCGAGTCAGAGTCTCGGCTCGGTAGGAAACCATTCACGCGAGAAGGAGCACACATGCCTCAGATAGTTGTCTTCACAGACCCGCTGCCGGACGCAGCGGAGACGATCGTCTACCGCGAAAGAGTGGCCCCGACGGATCTGTTGTCCGACTACTTCTCGGGCCAGTTGATCGAACGGGTCGGCTGGGCAGTGGTGGACGCCGACGAACTCGAGCACAGATACCCGGCTCCCAAGTCTCATCAAGCCGACGAGCAGTCCCGATCGGCGGAGGCTTAGGGTCTACTGCTTGCGCCAGCCCCCGACGAACATCCGTGAGAGGCGACCGCCGCCCCTGCTCGGCCGAAACGATGGCGACTGGCTCTCGTCGGGCGGTGGCAGCTCGGCGGCCATGGCGGCGTCGAGCACCAGGGTCACGCCCCGTTCCGCGGTGCGGCTGACCTCGGGAGCATCGGCGAACCGCCGCTCCCCGGAGCTGTCCCGGAAGACGACGCCATCGAAGATGTGCTCGCGGAAGTTGTCGAGAATGGCCTCGACCGTGCCGACCTCGGTCCCGTCGGAGGCGTAGACGGGAACGCCCGTCGGAACCGCTGAGTAGTGGACGGCCTCGCCGTCGTCGATATCCATGGCCAAAGCTTATTCAGCCGCCGTCGCCGGATCGCCGCCCCAGCCGCTCTCGCACCTCGGCGCGGGAGCAGAACTCCGCGATCTCACGCGATAGCTTCCCGCCCTGCCAGGCCAGCGGCGACTCGCCCTCCTCCTCGCTGGCAAACGTCGCACCTGGGATCCGCCCCGCGTACTCCTCGGCGACGGCGAAGGGGTGGCCGGCGTCGGCGCTGTCCCTGCTCCCCACCACCAGCGTGGGGACATCGAGGAACTCCAGCTCATCCATCGAGTCGAACGGGCGCGATCGCGGCACCTCCCGCAGCGCCTCCACCAGTGCCTCCGGATGCTCGTGAAGACCGATCCGCTCACGAGTGATCCGCATGATCGCGTCGTGCCATTCGGGATCGATCCCGGCGGCCTCGATGTAGGCGGCGAATCCGTCCTCCCCACCGGTCTCGAGAGCGTCGGCGAGGCCATCCCAGTACTCGAGGGACTCGTCGGCGACCAGCCCGCGATAGACGGGGCCGATGACGACAAGGGCAGCGAGATCCTCAGCTCTTTCGAGGGCGCGGGCGACGACCGTGTGGGCGCCCATCGAATGCCCGACGAGGACCAGCGGCTCCTCCTCGGCCCGCGCTCCGGCGACGCGATCGAGATCGGACACCAGCCGTTCGTAGCCGTAGCCCTCCCCATCGGGCGCGGGGTCGGACCCACCGTGCCCCCGCGCGTCGTAGGAGACGACCCGGTAGCCCTTGCGCGGAAGGAGGCGCGAGCCGTGCAGCACGTAGCGCCGGGTGGCGGTGATTCCGTGACAACAGACGACCGCGGCGCCCTCCCCTATGACCTCGCCGCGAAGGGTCGTCGCCTCCCCGGCGCTGAACTGAACCGGGTCGATCTACCCCTCGTCGATCTTGACCGAGTTGACGATCGCGACCTGCGTGGGCGTGCCGGCCTGGTCGGGGCTGCCGAGCTTGGCCAGCTTTTGGACCACGTCCATGCCGTCCGTGACCTTGCCCACGAGGGCATAGTCGGGCGGAAGGGGCGTCGAGTTGCCGGTCACGACGAAGAACTGGCTACCCGAGGTGCCGGGCGCCTCCGTGGTGGTCTTCGCCATCGCGACGACCCCGGTGGTGTATTTCAGGCTCTTCGGGGGCGCCTCGGTGACGCTGTAGCCGGGGCCGCCCATTCCGCTCTGGGCCGGGTCGCCGCCCTGGATCACGAAGCCGGTGACGATCCGGGTCCAGAGGGTGTCGTCATACACGCCCTGATCGGCCAGGTAGGCGAACGAGTTGGTCGTGACCGGTGCCTGGGTGGTATCGAGCTTGATGTCGAACGTGCCGCAGCTCGTGTCGACGACGGCGGTCAGGTCGTCACCGGGCTTCACCGTCTGGGGCGGCGCCGTCAGGTTGACGTTCTTCGCCTTCGGCTTCTTCGGGACCTCACAGCCGTTCTTGGTCGCGGTCGTGCTGTCGCCCGAGCCCTTGTCGTCACCTCCGCTGCGAGAGATGACGATCGCGGCGACAATCACCAGCGCGACCCCCAGGAAGATGGCCAGATACACGGGACGGCGGTCTTGTTCCTCTGACATTGCGGCGGAAGCCTAACGATGGTTTGCGATGATCGCGCCGTGCCCCCCTCCCGATCAGGCCCCTCGAGCCGCGATCGCTTCGTCGGCCGAGCTCTTAACAACCTCGTCGCCCGGGTCCCCGCGGCCTGGCCGCTCGTGCGCGGTCCGATGCGCAAGTTCTTCGACGACAGGGCCGTTGGTTGGGACGACAGAACCGGGGCGGGCAGCACGAATCACCTCGCCGCGCTGGCCGCAGCGGTGCTCCACGTCTCCCCCGCCCCCGAGCGGGCACTCGATATCGGATGCGGAACCGGTGCGGCCACCCTGTTCCTGTCGCGCGAGTTCCCGCAGGCGCGGATCCGCGGCATCGATCTCTCCGAGGAGATGATCCGGGCGGCCACCGCCAAGGTCGGACTGGACCCCGAGGGGCGGGTCGCCTTCCGGGTCGGAGATGCGTCCGCCCTCCCCTATCCCGACAGCTTCTTCGAGCTCGTCATCGGCCTCAACATGCCGCCCTTCTTCGACCAGATCGTCCGGGTTCTTGCGCCCGGCGGCCACGTCATCGTCGCCTCGAGCTCCGGCGAGGCCACGCCCTTCTACACGCCCGCGAAGCTCCTCAGGTGGAAGTTCGCCGGCCGCGGGGTCGAGGAGGTCGCGACGGGCTCGGCGGGCGCGGGGAGTTACTGGGTCGGCCGCCTCGAGCACCCCATTGACGGACCACCACCTCACTAGGCTGGGCGCCGATGGGGATCGAGAACAGACCGATGGCTCTCCTGGTTAATCCGGCATCCGGCGGCGGGCGCACAAAGGACCTGCTGCCACGCGTGGAGGCTGCGCTCGATGCCGTCCGAGCGGACTTCCGGGTTGAGCGGACACGAGACACCCGGCACGCCGTGGCCGTGGCCGAACGCGCCGTCGAAGCCGAGGAGATCCCGGTGGTGATGAGCGGCGACGGGCTGGTCGGGATAGTCGGCGGCGCCCTCGCCGGATCCGAGGTCCCGATGGGGATCATTCCCGGTGGGCGGGGGAACGACCTCGCGCGAGTGCTCGGGATCCCCACAGAGCCCGAGGAAGCCGTCGCAGTGCTGTTGGCCGGACACACCACCCAGATCGACGTCGGGGAGGCGAACGGCCAACGGTTCCTCGGCATCGCCAGCGTCGGCTTCGACTCCGATGCGAACCGCATCGCCAACGACACGAAGATCGTCCGCGGCAACCTCGTCTACGCCTATGCGGCGATCCGAGCCCTCATCGCCTGGAGGCCCGCCCGCTTCACCGTCAGGGTGGACGAGGAGCGGATCCGCTTCACCGGCTACTCGGTCATGGCAGCGAACAGCAAGGCCTACGGCGGGGGCATGTTCGTCGCCCCGGACGCCGATCTCGCCGACGGGCAGTTCGACATCGTGACGATCGGCGAGGTGAGCAAGCTCAAGTTCCTCCGTAATCTCCCCAAGGTGTTCAAGGGGACTCACATCGACGAGGACGAGGTCAGCGTCTTTCGGGCGCCACATCTCGAGTTGAGCGCGAGCCGGCCATTCGGTGTCTACGCCGACGGCGAGCACATCACGGACCTCCCGGCGACTCTGCGCCTCCTCCCGCGGGCGCTCGAGATCATCGCCCCACCGGCCGGGGCCTGAGGGTGGCCGGCTCGGCCGGCAGCGTCCGCCAACCGCGACGCGCCCCGGTCCTCGCAACGAAGGTCGCGCTCAGCCGTGCCATCGGCCGGGCCAGCCGCGCGAGCGGGCGGGGTGGTGGGACGACGCTGCCCGGCCGGGTGCTGCTCCGCATCCAGCCCGACGCGATCGCACGCCTGGGCTCTCGGCTCACCGGGGGAACGACTGTGATCAGCGCGACAAACGGGAAGACGACCACGGCCGGCATGCTGGCCGGGATGCTTGCCGCGGCCGGCCGCGAGCCGGTCCACAACCGTGCCGGGTCGAACATGGACCGCGGTGTGGCAACGGCGTTGCTCGAGCAGAATGGTGACGAGGGCCTCTTCGAGGTGGACGAGGCCTGGCTGCCCAAGGTCGCCGAGGCGCTCGACCCGGGCGTGATCGTGCTCGGCAACCTCTTCCGGGACCAGCTCGACCGCTACGGCGAGCTGGAGACGCTCGCTGACGAGTGGGCAAAGCTCGCCGAAGAGCGCACCGGACGCACCCGCTTCATCCTCAACGCGGACGACCCACTGATCGCCGACCTCGGGCGCGACGCCGCCGGCGAGCCGCGGGCCGGAATCACCTACTTCGGGATGAACGACGACTCCCAGGCGCTGCCGCAACTCCAGCACGCCCACGACGCGAAGCACTGCCGCCGGTGCGGGCATCCGTACGTCTACGACCGGGCCTTCGTCGGCCATCTCGGCCACTACCACTGCCCGAACTGCGGGGTCCGCAGGCCGGATGCGGACATCGCCGCCACCCGGGTGGAGCTGGAGGGGATGAGTGGCTCGCAGGTGACCGTCCGGACACCGAGCGGAGGGATGTCCCTGAAGCTGCCGCTGCCGGGTCTCTACAACGTCTACAACGCGCTCGGCGCGATCGCCGCCGGCCTGGAGCTCGGCCTCGAGCCGGACGTCATCGTTTCAGCGCTGGAAGGCACTGAAGCCGTCTTCGGCCGTGTGGAGACGATGCAGGCAGTCAACACGTCGCTCTCGATCCTGCTCGTCAAGAACCCCGCGGGCACAAACGAGGTGTTGCGAACACTGGCCCTCGAAGCGGAGATACGGCCCCTCGACCTCTGGGTCGCGCTCAACGACAGGATCGCCGACGGACGCGATGTCTCCTGGATCTGGGATGCCGACTTCGAGCTCCTGGCGGGATCGGTGCGGCGGGTCGTCTGCTCGGGAACCCGCGCCGCGGAGATGGCCGTTCGCCTCAAGTACGCGGGCTGGCCAGCCGAGGTGATCGAGGTCGAGCCGGATATCGAGAGATCCCTCGACAGCGCGCTCGCCGGAGAGCCAGAGCGCCTCTTCGCCCTCCCGACCTACACCGCCCTGCTCGAGCTGCGCACGATGCTTTCAGACCGCGGTCTCGCCAAAGATTACTGGGCATGAGCGAACAGCGGGCGGCGCCCACGAACGCCGATTTGATCTGGCACGAGCTCGAGTGTGGCGCGTATGGGGCTGACTTCAGCGTGTGGGAAAGCCTCGCAGCGGGCGCTGCCGGACCGATCCTCGACCTGGGTTGCGGAACGGGGCGCGTCGCCATGCAACTCGGCCGGGAGGGCCACGAGGTGGTCGGGGTGGACATCGACCCCGACTTCGTGGCCGAGGTCAACCGGCGCGCCCAGGAGCACGGTGTGTCCGTCCAGGCGGTGCAGGGCGATGCTTGCGATGCCCGCCTCGAGCAGCGCTTCGGGTTGGTTCTCGCACCGATGCAGCTCGTCCAGATGCTCCCGGACGCCGGACGCCGCGGCGACCTGCTCGCGAACATCAAGGCTCACCTGGGGCACGATGGCCGAGCCGCGCTGGCGCTCGTCGAGCCCGACATCGCCGAGGACGAAGGGGGGGCGCCCCTGCCCGACGTGCAGGAGGTGGACGGCTGGATCTACTCGAGCCTTCCGGTCGCCATCCACGACGCCGGCGACAAGATCACCGTCAGGCGTCTCCGCCAAACCGTCTCACCGGAGGGCACGCTGACGGACGGGGTCGACGAGGTCGTCATCTGCGCCATCGGGTCCGAGGACCTGATCGCGGAGGCGCGAGCCGCCGGGCTTCAGGTCGCGGATCGCCAGTCTGTGCCGCCCACCTCTGACCACGTGGGCTCCACCGTGATCGTGCTGGAGGCCTGATGGAGCTCCGCATCCTCGCCCTCTACCCGGAGCAGATGAACATCTACGCCGACCGGGGGAACATCATCTTCTTCCAGCGCCGCTGCGAGTGGCGCGGCATCGGCTTCGAGTACGTCGGCGCGGGAGCCGGGGAATCGATCGACCCCACGGCCCACGACCTGATCTACATGGGCGGGGGCCAGGACCGCGACCAGCGGATGGTCGCCGGGGACCTGGTGGAGACCAAGCGTTCAGCGCTCGGCAGCGCGGTGGACGACGGTGCAGTCCTCCTCGCGGTCTGCGGGGGCTACCAGCTACTGGGCCACAGCTACCAGCTGGGCGAGGAGCGGATCGGCGGCCTCGAGCTGGCTGACCTGGAGACCGTGCGTGAGCCCGGAGAGCGGCTGATCGGCAACGTCGCCATCGAGTCGGACCTGGGCACCGGGGCCAGGCTGATCGCGGGCTTCGAGAACCACGGGGGCCGGACTCGCCTCGGGCCGAGCGCCGAACCGCTCGGGAAGGTGGTCAAGGGGTTCGGCAACAACGGCACCGACGGGTTTGAGGGCGTACGCCGCGCGAACATGATCGGGACCTACCTGCACGGGCCGCTCCTTCCCAAGAACGCCTGGCTCGCCGACCGCCTGATCGAGCTCGCCCTGGAGCGCCGCTACGGCAAGCCGGTCCAGCTGGACCCCCTGGACGACACGCTGGAAGCCGCGGCACACCAGAGCGCTCGGGCCGCCGCCCTCGGCTGAGCCGAGCGGTCCGGCTCAGCGCCCGGAGGAGCCGAACCCGTCGGCGCCGCGCCCGGACTGGGCAAGCTCCGCCGCCTCGACAGGTTCGGTCTGGGCGATCGGAGTCACCACGAGCTGGGCGATCCGGTCACCCGAGTCCACCCGGTATACCGCGGCCGGATCGGTGTTCAGCAGCAGGACACGGATCTCACCGCGGTACCCGGAGTCGATCAGCCCCGGGCTGTTGACGAGCGCTATGCCGTGCTCGCGAGCGAGGCCCGAGCGGGGCAGGACAAGCCCGGCGTGACCGTCGGGAATCTCGACCGCCACCCCCGTCCCGACGCTCCAGCGCTCGCCGGGGCCGAGATGGGCCGCTTCGCTCGCTCGCAGGTCGAGGCCGGCGTCGCCCGGGTGGGCGCGTGTGGGCAGAAAGGCGTCCCCCCCGAGGAGTGAGAAGCGAAGCTCCATCGACGCCAGCCTATCCGCCGGGGCGGCCGTTGGAGCCGGCGGGCTCGGTGCCGTTGGAGCCGACCTGGAGATCCGCGAACCGATGTGCCTCCGCCGCCGGCACACGGGTCCGCACCAGCACTCCGTCCTCACGCTCCGTGCGATCGAGATTTCCAGCCAGCTCGTGGAGCTCGTGCAGGCGGGCACCCTGCGAATACGGCACGAGGAGCTCGATCGGCTGCAGCGTCGCCTCGAAGGCCTCGGCCATGCCAGCGCGGACGTCCTCGAGCCCTTCTCCCGTCAGCGCCGACGCGAGGAGCCCGCCCGGGTGGCGCAGCTGGATGTCGTGGCGGCCCTCGGCGTCGAGCAGGTCTGCCTTGTTCAACACCAGTAGACGCGGCTTCTCCCCCGCCCCGATCTCCTCGAGCACGGAGTCAACGGCCGCGAGATCGATTGCCTGGCGCTCGTCGGGGGCGGAAGCGTCGATGACGTGCACGACGAGGTCGGCGAGCGTCGTCTCCTCGAGGGTCGCCTTGAACGCCTCGACGAGCTGGTGGGGCAGCTTCTCGATGAAGCCGACCGTATCGGTGAGCAGATACCGCCGGCCGTCCTCCTCGAAGGCACGGGTCGTCGGGTCGAGCGTGTGAAAGAGCCGGTCCCCGACGCTCGCGTTCTCGGCGCCGGTCAGCGCATTGAGGAGCGTCGACTTACCGGCGTTCGTGTAGCCCGCCAGCGCGATCCGCGGAACCGACGACTTGTCCCGCTCGGCGCGCATGACGCTGCGGTTTGCCTCGAGCCGCTTCAGGCGGCGGCGCAGCGCCGAGATCCGGTCTCGGGCGAGACGGCGATCGGTCTCGATCTGTGACTCACCGGGCCCCCTCGTGCCGATCCCTCCGCCGAGGCGCTCCAGGTGGGTCCAGAGCCCCCGCATCCGCGCGAGGTTGTACTCGAGCTGCGCGAGCTCGACCTGAAGGTTGCCCTCCGCCGAGTGGGCATGGTCGGCGAAGATGTCGAGGATCACGGCGGTCCGGTCGATCACCGGCACCCCTAGCGCCGACTCGAGGTTCCGCTCTTGGCGGGGCAGCAGCTCGTCATCGACCACCACGACGTTGGCGTCACGGGCGGAGATCTCGGCCTTGACCTCTCCCAGCTTGCCCTTGCCCAGGTACCGGTCCGGGTCGGGCTCGGGGCGCTGCTGGACCATCTCCCCGGCGGTCGCAACCCCGGCCGTGCGCAGCAGCTCCTTCAGCTCGGCGAGCGGGTCACCCTCTCCCCGGCCATCAGTGACCCCGATCGCCATGGCGCGCTGACGGGCGCGCCGATTCTCCACGCCGGGCGCGGACGCCCCTCTCCGCGTCTCCGTGCTGCGGCCGTCTCGTGCTTGATCCACCTGGAGGCATTGTAGGCTGGCGCCATGCGGGTTTTCATGACAGGGGGCACCGGCTTCATCGGCGGCCACGTCGTCCGGGCGCTACGCGAGCGGGGGGACGACGTCGTCTGCCTCGTCCGCAACCCGGACAAGGGCAAGCCGCTTGCCGATCTCGGCTGCGAGGTGGCCGCCGGGGACCTCTCCGACAGCGCCGCGATCCGGCTCGCTATGGAGGGCGCCGACGCCGTTATTCATGGCGCCGCTGTCTTCGAGGTCGGGATACCCAAGTCAGAACACGAGGCGATGTACCAGGCCAACGTGATTGGGACCGAGAACTTTCTCGGGGCTGCACTCGAGGCGAAGGTCCCAAAGGTCGTCTACGTCTCGACCATCGCGGCGTTCGGGAACACCCACGGCAAGGTCGTCGACGAGACCTACGTCCATCCCGGCCTCGACTACACCTCCTACTACGAAGAGACGAAGGTCGCTGCCCACCGCGTCGCGAAGCGCTTGATCGAAGAGGGTCTGCCCTGCGTGATCGTGCAGCCGGGCGGCGTCTACGGACCCGACGACCACTCGGCGATCGGCGCCACGATCCACCAGATGCTCGACGGCAAGCTCCCGATGCTGCCCTTCCCCGACCTTGGCATGAACATGGTCTACGTCGAGGATGTCGCGGGCGGAGTGATCCTCGCGCTCGACAAGGGCGATGCCGGCGAATCCTACGTTCTCGGGGGCGAGATCACCACGATGCGTGGCCTGATGGACAAGACCGCCACCGTGACCGGCAAGAAAGCCCCGAACCGGGCGATGCCGACCCCGCTCCTCAAGGCGATGGCGCCGGTGGGGCCGCTGGTCGGCAAGCTGATGGGGCAGCCGCCGAACCTCCGCGAGCTCATCAAGTCGGCCGACGGCGTCACCTTCTGGGCCAAGAACGACAAGGCCACCGAGAAGCTCGGTTATTCGCCGCGCGGCCTCGAGGAGGGCCTGCGTGAGACTCTCGCCGCCGAGGGGCGGCTGTAGCCCTGTATGACCTGATCGACGTCAGGCACCTTGGCCGCGAGCGCGTCATCGGTTGCTGGCGAGTCGGCGATGTCCTGATCGACCCCGGTCCGGAATCCTCGCTGGAGACGCTCTTCGCCGCGCTGGAAACGAAGCGGCCCCGTGCGGTCCTCCTCACCCACATCCATCTCGACCACGCGGGCGGAACCGGCGCGCTGCTGCGGCGCTGGCCCGATCTGGAGGTCTTCGTCCACGAGCGGGGCGCTCCTCACCTGATCGATCCGTCGAAGCTCCTCGCCAGCGCCGGACGCCTCTACGGCGACGACATGCAGCGGCTCTGGGGCGAGGTTCTCCCCGTCCCCGAGGAGCGGGTGACGGCGCTGAGCGGCGGCGAGGAGATCCTCGGCTTCGAGGTCGCCTACACCCCCGGCCACGCCTCCCACCACGTCAGCTACCTCCACCTGGACGGCCGACGGGCCTTCGTCGGGGACACGGCCGCCGTGCGCATCCCCCCGTCCGACTTCGTTCTGCCTCCGACTCCCCCGCCAGATGTCGACCTGGAGGCCTGGAACCGGTCCCTGGACGCGATCGAGGCGTGGGAGCCGGAGAGCCTCGGGCTGACGCACTTTGGAGCGATCGAGGACCCGGCGAACCACATCGCGACGGTCAGGAGCAGGCTCGACGAGGTCGGCCGCCGGGCGCGGGAGCTGGATGCCGCCGAGTTCGAGCGGCGCCTCCGCGACGACGTCGACGCGGCAAACGACCGTGCCGGGGCCGAGGCCACGCTCCAGGCCGTGCCGTCGAATCAGCAGTTCCTCGGGCTCGAACGCTACTGGCGCAAGCGGGAGGGGGCATGACCGAGAGGTCGATCCCCCTGATCGAGCGATCAGCCACGGAGCTGGCCCGAGCGATCAGGACACGGGAGGTCAGCTCGGCCGACGTCGTCGAGGCCCACATCGAGCGCCTGGAGCACTTCAGGTGGATGAACGCAGTCATCCACGAGCGCTTCGCCGAAGCCCGCGAGGAGGCCGTGGAGGCCGACCGCCGGGTCGCAGCGGCGGATGACGACATGGAGCTGCCCCGGTTCCTCGGCGTCCCCTGCACCATCAAGGAGTCGATAGCCGTCGAGGGCATGCCGAACTCGGCCGGTCTCGTTGTCCGGGCCGACCATCGTGCTCCGGAGACCGCGCCGGCGGCGAAGCGGTTCCTCGACGACGGCGTGATCCTCCTCGGCGTCACCAACCTCTCCGAGCTGACGATGTGGGTCGAGTCCGAGAACCGGCTCTACGGTTTGACCCGCAACCCGTATGACGCACGCCGGACCGCTGGAGGCTCCTCGGGCGGCGAGGGCGCCGCCGTCGGCAGCGGCGGCTCTCCGATCGGCCTCGGAACCGACATCGGGGGCTCGATCCGCCTCCCGGCCTTCTTCAACGGGGTCTTCGGCCACAAGCCGTCGCCAGGCCTGGTGCCGAACTCCGGCCACTTCCCGCCGGGACCGAGCGGCGAGGCGATCCGGATGCTCGGCTTGGGCCCGCTCGCGCGGCGCGCGGAGGACCTGATGCCGATCCTGCGCTCGATCGCCGGCCACCACCCGAGTGACCCCTCAACCACCGAGATGGAGCTGAGCGACCCGGGAAGGGTGAGCCTCGAGGGAATGCGCGTCGTGGTTTCCGAGCGCTTCTCGATCCTGCCGGCCAGCCGAGAGCTCCGGGATGCGCGAGCCCGCGCAGCAGCAGTGCTGGAAACAGCCGGCGCCGTCATTGAAAAGGTGCCGATGAAGCAGATGCGCCAGGTGATGGAGCTCTACCTGACGGCTCTGAAGGAAGGCGCGGGAACAACGACCCGGGAGATGCTGAGCGGCGAGGGAGTCGCCGACATCTCGGCGAGGCATATCCTGCGGCGCGGCGGGTCGCACACTTCGGCCATGAAGATCCTTCTCGCAACCGAGAGCATGGCCCGGTTCGTGCCGGACAAGCGGACGAAGCGGCTTCTGAACGCCGGCGAGGAGTTCGCGAGAGAGCTGACCGAAACAATCGGTGACGGCGTTCTCCTCCACCCTCCGTTTCCGCGCGTCGCGCCTCGTCACGGAGCGACGGTCGGAAAGCCGTGGATCATCAACTCAACGACGGTCTTCAACCTCGCCGGCACACCGGTGACGGAGGTGCCGCTCGGCCTCGCGGCCTCGGGGCTGCCGCTCGGCGCCCAGGTCGTCGCAGCGCCGGGCCGGGACCACGTGTCGATCGCGGTCGCGCTCGAGCTGGAGCGCCGCCTGGGCGGCTGGGTGCCGCCCCGCGAGCGCTGAGCGGACGAAGCAGCATTGAGCCCGCTTGAGGTGTCCGTCAGGCGGCAGGCGCCACAATCGCCTCGGCCTCGATCTCGACCTTCCACCTCGTGTCGAGAAGGCCGGCGACCACAACCATGGTCGCTGCGGGCGCAACGTCGCCGAGCATCTCGGCGTGGGCGGCGCCGACAGCATCGGCATCTGCATCCGTCGTGACCAACATCCGGGTTCGCACGACGTCCTCGCGCCCGGAGCCCGCCTCCTCGAGAGCGGCGACAATGATCTCGAGGCAGCGCCTGGCCTGTGCGCCGGAGTCCGGGTCGCATGAGTCGTCCTCCCAGACCGGCCCGGTGCCGGAGACGAGGACGCGGTCACCGACGCGAACGGCGCGGGAGAAGCCGATCGCCGGCTCGAACGGCGATCCGGAGGAGATGCGCGCCCGGCCGGGCGCCCCGCCTCCATCCCCGGTCATCGCTGAGCCAGGTGCTTTCGCATGCGTTCGACGGCCTCCGTGATCCGCTCGTCGGGAGCGGTGAGGGAGATCCGGAAGAATCCCTCGCCACTCGGCCCGTACATCGACCCCGGTGAGACGACGACCGCCGCCTCCTCGAGAACGAGCTCGGCGAACGAGGCCGACGTATGGCTCTTCGGGACCGGCGCCCAGACGTAGATGGTTCCCCGCGGGGCCTCAACCTCGACATCGATCTCCCGCAGCGCCGAGACGACGAGGTCGCGACGACGGGCGTACGTCTCGTTCATCCGCTCGATCGGGCCGCGGGGCCCTTCGAGCGCTGCAGCGCCGGCGAGCTGGATCGCCTCGAACAGGCCCGAGTCGACGTTGGTCTTCAGTCGCCAGTAGGAGGCGATCGCGTCGGCGTTGCCGAGGATCGCCGCGCAGCGCCAGCCGGTCATGTTGAAGCCTTTGGAGAGTGAGAAGACCTCGACGCCCACCTCCTTTGCTCCGGGCGTGGCCAGGAAGCTCGGGGCGACATATCCGTCGAACGTGGTCTCCGAATAGGCGTTGTCGTGGACCACGAGGATCTCGTGCTCCCGAGCGAATGAAACGACGAGCTCGAAGAACCCGTCGGGAACAACGGCGCCGGTCGGGTTGTTCGGGTAGTTGAGGAACATCAGGCGTGCCTTCGAGGCGACGTCCGCTGGAACGGCGGTCAGGTCGGGAACGAAGCCGAGCTCGGGGACGAGCGGCAGCAGCTCGGCCTTGGCGCCGGCGAGCAGGGGGCCACCCGTGTAGACGGGGTAGCCGGGATCAGAGGCGAGGGCCACTCCTCCGGGATCGAGGAACGCGAAGCACAGGTTGTAGATGCACTCCTTCGCGCCGATTGCGGGTATGACCTCGGTCTCGGGGTCGATCTCGACGCCGAAACGGTCATCGTAGAAATTCGCGAGTGCACCCCGGAACTCCGGCCGGCCTCTGTTCGATGGGTACTTCTGGTTCGAGTTCTCGGCCACGGCGTCCTGCATGGCCCGCACGACATGGTCGAAGGTCGGCTCGACCGGATCGCCGATCCCGAGGCTGATCACGTCGATGCCCGCATCCCGCTTCCCGGCCACCTTGCGTTCGAGCTCGGCGAACATGTAGGGCGGAATCGCCTCGAGGCGCTTGGAGGGGTCCGTCAGTGCCATCGGCGCCTGAGGTTAGAGCGCCGCGAGCGCAGAGAGCAGCTCGGCTGACAGCTCGCCGCTGCAGATCTCCTCCGCCCAACCGGTCAGGCGGATATCCAGGCTCGGCGAGATCTCAACCTCGAGGACCCCTCCGTCCAGGACCACCTCCACCGGGCTCTCCACCCCCCTGGCGATGTGGGCGGCGACCGCCGCCCCTGTTGCCCCGGTCCCGGACGACATCGTCTCCCCCACCCCGCGTTCGAAGATCCGCGCCCGCACGCGATCGCCCTGAACCGTGAAGAACGAGACGTTCGTGCGGTTCGGGAACAGGTCGCTGCGCTCGATCTCCGGCCCGATCGCGCCGAGGTCGAGTTCCTCGATTCCCGCCGAGACCTCGATCGCGCACTGCGGGTTGCCGATGCTCACGTGCTGGAAATCCCAATCGCGGCCGCCGGCGGAGGCAGTTCCCCTGCCGTCGGGCCCGCCCGAGGGGAAGTCCTTCGATGCCGTCGCGGCCCGGCCCATCGCAACGGTTGCCGTTCTCTCATCGGCGATCTCCGGCGTCGCCGGACCCGACATCGTGCCGATGGTGAACGTACGGGCCGAGGTCCACCTGTGCCGATAGAGGTAGAGGACCGCCTCGCGGACCCCGTTCCCCGAGAGCTCGGCCTCCGAGCCATCGGGATTGAAGATCCGCAGCGTCGCGACGAGGGCGGGGTCGTCTGACTGCGAGAGCAGCAGGATGCCGTCGGAGCCGACGCCGAGGTGCGGGTCACAGATGCGCTCGATCCGGCGCGGCGTGAGCTCCCAGGGAAGTGGGCCCGCCTCGACGATCAGGTAGTCGTTGCCGAGCGCCTGCCACTTCTCGAAGTGCATCGCCCCAACCTACAAGCGGGGACATGAGCGAGGCGGCGACGCCACCTGGATCGGTGCACTCGAGATTGCGGGGCGGATCGCAGGCGGCGAGGGCTGCCAACGCGACCAAGGCCGAAGCCAGGACGAGCATGCTCAGTGTGAGCCAAGCCCGAGAGCTGCGGCGACGCCGTCGGCCGACGCGCGGGAAGAGGACCGCGGCGGCGCCGAGCAGCGCGGCGAGCGCGGCGGCGAGCGATATCGCGCAGGAGCTGTCCTCAGACCAGCAGACCCCCTCATTCGCACCGTTGATACCTGCCCTCAGAGCGAGGGACGCGAGGGCGAGGGCCACCCCCGGCAAGGCGATGACGATCTCTGGCCAGCGGCGGGGCATGTACCTCCAAGTCGCCGGCGCCCACGATTCTCCCTCCCGAAAGTTGGAGCGTTGACGGCGCTGGGACGCCGGAAACCGTTCAACCCTGCCGATCCTCGGCCTCTTCTCAGCTCTCGGAGTGCTCTCAGTTCTCCGCTTCGTCAAGGCGCGTGATCACTTCGGCTGCGAGGTCCTCCCGGCTGCGGCCGGCGGTCTCCAGGACGCCCACTCCATCCATCCTCCGCATCCAGGTGAGCTGGCGCCTCCCGTAGCGGCGATGAGCCGACTTGACGGCCTCGAGGTCGCCGGCGATGAAGTCCTCGAAGCCGATCGCCGCCCGGGCCGGGCGCGCCGCCCCGGGCGCGTCCGCGGCCCGGGCCTCCGCGCCGGCGCCGGCGGCCGCCATCGCTTCAACCCGCGCCCCGATGTCCTCCCGGAGCTCATCGCGATCGGGCACCAGGCCAACCAGGACGGTCGCGTGCCGGAGCGCCGCCGTCCACATGCCCTTCCCCTCCAGCGCCGGCTCAACACCGGCCCGCTCCAGTTCCGTCAGCCTCGCGATCCGCTTGCGGTCGTTGGGGTGGGCACTCGCCGCTACCCCCGGTCCGAGCTCGGCGTGGAGCGCTTCGGGCCCACGCTCGGTGATCTCTCGCTCTACGTCTGCACGGAGTGCCTCGTCAACGGGTGGCCGCAGATCGAGCTCCGCCAGCGCCGCTCGCAGATACAGCCCGGTGCCGCCGACCACGATCGGGCGGCGGCCCTCACTTAGGAGCCCGTCGATCTCGGTGTGTGCGAGCTCGGCAAACCTCCCCGCGCTCCACTCCTCAGACGGGTCGGCGATGCAGAGCAGCCTGTGCTCGAGCTGGGCGGTCTCCTCGGGCGTTGCCGCGCCGCTGAGGATCTCGAGGCCCCGGTAGACCTGGATCGCGTCGCAGGAGACTGCGGCCGGGTCCTCCCCGCGGGCTCGAAGACGCTCGGCGACCGCGATCGCCAGCGCCGTCTTCCCGGCGCCGGTGGGACCGAATATCGCCAGGACGTGCAAGGGGGGTCTCCCCGCGCCGCCATTCCCTACGCGGTGCGGCTGAGCATCCGCTCGGTGCCGAGTAGTGTCTGGGATGTCGCCTTCTCGACCTCGACCTCGACGAGCTCTCCCGGGAGCGCCGTGCCCTCGAAGTTCACCGCCTTGTTGTGGCGGCTTCGACCGCGCAGCCGGGACGGGTCGGTGCGGCTCGTGCCCTCGACCAGGACCTCGAGACGGCGCCCGATGAAGCGCTGGGACCGCTCCCGCGCACGACTCTGCACGAGGTCGACGAGGCGACCCATCCTCTCCTTCTTCACCGCGTGCGGAACCTGGTCCCCCAGATCCGCCGCGTCGGTGCCGCGGCGGGGGCTGAAGACGAACGTGAAGGCACTGTCGTAGCCGACCTCGTCGACGACCTCGAGGGTCTCGATGAAATCGTCCTCGGTCTCACCCGGGAAGCCGACGATGATGTCGGTCGTTATCGCGCAATCAGGGACGTGCTCGCGGATCAGCGCGACACGGTCCATGTAGCGCCGCCGGTCATAGGTGCGCCTCATGCGCTTGAGGACGACACTCGAGCCCGACTGGAGCGGCAGGTGAATGTGCTCGCACAGCGCCGGCAGCTCGGCGTGAGCCAGGATCACGTCCTCCTTCATGTCCTTGGGGTGTGGGCTCGTGTAGCGGATGCGGTCGATCCCCTCAATCGCATTCACCTGGCGGAGCAGGTCGGAGAACGAGATGCGGATGTCGAGGGGGAGATCGCGGCCGTAGCTGTTCACGTTCTGGCCGAGCAGGGTCACCTCCCTCACCCCATCGGCCGCAAGCCGGGCTGCTTCGGCGACCAGCTCCCGCGGGTCCCGGCTCTCTTCCCGACCCCTCGTCGAAGGCACGATGCAGTAGGAGCACGCGCAGTTGCACCCCTGGGAGACCTGGAGCCAGCCCTGGAACTCGCGCTCCCGGCGGGCGGGGAGGTCGCCGGAGAAGCCCTCGAACTCGAAGAAGCCCTGGGCTGTGAGCGAGTCCGAGGTGAGGAACTCGGCGAGGCGGTGGATCTGACCGGGACCGAACGCCACATCCACGAACGGGAACCGCGAGAAGACCTCGTCCTTTACCGACTGCGCCCAGCACCCACCGACTCCCACGACCCTGGCGGGATCCTCGGACTTGAGGCGCTTGGCCTCCCCCAGATGGGAGATGAACCGGTTGTCGGCGTTCTCCCGGATCGAGCACGTGTTGAACAGGATCAGATCGGCATCGCCACGCTCTGCGGCCTGCTCGTATCCGAGCGAATCGAGCATGCCCATCATGCGCTCGGAGTCGTGCACGTTCATCTGACACCCGAAGGTGGTGACGTGGTAGCGCTTGGCCACGGCCGCGGGCTCCGCTACTTGACTACGAGAGTCCCCTGCATTCCGGCCTCGGCATGGCCGGGAACCGTGCAGAGGAACGTGTAGGTACCGGGGCTGAGCGAGGCGCTGGTCGATGTCTTCGACTGCGCCACTGTCTCTGACTCGCCGAGGATCTTCCCGTCCTTCTCGATCGCGATGTCGTGGGGGATCGTGCTCGGGTTGGTCAGGTCGATCGTGACCTTGCCGGGCTTTGAGGTGAGCTTGTTCTTGTCGAACGCGAGCTCGGTCGGGGAAGCCGCCAACTGGACGGTGCCCCCCGGGCCCTTGACGACCTCGGCCGGAGTGTCGCTGTTCGGCGCATTGGGCGGATTGAGCTCGGATTTCGCGTCGGCGGCGTTCTGCTCCATGTTTCGCATCTCGTCGCGCTTGGCCTGCTCGTCGTTGGAGAAGCCGACGGCGAAAGTCGCCGTGCCGGCCACAAGGACGACGAAGACCGCGATCACGGCGCCGAACAGCGGCCCAGCGGGGAACTCCTTCATCCTCGGCCCGAGCAGGCCGACGGCGAAGGCGAAGAGGATCAGCGCGATCCCGAATCCGTAGAAGAGGGTCTCCATTCGGCGCCGGACTTTACCCGCTCGGGCGGGTGAACCACGGAGTGGCGGGCATCGGGGCAGTCACTTCGCGTAGGAAGTGGTGCGGCTCTCGCGGATGACGGTGATCTTGATCCGGCCCGGGTACTCCATCTCCTTCTCCACTGCGGTGGCGATCTGGTGGGAGATCAGGGCGGCGGCTTCGTCATCCACCTCGCCGGGGTCGACGACCACGCGTATCTCTCGCCCGGCCTGTATCGCGAACACCTTCTCCACCCCCGCGTGGCGCTGCGCGATCGCCTCGAGATCCTTCAGCCGGGTGACGTACTGCTCGAGGGACTCGGCCCGTGCTCCGGGCCGGGCGCCCGAGAGCGCGTCGGCGGCCTGAACCAGGACGGCTTCGACGGTCTGTGGCTCAACCTCGTTGTGGTGGGCCTCGATCCCGTGGACGACGGCGTCGGGCTCGCCGTAGCGCCGGGCAAGACGAGCGCCGACAATCGCGTGGGTGCCCTCCACGTCGTTGCTGACCGCCTTGCCGAGATCGTGGAGCAGGGCGGCCCGGCGGGCGACTTCGGGCGAAGCGCCGATCTCGGCCGCCATCAGGGCGGCGAGATGCGAGCACTCGACGAGGTGGTCGAGCACGTTCTGGCCGTAGCTCGTGCGGTACTTGAGGCGCCCCAACAGCCTGATCATCTCCGGGTGGACCCCGGTAACCCGTGCCTCGAGGAGCGCCCGCTCGGCCTCCTCGACCATGCGATCGTCCATCTCCGCGGTCGCCTGCTCGAACGTCTCCTCGATCCGCGTCGGATGGATGCGGCCGTCTTCGATGAGCCGCTCCAGGGTCAGTCTGGCGATCTCCCGCCGCACGCCGTCGAAGCATGAGAGGACGACCGCCGACGGCGTCTCGTCGAGGATCACATCGACTCCGGTCAGGTGTTCGAAGGCCCTGATGTTGCGGCCCTCCCGGCCGATGATCCGCCCCTTCATCTCGTCCGTCGGGAGCTGGACGAGCCGCGTGGTGGTCTGGCTCGCGCTCGGGGCGGCAAGGCGCTGCATCGAGACGGCGAGGATCCCGCGGGCCCGCCGTTCGGCCTCGAGCTTCGTCTCCTCCTCCATGCGGGCCAACAGCAGGCCAGCCTGCTGGCGCGCCTCGTCTTCGACCTCCTTCAACAGGACCTGGCGCGCCTGCGCGGCAGAAAGACAGGAAATCCGTTCCAGCTCCCGGAGATGCTGGCGGCGGGCGAGCTTCAGCTCTCCGGCCATCTGCTCGAGGTTCCGCTCGCGATCGTCGAGAGAGTCTCGCCTGCGGTCGAGATCGCGAAGCTGTGTCTCGACCGATTCGAGCTGGCCCAGCGCTCGCTCCTCCATGCGCACGATCTCGGCGCGGCGGGCACGGATCTCGTCGTGCGAGTCGATGCCGGCTGGGGATACGGGCGGCGAGGCCGAGATCAGACCGGCGTCAGAGGAATCAGCCCCCGGGTCGGGGGCAACGGTCCGGGAACTCGCGACAGGGCTCCGGGGGCTCGAGTCAGGGTGAGCGCCATTCGAGCTCCCGTGGTGCTCGATCTCCACCGAGACGGACTCATCGGAGGTCGCGTCACCCTCGGCGCTCGCGCCCCCGCCGCGCGGTCTCAGCCATGGCGGGAGCCAGGTCCTCAGCTCCATATTTTCCTCTCCCGGCCCGGGCTCGACGATCGAGGGCGGACCGCATATCTCCGCCGCGCTGCGGCGATCAAAGTTTTGGGTTCAGGGAGACACTCGATCGTCTCCACCCTGCAGGTTAGTACCGGACCGGATCTCGGCCAAGCAGCGGGCGGGCGCCCGGCCCGGACTAACCGGCCCCGTGGCCCTCCAGCGCTTCACGCTCGGCTCGGCGAATCGCGTCATAGGCGACATCCGAATCGAAGCCGCGACGTGCCAGCAGCCCCAGAGCCCTGCTGCGATCACGCTCTGATCCCAGGTCGAAGTCCCGACCGGTGACGAGGGCGGTGGCCCGCCCGAGCTCGGCCTCACCGTCCTCGGCGCCCAGAGCGGGGTCGATATCCGAGTAATCGACCCCCCGGCGCACGAGCGCCTCACGGATGCGGTCCGCCCCCCAGCCCGAAATGTCCCGCTTGTCCTCGGCGAAGAGACGGGCGAAGCGCGAGTCGTCGAGCGTCCCGTCGGAGGCCAGCTCGTCGATGACGTCGGCCGCAACGCCCGAATCGGCTCCCCGCCGCTCGAGCACCTCGGCGACCTCGGCGACTGTCCGCTCCTTTTGCGCCAGCGCCGCAAGGGCGGCGCCCATGACCTCATCCCGGGTCACGGCGCCCCGGGTCACCCCGCCGGCCGCGAACCGCCCCGGCTCACGCGGCCTGCTTGGCCTCGGCGTCCACCGGGCTGTCCTTGGAGTCGGCATCGCCCTCGGAGATCTCCGTGACCGCCACCTCCTCGCCCTCATCGCCGATGTTCACCGCGTCGAAGATCTTGGCTTCGAGCTCACCAGCGATCTCCGGGTTCTCGTCGAGGAACGACTTGGAGTTGTTCCGCCCCTGCCCGAGCCGCAGCTCGCCGTAGGAGAAGAACGAGCCGGACTTCTGGATCAGCTCGTGCTCGAGGCCGAGGTCGAGAATCCCGCCCGACCTCGAGATGCCGACCCCATACTCGATGTCGAACTCGGCCTGGCGAAACGGTGAGGCGACCTTGTTCTTGACAACCTTGACACGGACCCGGTTGCCGACCGCCTCGGTGCCCTCCTTGAGGGTCTCGATGCGGCGGATGTCGAGCCGCTGCGAGGAATAAAACTTCAGCGCCCGGCCGCCGGGCTGGGTCTCCGGCGAGCCGAACATGACACCGATCTTCTCGCGAATCTGGTTGGTGAACACGCAGACCGTGTTCGCCCGGTTCAAGTTGCCGGCCAGCTTGCGCAGCGCCTGCGACATCAGGCGTGCCTGGAGGTCGACCTGGGTCTCCCCCATCTGGCCTTCGAGCTCGGCCTTGGGGATCAGCGCCGCCACCGAGTCGATGATGATGAGTCCGACGGTGCCGGTGCGCGCGAGCGTGTCGGCGATCTCGAGCGCCTGCTCGCCGTGATCGGGCTGGGCGACGAGCAAGTCCTCGACCGTGACGCCGAGCGCCCGTGCATAGTTGACGTCGAACGCGTGCTCGGCGTCGAGGAACGCGCACAGCATGCCGCGCCGCTGCGCCTCGGCGACGAGGTGGAGCGTCAGCGTGGTCTTGCCCGACGACTCCGGGCCGTAGATCTCGATGATGCGGCCCTTGGGGATGCCGCCGATGCCGAGGGCACGATCGAGGTTGAACGATCCGGTCGAGATCGTCTCGTACCGCGGGGCGTCGCCCCC
>JBBSQE010000010.1:0-31123 GCA_038258095.1 Solirubrobacterales bacterium | reverse complement strand
TGATCGGCACCCACGGCGACGTCCGCATCGCGCTTGATCCGATCGGCCAGGTGTTCATCGCCGGCGCCCTCTGGCGAGCCCGGCCCGCTGACCTGGATGACCCCATCGAGCCCGGGTATAGAGTCATGGTCAAGGCCGTAGACGGCCTGACTCTGACGGTTGCGCCGCTTGAAGATGGCGCCCCGGAGCATGACCTGCAGGCCGCGGAAGCGGCGGGAAACGAGCCGGAAGGAAGCTGATTCGATGGTAGGACTGGTGATCGTCGGGGTCGTGGTCGTTCTCGGCCTGTTCATCTGGGCTTCGGCGATCCGGATCCTCCGGGAGTACGAGCGCGGTGTTGTCTTCCGGCTCGGCCGGCTGGTCGCTCTCAAGGGCCCGGGCTTGCGCTTCCTGATTCCGATCGTCGATCAGATGGTCCGCGTCGACCTGCGAACGGTCACCCTCAACGTCCCTCCCCAGGAGGTCATCACCCGCGACAACGTCACCGTCCGCGTGAACGCGGTCGCCTACGGCCGCGTGATGGATCCGGACAAGGCGATCACCGAGATCGAGAACTTCCTCGTCGCCACCTCCCAGATCGCGCAGACGACCCTGCGCTCGGTGCTCGGCAAGGCCGAGCTCGACGCGCTGCTCACCGAGCGCGAGCGGCTCAACCAGGAGTTGCAGCTGATCATCGACGAGCAGACCGAGCCTTGGGGGATCAAGGTCTCGACGGTCGAGGTCAAGGACGTCGAACTGCCCCAGGACATGCAGCGCGCGATCGCTCTGCAGGCACAGGCCGAGCGTGAGAGGCGCGCGAAGATCATCGGCTCCGAGGGCGAGTTCCAGGCCGCGCAGAAGCTCTCCGACGCCGCCGACATCATCAGCCAGAACCCGGCGACGCTCCAGCTTCGCTATCTGCAGACGCTGCTGCAGATGGGCGTTAACCAGAACACGACCATCGTCTTCCCGATCCCGCTCGACATGTTCGACGCGTTCAAGAAGCCCGACGGTGACCAGCCGCGCCCCTCGCGGCCGAAGGCGCCGGCCCCCGACGCTCCTGTCTTGCCGGACACGAAGCCGACGCTCGACGAGCTGGAGAAGGACCTCCCGGACTCCCGGCGCCCGCCCTCCTGAGCGCTCCCGAGATACGCATAGACCAGGTCTCGGGCTTGCGGGCGCTGCTCGCGCCCGGGCGAGCCGAGCGCCCGGATGCCTTCTCGGTTCCCGAACGCCCGGCGCCTGACCCCGGGACTGCCCGTTCTGCGAGGGCCATGAGGCGATGACCCCGCCGGAGGTGGAGGCGCAGCGGGCCAAGGGCGACGCCGACGGGCCGGGCTGGACGACGAGGGTCGTGCCGAACCTCTACCCGGCGCTGGACGCGGTTGACGCAGCGGGTCCCGGGCTGGCCGGCGGAGGTGGGGACACCGGGGCCTTCACGCGCGCCGGGGACCCTCTCGCGGCGTCGCGCAGGGTCGGCGAGGCTGACCTGTTCGTCTCACGCCCGGCCGCGGGAGCCCACGAGGTCGTCATCAACTCCCCCGAGCACGCGACGACGCTCGCCGAGCTTTCCGACGACCAGTTCGCCGCGGCCGTCGCCGCCTGGCGGGAGCGGATGCGCGCGCACACAGACGCCGCCTACACGCAGCTCATCGTCAACGAGGGGGCCAGCGCCGGCTCGACCATCGAGCACACCCACGCTCAGCTCTTCGCGCTTCCGTTCGTGCCCGCGAGCATCGCCCGGGAGCGGGAGCGCTCGAACGCCTACCGGGAGCGCACGGCGGGAGGCAGTCTCCTGAGCGACGTGCTCGTCGACGAGGTGCGCAGGCGCGACCGCCTGGCGGCGATCGACGACGAGGCGGCACTGATCTGTCCCTGGGCGTCGCGGTCGCCGTTCGAGATGAGGGTCGTCCCGCGGACGCCCGAAGCCGACTTCGGGGAGGCTCGCGGCGGAGGGCGGATGATCCAGAGGGCGCTTAGGGCACTCGCCGACCTGTTCGGCATCTCCCCCGACCTGAACCTGTGGGTCCGGACCGCACCGCGGGGCGCGGACCATTTCCACTGGCACGTCGACATCGCGCCGCGCCTGACCACTAGCGCCGGGTTCGAGCTCGGGACCGGAGTCGACATCAACGTCTACCCCCCGGAGCGCGCCGCCGCCGACCTACGTGAGGTCATCGGCGACGGCTGAGAGGCGCTTGTGAGTAGGGTGCCTCCGCGATGCCACCGGACCCGAGGCCGTTTCCCCACTTCGTCGCCGACAACTCCCAGGAAGGAGTGCCGAGCGGGCGCTTCGCCGAGCGACTGGCCGAGGTCCTCCGCGAGGCCGTCCCATCGATCGAGGACCTGCCCGACGGCGTCGGTGAACTCGAGGAGATCGACTGGTTCCCGGAGCGCGCCTGGGGAGGTAGGACGTGGGTGCCGGCGACGGCGCGAAGCGAGTCGGCCGCCGGAGAGATCGAGATCTTCGGCCACGTCTCCTACGTCCAGCCGGCCGAGGGGGACCCGACCGACTTCCGGGCCGTCTGCGACTTCACGGACGTCTTCGCCGAGGACAACCCGGACTGGCGCATCGACCTGAACGACGATGTGATCGGCCGCTGGCGCGGTGAGCAGGGCATGGCCGGTGACATGACCCTGATCTGGGGCCGCCCGCTCCTTCAGGGCGCGGTCGCGGCCACCGTCCAGATCGAGGAGGCCACGGTCGATCAGGAACCGATCTCCCAAGGCCGGTTCACCCTCGTCGCGCTTGACGCGCTCGTCGGCTACGGCGACGACCTCTTCTGCGAGGTCAAGCTGTGGAACCGCCGCGCCAGCGAGCTGGCATCGGAGACGCTCTACGGCGAGCCGGATCCCGACGAGGCCGCACCGGAGTCGGAGGACGCCGGAGCCCGCTGACGCCGACGAGGACAAGGAGCCCTCAGGCGGCGACAGCAACCTCCCGCGCGGCTGAGCGAGCTCGCCCTAGAGCACCAGCCGGAGCACGATGATGACGAGGATGATCACGACGAGAATCCCGATGATCGGTCCTATCGAAGCGACGGGTAGTGCGAGTGCGCCCATGTTTTCTCTCCTTGGTTGGACATCCATGTTGCGAGACACCAAGGCCATACCCGGGGCGTGGCATTCGCAACCCCGGATACGATTTCTCTTCAGCCCCGATAGCTCAGCTGGATAGAGCGACTCCCTCCTAAGGAGTAGGCCGCAGGTTCGAATCCTGCTCGGGGCGTGCCGTTACATTGCGCCGGTGGGAAAGATCTCGATAACCGTTCTGGCCAGCCTCTTCTTGCTCTGCAGTTGCGGCTCGGGCGAGTCACGCACCGGCACCGATGCGATCTCCGACGGGGGCGCAATCGCGCGGGAGCGGCCTGGGAGCAGAGGTCCCACCATCAACGGGCCGATGCCTCCCGCCTCGGCGGGGCATCAGCCGGGTCGTCCGGCTGGTCCTCCCTCGGGCGGTTCCACCGCGACGGGTGGGGGAGGACTCGCGGGGCTCAATGCCCTCGGGAGCCAGCTCGGAGCGGAGGTTGGCGTGGCGATCGGTCCTCCGGGTCTCGGCGGCCCAACGGCCACCGCCGGCACACTCACGTCCGGTTCGGCATGGTCGACGATCAAGATCCCCATCGCCCTGAGGGTGCTGGAAGAGGCGGGAGGACCGAACCGCATCAGCTCCGCGCAGGATGACCTGATCAACCGGGCGATCACGCTCTCTGACAACGATGCTGCGGCGGCCCTCTTCGACTCCCTTGAGCGGACTCATGGAGGCCTTGCGGGGGCGTCCTCGGCCGTCCAGGAGGAACTGCGAAAGGCGGGCGACGAAACCACGGTCGTATCGACGCAGGGACGTGAGAGCTTCTCGACCTACGGGCAGACCGATTGGTCACTGGCCGAGCAGGAGCGGTTCATGGCGGCCCTTGCGGGAGGATGCATCAGCTCGGCAGCGACTCGCGACTACCTGCTGAACGAGATGTCGCGGGTGACTTCGGACCCGTGGGGCTTCGGCTCCGCAGGTGTCCCGGCACGCTGGAAGGGAGGCTGGGGGCCGGGAACCGATGGTCGCTACCTGCTGAGGCAGATGGGCACCATGACGCTCTCCGGACATCAGGTGGTGGTGAGCATCGCGGTCCTACCGGACAATGGCGATTTCGGAACCGGGCAGGAGGATGCCTCTCAGGTCGCCCAGTGGGTCGCTGAAAGAGCTGGCCCGCTGGTGGGCAGCTCAACCGGCTGCTGAGACCCCCCGGCCCGGGGGCTTCAGCGCCCGAGCGTGCTCAGGAACGGCGCTGCTGCACGGGGGATGCCCGAGAGCTGTTCGCGCACTCCGGCCAGGCCGGCGCGGAGCTCGGCGTCGCCGAACTCGATCGGCATCATCGAGTCCTGGATCTCGGCGACCATCTGATCCGCGTCTCCGGAGGCCTCGACTGCGCGGTCGACGAAGGACTGAACCCCCTGGGAGCTGCGGCCGGCTGAGGGGGGCTCGAGAATCATCGTCGGGCGGTCGACCCGCTGGGCGAACCCGTCATGGGTGCGCTTGGCGCGGCCGTAGGCCTTCTGCGCCGGGCGGAAGATCTCCGCCTCGAGACGGTCGCCGGCATCGTCAGAGAGGAGCTCGTAGGCCTCGCCCAGGCATGCGACCGCGAGGGCTATCCGGTCGGTCGCCGCGGTCAGCTCCTCGAGGATCTGCTCCTGCGCCTCTTCTCGAGTGATCGCCATGGACCCGAGGTTAGTGGCCGGACATCACCGGCAAGGTGCGCCGGATCACATGCGGGCGGCTCAGCGCGGCACACCCGCCGCGATCACGGTCCCGCGGAAGCACCCGACCGTGTAGGGGTACTCGAGCGTCGCCACATAGTGGTAGGTCTTCTGCCAGCGGCCGTCGAGCCAGACCCGGCTCGTGCGCCCATGGCAGACGTCCAGATCGTCGTTGTCGAGCATCTTGCCGCCGGCGCCGCGCGGGCCGTAGAGCGGGAAGCCGTCGTAGGCGAACCCGACGAGGCCCGACAGGCGGCGCTTCGACTGGCCGGCGTAGAGGCAGGGCGGAATCTGGTGGTAGTGGTAGCCCTGCTGGTTCGGGTGACCGTCGCAGTGGTCCTGCAGTTCGTGCGCTGGGGCGTCGCGAAGGAGCGCATCGAGCCCGTCGTAGATGTGGACGCCGTTGCGCGCGATGCCGACCTCTCCACCGATGCACTGCGGCTTCCCCTTGCGCGGCTTCGCCCTGAGGACATAGCGCGAGGTCTGCGCGGTGATGCCGGACGGGTTGCGGTCGTACTGGTAGGCGTCATCGGTCGGGGCGATCGGGAAGGTGCCGGTCGTGTGCCTGGTCGGGAGGCTGTTGCTGGCGACGTAGCGGTACCGCCCTCGGATCTTGAATCTTGCAAACGCACTCGGCCACTTGACCGATCCGTCGACCGTCGTCTTCGCGGTCGAATCCCAGGTGCCATCGGACTTGATCCACGGGCCGTTGACCTGCGCTCCGCCACCGCCCGGGTTGGCATGACAGAGATAGATCGAGCCACGCTCGGCCTTCGCGGTCGAGTACTGGCCGTCCCCGAGTGGGAGCTTGAGCGGGTTGGTCGCCGCCGGCACGGCGCTGAGGGTCATCCCGGCCATGGCCAGCGACGTAGCCGCGACGGCCCCCAAGCAGATCAGCGCCGGCAGGAATTTCTGCTTGAAGCCCTGGCGTCGTTTCGTCCTCTGCTCTCCTCGATCCCCCACGGTCAACCTCCATGTCGCGTTTAGAGCTGCACCGGTCCGAAATGCCGAGGCCGCACCCTGTAGACACGGCGCCCACACCAAGATCACGGTTTGCGGCCAACTCGGCCCGGCACTAGGCTCGCTTCCATGAATCCAAGCGAAGTCACCCAGGTTGGCGAAGAGCTCAAGACATTCACCCAGACCTACATGGCGGCTTGGAGGGAATGCGACACCGACGCGATGGCGAATCTCCTCACGGACGACATCGTCTGGCATGACCCCGCCCTGCCGGCGCCCGCACGCGGGATAGGTGAGGTCCAGGAGTTCATGCGCCGGAGCTTCCGCACTTTTCCCGACCTTGCGTTCGACGAAGCTGACCCCGCGCACCTCACCGCCACCGGTGATCTCGTTTCCTGGGCGTGGCGAATGACAGGCACGATGCGGGGCGACATCGACCCGCCGGGCTTCGCGGCAACCGGGGCGCGCATCGATATCGAGGGCGTCGACCTGTGGCAGATGCGCGACGGGAAGATCGCTCACTACCGCGCTCTCTACAACATGAGCGAGATCGCCCTGCAACTCGAGCTGATGCCGACGCCGGGCAGCCGCGCCGAGAAGATGGCGGTCGCGATGCAGCGCCTGCAGGTCCGCTTCAAGCGCTGATGGCCGGCCGCGATTTCGACGTCGCGGTCGTCGGGGCGAGCACGGCCGGCTGCACGGCGGCACGGCTCTACGCCCAGCGCGGAGCAAAGGTCGCGCTGATCGAAAAGCGCCCCGACCCCGACGCGTACAAAACCGTCTGCACCCACTTCATCCAGTCGAGCGCCACGCCGACGATCGAGAAGCTCGGCCTCGCACCGCTGCTCGAGGATCGGGGGGCAATCCACAACTCGATCGACCTCTGGACCACTTACAGCGGCTGGATCCCTGCGACCTCCGGTGCGCCCTACGGTTTCAACATCACGCGCCAGAGGCTTGATCCCGCCTTGCGCAAGCTCGCCGCGGAGACATCAGGCGTCGAGCTCATGGGCGGCTGGACCACGACGGGTCTGCTCGGCAATGGACGACCTTCGGGCGTGAGGGTCGAGAACAGCGCCCACACCGAACGCGAGATCAGCGCGGACCTCGTCGTGGGAGCCGACGGACGGGGTTCGGACGTCGCGCGGTTCGCCCGCGTCCCGGGCCGGGTCAAACCCCACGGGCGCTTCTTCTACTGGGCGTACTGGAAGGGGATCCGACCCCCGAGCGAGGTTTCCCGTATGTGGCTGCTCGAGCCGGACGCGGCCTATCTCTTTCCCAATGAGGGTGGTCTGGATCTCCTCCTCGTCGCCCCTCACCGCGACCGTCTTCCCGACTTCAAGGCCGGCCGCAAGGCCGCCTACCTGCGGCTGATCCGGTCGCTGCCCGACGGGCCTGATCTCCGTCACGCGACGATGGAGTCAAAGCTCCTCGGCAAGCTCGACCTGCCGAACGTGGCCCGCCCCGCCGCGAAGCCGGGGGTGGCGTTCGTCGGGGACGCTGCGCTCGCCGGCGACCCGTTGTGGGGCATCGGCTGCGGATGGGCGTTCCAGAGCGCTGATTGGCTGGTGGAGGAGACTGGCGACGCCCTCGCGGGCGGAGGCGACCTCGACGCGGCCCTCGATCGCTACCGCCGCGTGCACCGCAGGCGGCTCCTCCCTCACCACTTCACGATCGCGGACTACTCGTCCGGGCGGCCCGCGAGCCTCCTGGAGCGGCGCCTCTGGAAGACCGCTGCCCGGGACGAACGCGTCCGCCCGAGGTTCGAGGCGATCGGCAGTCGCCGCGCTTCCCCACTCACGATCCTGAGCCCGCGCATGCTCGCCGGCCTCGTGCGCAACCGGTAGCCGGGCATCTCCAGCCTCGCGCTTCCGAAGCGCCTCATCCAGCTCTATGCGGGACTGGTCCTCTACGGCACCAGCAACGCGCTGATGGTCCTGAGCGACCTCGGGCTCGATCCCTGGGACACGCTCCACCAGGGCCTTTCACGCACGTTCGGCCTCCCGATCGGGACCTGGACGATCATCGTCGGGGCAGTCGTCCTCCTCGCGTGGATCCCGATGCGCCAGCGCCCGGGTTTCGGGACGCTCAGCAACGTCATCGTCATCGGGCTGGTGGTCAACTTCGTCCTCGCCTCGTTTGGCCCGCCGGAGGCGCTGGGCGCCCGCTACGCGTGCATGGCGGCCGGCATCGTGCTCAACGGAATCGCGACCGGGGCCTACATCGGCGCCGGCCTCGGACCCGGCCCGCGGGACGGGCTGACTACAGGTCTCGTCGACGCGCGCGGATGGTCGATTCGTGCCGTGCGGACCGTAGTCGAGGTGACCGTGCTGGCCTCCGGGGTCATCCTCGGCGGCACGATCGGGATCGGGACGGTCGCCTATGCCGTCCTGATCGGCCCACTGACCCACATCACGATTCCTTATTTCGGCGCTCCACCGGACGAGGACGACTACAGCGGTTTCTAGCCCAGGACGTCCTGGGCTGGCGGCGGTGCGGGAGCGGGCGGGCGGGCCCTCACGTGAGTGCGCGTCCGGCGCGCCTCGTCGCACTCGCCGCAGCGGTCGTCCCACCACGGAAGACCCTCGGCCTCATACCAGCGGTGGCAGACCGAGCACACCTGGTACTGGCGTGACCCGGATTCTGGACGATGGGTGGCGTGGTCGGTCTTCATGCGGCTCGATCTACTGATCACGGGTCCAGCTCAGAGGCCTCATGCCTTGCCGCGAGTCCACTGTCCAAACCCAACTCCCCCGTGCGACCGACCGATCCATCCGTCGACGAAGTCCTGTCCAGAACGGTACAGGACAAATTTCCCCAGTCAACGAATCGCACCTGAGCGGATCGCCCCGGCGCTCAGCCTTCGCGGTCGGGCCGATCCGGATAGATGTCGTCGATCGTCACCAGGGCGCGGTAGGGGGCCTCCGCGGCCGCCTCGATCCTCTCGCCGCCCCCGGCAAGCCGGTCAACGACGCGGAGCACGCCCTGGATCTCGAGGCCCTCCTCGCGGATGCGCTGGATCGCGCCCGCCGTGGAGCCGCCGGTCGTAACCGTGTCCTCGACGACAAGCACCTTGGTTCCCGCTTCGACCGGGCCCTCGACCCAGCGCTGGAGTCCATGCTCCTTGCGCTCCCTGCGAACGAAGAAGCCGACGAGCTCCTCACCCTGTGGCACGGCGATCGCTGCGCAGGCGAGCGGGATCGCCGCCATCACGGGGCCGCCGACAGCGGTCGCGCCGACTTCGGTCGCGTGCTCAGCGATCAGCTCCCCGGCGGCGCGAAAGCCCGCCGGCCGCATCAGCGTCCGGCGCGCGTCAACGTAGTACTGCGCCGTGGCGCCGCTCGATAGGACGACCTCGCCGAGGATCAGCGAGTGCTCGCGAAGCTCGGAGATCAGGGTTTCTCTGATGTCCGAGCGGGGCACGCCGCGAATCCTAAGGGGCCGGGAGCCGGCTCAGCTGTTCGCGAGCTGGGCGTCGATCGGGCCGGTCAGCTCGGCGTCCTCGGGCGTCGTCTCCGGGCCCCAGTTCTGCACCGGGCGTCCATCGCGATCGAGCAGGTACTTGTTGAAGTTCCAGGTCGGCGGCGGGAGCACCTTGAAAAGCGGTGCGGCGTCGTCGCCGAGGGCGTTGATCTCGGCGAACATCGGGAAGGTGACGCCGAAGTTCGCCTTGCAGAAGCCCTCGATCTGCTCGCCCGTCAGCGGCTCCCGATGGGTCACGTCGTCCGCCGGAAAGCCGAGGATGACGGAACCCTCGTCGCGCTTTTTCTCGTAGAGGTCCTCCAGCCCGTCGAACTGCGGCGTGAACCCGCATTCCGAGGCGGCGTTGGCGACCAGCACAACCTTCCCCTCGTACTTGGCGAGGTTCTCGCTGTCGCCGTTGAGGCGGTCCATCGTGAATCGCAGGACGCTTCCCGAGGGGTCCTGCGCAAGGCTCGGCGGACTCGCTCACGGTCACCGGGGCGCTTCGCTGAAGCCCTGCCGCCAACTCGGCCAACGAGGCTCCCAGCCGAGCTCGGACTTCGCCTTCGCGTTCGAGGCACCGCGCTGGTGGACGAGGGTCGCCACTGCTCGCGGGCCGCCGACGAGCCGCAGAAGCCATACCGGCACGTGCCGCGGAGGCTTTGCGCCGATCGACTTCGCGTACTCGGGGAGCCACTCCCGGACGGGCGCCGGCTCGTCGTCGACGATGTTGAAGACGCCTGTCACAGTCGATTCCAGCGCGGCGACGGTCGCCGCAGCCGCATCGTCGACATGGACGAACGACCAGACGCCGCCTCCGTCCCCGCCGACGGGGAAGCGGCGACGACCCACGTCGGTGAATTGGGAGCCTCCCTCGCCGAACGCGGTGCCCGGTCCATAGAAGTAGCCGAACCGAAGCGCGGCGCCGCTGAGCCCCACGGCGGTAGTGCTGCGACGCTCGAGCTCGGTGTTCGCCTTCGCTGTCTCCTCGTAGGGTCCGGAGTCGTCGGTGACCGGATCTTCCTCGGTCGCCGGCCCCGAGCCCGGCCTGTACATGAAGGCGATTCCCTGCGCGACGAAGCGCCGCGCCCCCGACGCCTGTGCTGCAGCCACGAGATTCGCCGTGCCCTCGGTCCTGATCCGGTTGTTGGGGCCGAAGTCGGTCTTCCGTGGGTCGATTCGCGCGGGCAGGGACGTCAGCTGATGGATGACGCCCTCGGGGCGCGCGGCCACGACCGCGGCCACGACCGCCTCGCGGTCATAGGCGTCGCAGACGACCGGCTCCACACCCGCAGCGCGGAGCCTCGCCGCCGAGTCCTCGGAGCGAGTCATCCCCACCACCTCGTGCCCGCCCTCGAGGAGCTGCGGCACGAGTCTCTGTCCGATGACCCCGCTCGCCCCTGCCAGGAAGACTTTCATCGGACGCCCTTTGGCCTCATGGCCCTAGAAGACGAAGATGTCCTCGCCATAGTGAATCCGGTTGTAGATCTCCGGCTGGTCGGAGATGTACGTCCGCAGGCAGCCGTGGCTAGCCGGGTAGTTCGGCACCGACTCGTATCCGTGGATCGCGTAGCCGCCGATGAAGTAGAAGGAGTAGTACATCCCCTCCGAGTTGTAGCCAGGCTGGGTCATGTAGAAGTTGAAGTGACCCTGGACGGTCGGTGTCGAGGGCTTGCCGCTCGAGATCGGATAGACGGCGACGACCCTGTCTCCCTTCGAGAAGGCGATGATCTGCTTCGAGAGGGACGCCTCGACGTGCTCGCCCGCTCCGGGGTGCTTGGCCTTGTAGCCACCCTGCCCGGCGAACACCTGGCGGACGACCCTCTTGCTCGCCTTCTCGTTGCGGTTCATGCCGTTCACCTTGCGGAACGCCAAGACGGCGCGGCCCATCTTGCCGTTGAAGCACTTGCCGCCACCGGGCACGTATCCGAGCTCGTTGAGCGCTCGGCGGAATGCCCCGACGACCTTGCCGCACTTCCCACTGGAGATCGAGGGGAAGGAGACCTTCCACGACTTGCGCACCGTCCGGTCGCCCCGCTGGAGCCTGGTCGCCTTGTGCTCGGCGCTGACGGCGTACTTGCCGCCCTGCTTGACCGCGATGATCGCGGTGAACGTCCCGTGGTCGCCCCTGTGCTTGGGCTTCACCCGGCGGGTCAGGACCTTCTTGCCGTTGACGTAGAAGTTGACGTCAACTCGCTGCCCGGGGACGAAAGGCGTGATCGTGCCCTTGACCGGCACCTTCGTGAGGATCCGGGCGGAGTGTCCCTTGAGGTGGCCGATCTTCGTGATGCGCACGGTCGCGCGCTCCAGGCCCGAGGCCTTCGGCTTGGCCGCAGCCGCAGCGGCGCTGTCGGTGCTGTCGGAGAGGGACGGGGCGGCTTGGGCGGCGGCGCTCGCCGGCACCGCGAGGGCGACGGTTGAGAGGGCGGCGGCCAGGACGAGACGGTTCATGCGGCTAATTGTGCCCTATTCGGTCGGCGGGTCGCGCCGGAAGAGGCGGCGTGGCGAGTTCGGGTCGCATGGCGGGCACCAAGTCGCCGAGGGAACCCACGGCCGGGCCCTCACTGCCCGAGCAGCGCCACCGTGTTGTTGAGGGCGTGAAGGATCATCCCCGGCACGATCGACCCGGTCCGGTCATAGAGGAAGGCGAGAACCATCCCGAAGACCATCAGCGGCGGCACGGCCGTAACCCCTGTGATCGCGTGCAGGGCACCGAAGATCGCGCCGCTCAGGACGATCGCCGCCCAGAGCGGCATACCCTGGCGGAGGCCGCCGAACAGCATTCCTCGGAAGCAGAGCTCCTCGCCGGTGGCGGCCAAGACGACGATCAGGAGGATCTGCACCCACAACGGCCCGAAGGAATTGGCAATGTCCTCCTGCTTCGGCGTGGTGACCAGCGCCGAGTAGAGGGCAGCGAACGTCAGGTAGACGAAGACCGCCGCGACCATCCAGACAACCGCCTTCGCCTCGAAGCGGCGCACGCCGAGCCGGGACAGGATCGCCCGCAGTGGTCCGCCGCCGGCGTTGGCTGAAACGAAGATCGCCGCGCCGATGAAGCCGGCGACCGTCGCAAGCTGCGCCAGGACCTGGGCGCCGGTCGAGAGATCGTCGCCCGGCTGGGGATGGTCGACGACCACGGCGGGTATCGCCAGGATCAGCCCACCCACAAGCGCGCCGGCGAAGCCGACGAGCGCGGCTCCGGGGCCCCAGGTGGCAAATGTGCCCTTGGCGGCGAAGGACAGGCCGTCGTCACCGGGGCCGGGCCCTGTGCCTGCACCGCCCAGCGATGCCGCGGACTCGATCCCCCCGGGCGGCGGAAGTTCCTGCTCGGCGCCGTCGCGCCACCGCGTCAACCGCCGCGGCTCCTGTTCAGACATGGTCGGCCACCTCGGAAAGTGAAGCAATGTCGCCGCCTCCGTCGCGGTCGAGGTGGAGCACCCTGATGCCCGCCGCGCGGGCGCCCGCGACGTCCTCCTCCACGGTGTCGCCGACGTGCAGCGCCCGGGAAGCCGTCGTGCCGGCGATCTCGAGGGCGCGCTCGAAGACCGCCGGGTCGGGCTTGCTCGCGCCCACCTCTGCGGAGGAGACGACGCCGTCGAGCGCCGCCGCGAGGCCGCAGCGCTCCAGCACGTCGCCGAGGGAGACGTCCCAATTGGAGACGCAGACGAGCTTCAGGCCCCGTTCCCGCAGAGCGGCCAGGAACGGCGGAGCGTCGGGGAACGGGTCGAAGCGGATCGCGTCCACGAGCACGTCGGCGGGCACCTCGATGCCGAGCTGCGCCGAGAGGACCTGGGCGCTCGCGGCGCGGAGCGCGACCAATGACTCATCGTCGCGTCCCTCCACCGCGTGGTCGCGATAGTAGGCCATCTCCGCGCGGACGGCCTGGACCAACCGGTCCTCCGGCGGGCAGTCGTCACCGAGCGCCCGGCGCAGGCCGATCCAGGGCGGCTCCAGCGCAACCAGGGTGCCCAACGCGTCGATCAGGACCGCGTCGGTGTCGGTGTCTGCGGTTATCTTGGCCACGATGCCGATCGCAGTCTCACACGTAGCCCTCCTCGCCGCCACCTCGGAGCAGAGCTTCTGGCAGCAGCACGGCGACGAGGTCAGCGCGGCGATCACCATCGTCTGCTCGTTCATCCTCGCCTTCGTCGTCGACCGCTTCGTGATCGCCCGGGGAGCCGATGTCGCGCAGCGGATCGGCGACGGCGACGTATCCCGCGGCGCGCAGACCCGGCTGCGCGTGGTTCGCCGGCTCGTCTTCGTCGTGATCATCGTGATCGGCGGGGCGCTCGCCCTCAGCCAGTTCACCGAGATCAAGCGCCTCGCGACCGGCATCCTCGCCTCGAGCGCGGTTCTCGGCCTGGTCGTCGGACTGGCGGCCCGTCAGACCCTCGGAAACATGATCGCCGGCCTGATGCTGGCGGTCACCCAGCCGATCCGGATCGGCGACCGCATCAGCTTCGAGGAGGTGACGGGCCGGGTTGACGACCTCACCCTCGCCTACACCTACATCGATCCCGGCGACGGCGACCTGATCGTCATCCCCAACGAGAAGATCGTCGGGGGCACCGTGCTCAACCACTCGACCGGCGACCGCTCGGCGCCGGTGACGGTCGGGGCGTGGGTGCCTCACGACATCGATGTCAAGCGTGCCACGGCCGCACTCAAGGAGCAGGCGGGAGCGGACCTCGTCCAGGTCGGCGACTGGACCCCGGACGCGCTACGCCTGGACATCCGCGTCAACCCCGACGCGAACCGCACCCGCGTGGGAGACGAGGAGGCGGCCCTCAGAGCGACGGCCCAGCGGGCCCTTCAGGAGGCGGGTCTGCTCGGGGATCACTGAGCCCGCCGACGCCCACGCCCAGGTACCCTTTTCACCGATGGGACGCCAGCGCCGAGTGCAGCGGCGCCGTGGCCGCAAGGGGAGCCTTCCCAAGAAGCTGCTCGCCGGAGGGGCCGTGGTTCTCGCAATCATCGCGATCGTTGCGATCGTCGCCGGAAGCTGGGCGCTCCAAGCGACCGACAACGTGACGCTCGCGTCCTGCAAGTCGGTGCCGAAGCTGGGCAACACGGTCCTCCTCGCCGGAGACGGGTCAAAGCTCGGCTATGTCGCATCGAACGAGATCCGCTCGCCCGTCGCGCTGAAGAAGATCCCGCGGCAGCTGCAGTTCGCCACGGTGGCGATCGAGGACCGGCGTTTCTATCAGCACGGCGGCATCGACCCGCAGGGCATCGCGCGCGCGGCCTACGAGGACATCATCAGCGGCGAGAACAAGCAGGGTGGCTCGACCATCACCCAGCAGCTGGTGCGCAACCTCTGCATCAAGAAGCCGAAGGACGACATCAAGCGCAAGCTCGTCGAGGCAAAGCTCGCGACCCTCTACTCGGAGAAGCACTCGAAGCGGGAGATCCTCGACCAGTACCTGAACGTCGCCTCCTACGGGACGATCGGGGGCGCGACCGCGGTCGGCGTCGGCGGGGCCGCGAAGCTCTACTTCTCGAAGCCGGTTTCGCAGCTCGACCTGGCCCAGTCGGCGCTTCTCGCCGGTCTGCCGCAGGCCCCCTCCCAGTACAACCCGGTCTCCCACCCGGGCGCCGCGATCGCCCGGCGCAACCAGGTCCTCGCCGCCATGGCCGATGTCGGCTACATCACGCCCGCCAGGGCAAAGCGCGCGAAGGCGAGCAAGCTCGGCCTCCACACCTCAAGCGACTACTTCGACAAACGCGAACCGTACTTCTTCGACTACGTCACCGAGAAGCTGATCGAGCACTACGGCGTGAACGAGGTCCGCAGGGGAGGGCTGCGCGTCTACACGACGATCGACCCCGACAAGCAGCAGGTGGCCGAGGACTCGCTTGCCTCGACGCTTCCCTACTCGACCGACCCGTCATCGGCTCTGGTGGCGATCGACCCGCGCAGCGGCGACATCAAGGTGATGGCCTCGAGCTCCTCCTACGCGGACAGCCAGTTCAACCTCGCGGCGCAGGGGCACCGCCAACCGGGGTCGACCTTCAAGATGTTTGTCCTCACCACTGCGATCAAACAGGGCATCGACCCCTACTCGACCTACTACGAGTCGAAGCCGCTCAGCCTCGACCTGGCCGATTACGGCCATTGGAATGTCCACACCGCCGACGAGGGCTACCTCGGCCGCGTCAACATCCAGCAGGCGACGGTGGCTTCCGACAACACCGTGTTCGCCCAGCTCGACCTCGACGTGGGGCCCGAGGCCGTCACCGAAACCGCCCACTCGATGGGGGTGACGACGACGCTCGACAGCATTCCCGCCGAGGGCCTCGGCGGCTTGCGCCTCGGCGTGACGCCCCTCGAGATGTCGAACTCCTTCGCGACGCTCGCCGCCGGCGGCATCCACCGCAACCCGATCTCGATCCGCAAGGTGGTGATGCCGGACGGCAAGGTCGAGCACCCGCAGAAGGCAGCGCCGAAGCGCGTCCTGTCCCCGGCCGTCGCCTACCAGGTGACGCGCATCCTCCACGACAACATCACCGGCGGCACCGGGACGGCTGCCTACACCGGCTGCGCCGGCCAGGCCGGCAAGACGGGCACGACCGACAACTACGTCGACGCCTGGTTCGACGGTTATCAGCCGAACCTCGCGACCGCAGTCTGGGTCGGCTACCCGGAGTCAAACGACATCTCGATGTCCTCGGTGCACGGGATCATCGTGTTCGGCGGTACCTTCCCGGCGGATATCTGGCACTCGTTCTACTCGAACGCCGGGGTCGAGTGCAAGACCTACGAGACGCCTGCCGAGAAGATCAGTTGGTCGCCCTTCTTCGGGAGCTACACGGCCTCGGCGCCGACGCCGCGGGACCAGTCGAAGAACAAGGACGGGACCGACTCCGGCCCCTCGACTAGCGCGGACGGAAGCACCTACTACGACCCGAACCTCTACGCACCGGGCGCCGGCGAGGGCCCCGCGCCGCTTCCGCCGGCCCCGCCCGCCCCGGCGGCTCCGGTCTCACCCCCGGCCGCGACCCCGCCCGCACCCCCGACTCCTTCCGGGGGCGGTGCGGGGGCCGGCGCCGGGGCCGGTGCCCGCAACTGACCGGGGGCGGCGGCTGGGCCTCCTCGGCCTCGCCGGCCTCGCCGTCGCAACCGCTCCCCTCGCCGCACCCGGGGCTCGCCTCATTCCGGCAACGGCCGGCGGGTCGCCGGACTGGCTGCTCGGCGTCTACGGCGACGGGCTCGGGGTCACGCCGATCGCCTACTACGGCTTCCTCTGGCTGGCCTTCGTCTCATATCTCGCGATCCTGCGCGGCGCACCCGCGCTCGGCCGGGTGATGTGGATCTCGATCGGCGTGGCGATCGCGGCCTTTGCCCTCGCCCCGCCCCTCCTCTCCCAGGACGTCTTCAGCTACATCTCCTACGCGCGCCTCGGCACGGAGCACGGCCTGAACCCCTACGTCCACGTCCCGGCCGATGTCCCGAGCGACGCCGCCTTTCGCTACGTCGGTTGGAAGGACGACGTGAGCGCCTACGGGCCGGTCTTCACGCTTGGCACCTACGCGATCGGCCCAGCGCCGGTGTCGGTGGCGCTGTGGGTGCTGAAGGCCGTCGCGGCGCTGTCGGTCGCCGGACTGGCCGCGTTCTGCGCAAAGCTGGCGCCACTGCGGGGTGTCGATCCGCGCCGGGCGGCGGCCCTGGTCGCGCTCAACCCGCTGGTGCTCGTTCACGTCGTCGGCGGTGCCCACAACGACGCCCTGATGATGCTCGGCCTCCTCGCGGGGGTAGGCGGCATCCTCGTGATGAGGGAGGGAAGCGGAGGGGCCGCCCTCCTGGCGGCTGTGAGCGTCAAGGTCTCGGCCGCGTTCGTCGGCCCGTTCGCCCTGCTCGGGGCGCAGCGGCGAGGACGCTTGATCGCCGGAGCCCTCGTCGCGGCCCTGATCGTCGCGGGCGTGAACGTGGCGGTCTTCGGCTCCCACGCCCTCGATGCGGTGGGCCTCGCCGGCGAGAACCAGGCCCGGGTGAGCAAGTACTCGATCCCCAACCAGGTCGCCGAGCTGACGGGGGTCGGGGTCGACGGCATTCGCGCGACGGCGCTCGCGATCTACGCGATCGTCGTGGTGGGTCTCCTGGCCTGGGTGCTGCGCGGCGGCGACTGGATCAGAGCAGCCGCCTGGGCAGGGATGGGCCTGTTGCTCGCCACCGCCTGGCTCCTCCCCTGGTACGTCATCTGGGTGCTGCCGCTCGCCGCGCTTGCCCGCAGCCGGAACCTCACCCTGCTCGTGCTCGCCTTCACCGCCTTCGAGCTCGTCAACAGGGTGCCGATCTGAGGTGTCGGCTCGCCGGCGTCGCACAAGGTTCCCGTATCCGGGACCACCGCGCGACGGCTCCGATGGTCAGAGGAGCGGAGCCGTGCAGGCCGGGAGGACGTGTCTACTCGACGAGCTCCAGTTCATCCGCCGGCTCCGCGTCGAGCTCCCCCGCAAGCAGCGGTGCCAGGATGCTGGTGTCGCGGCGACGGGCGATCACGGTAATGGCTCCAACGTAGATCAGCTCGACCACCGTCAGCACCGCCCGGACTCCGATCGCGATCGCCGCTCCGACGGCGAGGCTCTTCCCCGGCAGCGCGACCTTGACCGCGCCGGCGAACACCGCGTCCCGCACCCCAAGACCTGCAGGTGCGACGAGCGAGACCAGTGCGGCCACGAACGCCAGGGCCTGCGCTGAGCCGACCGCGGCCAGCTTTTCGATCGGGATGCTGTGGACGGCGTTGGCGGCGCAGTAGACACCGAAGCCCACGACGCACCAGTTGAAGGCGTAGAAGGCGAACATCCCGAGCACGCCGGGGAGCGACATGGTCGCCGGCAGGGGCTCGCGGCCGAAGGCGCCGAGGACCTTCCCCGAGAGCGGGCCGAAGACCTTCGGGTGCAGCACGACGATGGCCGCCGGGACCACGATGAGGACCCCCCACCGCACTGGCACGTCTTGCAGGTCCGGATGGCTGATGACGAAGTAGCTGGAGATCGCCACCGCGGAGGCCCCCGAGAGCGCCTGCTCGTAGACGATGCTCGCGAGGGTCGCCCTCCTCGGCACGCCGAGCCGCTCGGACAAGACCAGACGGCCGAGCACGTAGAGCACGCTGCCGGGGACGTAGCGGGCCAAGAGCGGCTGCCCCCAGGCGATCTGCGCCTTCATCGGCGAGAGGCGGTAACCGAGCAGGCGGAGGATCAGATCCCAGCCGAACGCGCCGAGGACATAGAAGACCGGGAGAACCGCGAAGGCGGGGACGAGCCAGATCGGGTCGAAGTTGACGCCCTCGTCCTTCAGGTCTGACCACTGGCTCGCGACCGTGAACACGAGGAAGCCGAAGATCAGGACCGTGATCCCGATCGTCAGGGCGAGGCGGGCTCGCTTGCTGCTGGGCGGACGGCTGCCGACTCTGGCGCCGATCTCCCCCAGCCGGTGAAGGATGGGTTGCTTCTCGGGCTCCAAGACGCCCGTGACCTTAGCTAGACGCGATGGATATCCGAGCTGGTCGTGTGGCAATCAACGCAGAAGCCGCTGAAACTCCTCGCGAGTCAACTGAGCCGTCTTAACTCGGACATGCCGGCCCGCGCACTGCAACGCCTTGATCGTTCGCTTTCCGGAGATTCCGCGCGGAAGGCACGGGGTCACGCCGGAACAGGATACCTGCGGCGCACCACATCCAGCGGGACCTCCTTGCCCCGTTCTCGCATGCTTTCGACGTAGAAGGAGATCGCCTCACCGGCCCATCTCTTCGGCCTCCTCGAGGGTATCTCCCTGGGTCACCATTCCCGGCAGCTCCGGCGAATACACCGTGAACCCCCCCTCGGGTTGGGGCTCGAAGACGACCTCGATCTCATTGGCCTTCGGCATGGCCACAGGGTACGGCGCCCCTGTGCTCGTCAAACCCTGCGGCACGATGACTCCCCGAATGAGCAGGCCGTCCGCACTGCACCGCCGCGGAGCGTGACAATGGGGCCATGGGCGAGTTCGACTTTCTGACCAGGCTGCGCGACCGCCTGCCACCGCCCGGGCCCGGCGTCGTCCTCGGCTCCGGCGACGACGCGGCCATCACCGCGCCGGCGGGCGCCACGGCGACCTCGATCGACTCCCTGGTCGACGGTGTCCACTTCCGCCGCGGGACCTTTCCCCTCACCTCGATCGGCCACAAGTCCCTCGCCGCGGCTCTCTCCGATCTCGCCGCGATGGGTGCGCGGGCGGGCGAGGCCTACGTGGCGCTCGGCGTCCCGCCGGACCTCGGCGAGGACGAATGCCTCGAGCTGCTCGACGGGCTGCTCGCCCTCGCCCGGGAGACCGGCACGACGCTCGCCGGGGGAGACGTAACCCGCTCGCCCGTCCTGTGCCTGACCGTCACGGTTGTCGGGCACGCACCGGCCGGGGACACTTTCGTGACGCGTGCCGGAGCGCATCCCGGCGACGTCCTGATCGTCACCGGCGAGCTCGGCGGGGCGGCCGCCGGGCTGGCTCTGCTCAGACGGCCAGAGCTCGGCGACGAGCTTTCCCCTCCGGTCGCAGACGGACTCCTACAACGCCAGACCGAGCCGCAACCACGCCTCGCGGCGGGCTCGGCACTCGCTGCCTCCGGCGCCACGGCGATGATCGACATCTCCGACGGCCTCGGCGCCGACGCCGGTCATCTGGCCGCGGCGAGTGGGGTCGGACTCGTCATCACGGGCGAGGACGTTCCACTCGCGGCCGGGCTCGCTGAAGCGGCCACGGCGGCGGATTACGACCCGCTGGACCTGGCCCTCGCCGGGGGCGAGGACTACGAGTTGCTGGCGGCGCTCCCGGCGGAACGAGCCGAGGAGGCCCTGGAGACGCTCAAGGCAACCGGAGTCACAGGCACCGTGATCGGCGCGGCGACTGAAGGAGATGGCGTCGAGGTCAGGCGGAGCGAGGGCGCTGGGCCGGCCCCGGCTGGGTATGACCAGCTCGGCCGCTAGCGAACGAAGCGCCCAGCATCGTGCGAACGCCGCGACGCTGCAGCATCGCCTTGGCGACGAGATCCGGGCGGGGCCGGTACTCGCCGGAGGCGATCAGGGTCTTGTAGTCGCTGGGGGACATCTTTCTCCTTGAAGGCGAAGCCAAGTCGCGGTTCCTTCCGTCAGGAGGCGTTATCGGCGGAGGCCGGTTGATCATTAGTACTTGGTACTCGCATATCTGTCCAAGAACCTTGGAGGAGTGATCCGGCGGAACCGTTCCGCGCAGCGCGGGCGCCCGTCGCCGGGGGCCTTCACTCCCTGAAATACTGCCTGAGCGTCGGTTCCGGGACCGCCGGCGGATGACCTTCGGAGGAACCGGATGGGTGGCCGCAACCACCAGAATCGACATCAGACAACCGGCCAGAAGGCAGAGCGGGATCGTCGCCAGAAATCCGAAGTGACCGCCGGTGAACATCAGTACCAGGTGCCAGGGGAGGGCCGTGCCCGAATCCAGGCGGTCGCCGAGTGCCAGGGCGGCGACAACCGGCACCACCAGGCCCCCGAGCGCAGCCGGAACGACGACCAACGGGCGGCCGCGGTTCTCCGGCCCCGAGGCCAGGAGCCAGAGATGGACGGTCGGCACCAGGAGCAGCGCCAGATACGGATTGGCGACCCAGATTCCCAGGCCGCCGGCGAAGAGGAACGCGGCGATCACCGATGAGATCGCGTCGTTTGCCTCCTCGAGAAGGCGGAAGCGGCGTGCGCCCAGGATCGCCGAGACAACCGTCCCGGCCAGCAGGGCCAGAACCACCATCTCGCCGAAGCCGACCCTGTAGGCGGCGGGGTCGAAGGGCCAGGAAGGGTGCGGCACGATCGAGACGATCGCGAGCGCATATGCGGCGAGGACGGCCGCGAGGAAGCAGGCCGCGCGACTCAGCACCCACGCTGTCGCGATCAGGACGGGATCACCCCGCCGCCAGGAACGGACGCAGGCGTCGGCTCCGAGCACCCCGACCGGCAGGAGCAGCATCAGCGCGAGGAGGGACAGCGCCCAGCCGGGGATCAACTTCCCGGCCAGCGGGATGTAGGTCGTGGGGCCGTGGTCGAGCGGGGCGCCGGAGGCATCAAGCGCGAAGGCCAACCCGAGCGCCGAACGGCCCACCTCGCCGAGCGTGTCGGCATCGAGCGCCCCCGAGCCGTCGGCCTCCTCGGGGAGCGGCAGGTCACCCGCCGACGCCAGGGTGACCGCGTCGGAGCCGGCGCCGATCAGCGGCCCCTGATCCCCCGTCGCAGCCGGAATCGCCAGGCGCAGTAGGTCCGACAGCGTCCCCTCTCCCGCAGAGCCGGAGACCCGCTCGGCCTGGACGGCCCGCGTGGCCGATTCGGTGAGCTGGGCCGAGGTGCTCTTCAGATCGTCGGAGAACGGGATCACCGCGTTGCCCCGGGTCCGCCTCGACCCGGGTTGGTAGAGCACGATCACGGCGCGGGCCGGCTCCGAGCGGAGCTCGTCCGCCAACTGCGCCGCCCCGGCGGCGCCTGCGCTTGACCCATCGAGCGAGACCAGCTCGACCGTCTTCTGGAGTTGCGCCCCGGCAAGTGCCCGCCCCAGCTCGATCAGAGCCCCCGTGGACGCCGCGCTCGACGCCGCGCACACGCCCGCCGGACAATCGCGGGGTGCTGCGATGACGATCTTCGTGTTGGTCTGCCCAGGGAGGGTCGCGACGACGTTGCGCAGTTCGATGTCGTCGCCGTTGTAGGTCCCCTTGAAGCGGTGCTCGTTGACGGAGGCGCCCTCGATCGCGGCGAGCTGGCGGCCGACGTAGTCGGCCGCACGCCCGTCATCGGCGCTGCCGGGCACGCGCTGGGGCGCGATATCGATCACCGATCGCGCGATCTGCGCGGCGGCGGGGCCGTCGAACCCGGCGGTCGAGATCTCCGAGCGCAGCGGCTCCGGGCGGGAGACGACAGAGAACATCAGGACGATCGCGGCGAGGACACCGCCGAGGAGGGCGAGTCGGTAGAGACGGAAATCGAGCACGGGCCGGTTTTAGCGGGTCGCGTGTTAGTGACCGCTCATGTCGCCGTCGGCGGCCGCGGGCCGTACGCTCTGCGGTGTGACGGACGGCGACGCGCGCATCCTCCTGGTCGACGACGAACAGTCGATCCAGACCCTGTTGAGCTATCCGCTCCGCAAGGACGGCTACGAGGTGGTCTCCGCCCACGACGGCCAGGAGGCGCTGCAGCGGTTCGCCGAGGCCCGGTTCGACCTCGTCGTGCTCGACCTGATGCTCCCGCGCGTGGACGGCGTCGAGGTGTGCCGGCGGATGCGCTCGCGCAGCCAGGTCCCGATCATCATGCTCACGGCGAAGGGCGACGAGATCGACAAGGTCGTCGGCCTCGAGGTCGGGGCCGACGACTACATAACCAAGCCCTTCTCCCTGCGCGAGTTCCGCAGCCGCGTCAAGGCAGCTCTCCGCCGCTCCCGGATGCCCGGCGGCGGACAGGCCGACGAGGAGCCGATCACCAGCGGCGACCTCCAGATCGACTTCGCCCGGCGCGCGGTGACGGTGCGGGGCGAGGAGGCGCGGCTCACCTACGTCGAGTTCGAGATCCTCGCCGCCCTCGCTCGCTCCCCCGGCCGGGTACTGGCCCGGGAGACCCTCCTCGAACACGTCTGGGGAGGCTCGGACTACCGCGACCCGCGCACGGTCGACGTCCACATCCGCCACCTCCGCGAGAAGCTCGAGGCCGACCCGCGCGAGCCCGAGTACCTCTTCACGGTGCGCGGCGTCGGCTACCGCTTCCGAGACTAGATCGTGACGCGGCTGGCCGGCTTGCGCAGCGTGCGGACGCGGCTCGTCCTGCTGTTCTTCCTGATCACGGCAGCGGCCGTCGGCTTCGTGTACCTCTATGTCGTTCCCCAGCTCGAGTCGAGCCTGACCACTCAGAAGCTCTCCCGTCTCGAGAAGCGCGGGACCCTGCGAGAGCCGCGAATCGTCGCGGCGATGAGCGAGGACCTGGCGCCGGCTCAGTTGACGTCGCTCCTTCGGAGGATCTCCCAGCTCACCGACTCGCGGGTGACGATCCTCGGCGTCCCGGGCAAAGGTCAGCCGATGTTCGTCCTCAGCGACTCGGCCCTGGAACGGGGGCCGGTCGAGGATCCCTTCACCCTCGCGGCGGAGGCCGCCGCCGGACGTCCGGTGGCCGGAGTCGACGCAGGGGCAGGCGGGCGCCTCGCCGAGGTTGCCCTGCCGATCCCGCGCTCGAACCCGACGTGGATCGCCGTCTATTCGGAGCCGCTCGGCGAGGTGGAGTCAAACGTCGCGCTGATCAAGCGGCAGATCCTCATCGCCGGAGGCATCGCTCTGCTCCTGGCGCTGGCCGCCGGCTACCTCGCCGCTCGAGCCCTATCGAAGCGGCTCCGCCGCCTGGAGGAGGCTGCCCAGCAGGTCGCCGACGGAGACTTCGAAACGCCGATCCCGGTCGACTCGACCGACGAGCTCGGCCAGCTCGCCATGACCTTCAACGAGATGCAGCGCCGCCTTGCCGACCTCGAGCGCGCCCGCAGGCAGTTCATCGCAAATGCGTCGCATGAGCTCAGGACGCCGATCTTCTCCCTCGGGGGCTTCGTCGAGCTCCTCGAGGACGAGGACCCCGACCCGGAGGTGCGGGCGGACTTCGTTCGCAACATGCGCGAGCAGGTGGACCGGCTGACGAAGCTCACGACCGATCTCCTCGACCTCTCCAAGCTGGACTCCGGCGCGCTGGAGATCGATCCGGGGCAGGTCGACCTCGGCAGGCTGGCACGGCAGGTGGCTCGGGAGTTCGGCCCGATCGCCGATCGCCGGGGCTCACGCCTCCAGGTTCGGGGGCCGGTCGAGCCGGCGCTGGCCGAGGCGGACCCGGAGAGGACGAGGCAGATCATCCGTATCCTGCTCGACAACGCTCTCAGGCACACGCCCGAGGGGACCCAGGTGACCATGACCAGCTATATCGAGAACAGCCGAGCCGAGATCACCGTCTCCGACCAGGGGCCGGGAATCCCCCGGCGGGTGCAGTCACAGATCTTCGACCGCTTCTATACCGGTGATTCCGTCTCCGGCTCGGGCCTCGGCCTCGCCATCGCCCGCGAGCTCGCCCAGAGGATGGGCGGCGGCATCGCGGTCACGTCGCGACGCGGGTTCACCGCTTTCACACTCGACCTTCCACCGGCAGCACCACTGAGCGCCGCCGCGACACCGAACGGAGCCCACGCTTGAGCCCCATGTCCCTGCGCGGCGCCGCCCATCGCCGACGCCGCCGTAAGGCCCTTGCCCTCGCAACGTGCACCGCGGCCCTGGCCATCGCCGGTTGCGGCGGCAGCTCGGGCTCCGGCACCGACCAGGCGAGCGCCCCGTCGACCACGACCACGGAAACGGCCAAGCCCCAGGTCGTCGTGCAGGCCGCCGACACCGGCTTCGACGCTGCGCAGGTGTTCAAGGACGCCTCACCCGGAGTCGTCACGATCCGCTCCGTCTTCGGCGCCTCGGGCTCGGGCGCCCTGGGGGGCGGGGCGAGCGCGGCCGAGGGCTCCGGATTCGTCCTCGACCCAGATGGCGAGATCGTCACCAACGCGCACGTCGTCACCGACGGCAACGGCTCCGACCGCAAGGTCGCCGACCAGGTCTTCATCGAGTTCCCCGACCGCAACGTCGTGAGCGGCGAAGTCCTCGGGTTCGATCCCTTCTACGACGTGGCGCTGATCAAGATCGATCCCGACGGCCTCAACCTGAAGCCGCTCGAGCTCGGCGACGACAACAGCCTCGTCGTCGGTGAGCCTGTCGCGGCGATCGGGAGCCCCTTCGGCGAGCTGCAGTCGCTCTCGGTCGGCGTGGTCTCCGCGATCGACCGCTCGGTCAAGTCGCTCACCCAGTTCCAGATCGAGGGCGCGATCCAAACCGACGCATCGATCAACCCCGGCAACTCCGGCGGCCCCCTCCTCGACTCGCAGGCTCGGGTGATCGGTATCAACCAGCAGATCGAGACGGCGTCGGGAGCCAACGACGGCGTCGGCTTCGCGGTACCGATCTCGGCGATCAAGCGCTCGGTCGATCAGCTTCGCGCCGACGGCAAGGCTGACTACGCCTACATCGGCGTATCGAGCCAGGCGCTCTACCCGCAGCTCGCCGACAAGCTCGGAATCGACTCCGACACCGGCGGCCTGATCGCTGACGTCGTCAAGGGCGGCCCGGCGGCTCAGGCGGGGCTGAAAGGGTCCGACGGCTCGACGATCACATTCCAGGCCGGGAAGTACGACACCGGTGGCGACGTGATCCTTTCGGTCGACGGCAAGAAGGTGACGCGGCCGGAGGATCTCGCGCTTCTGATCGCCGCCCAGAAGCCGGGCGAGAAGGTCAAGATCGGCATCCTCCGCGACGGTGACAAGAAGATGGACGTCGAGGTCACCCTCGGCTCGCGGCCCGGCGGCCCCGGCGGCGGCTGAGCCGCGACGCGGCGGTCCTCGCCGTGCGTTCACTTCAAAGCCTCGGAGCCTGGGTAGTCTGGAAGGCGGATGGCGCATGATCCCGATCAGCCCCTGATCCTCGTCTCGAACCGCGGCCCCGCCCAGTTCGATTTGGATGAAAACGGTGAGCGCACGATGCGCCGGGGAGGCGGCGGGCTGGTCACCGCTCTCTCCGGTCTCGTCTCCCACCGGGAGGCGCTCTGGATCGCATCGGCCATCACCGACGAGGACCTCGTCGTCGCCGGCGAGGGTGAGGGAGCCGCGCAGATCGAGATCGACGGTGTCGACTACCGGGTGCTGCTCGTCGCCTCCGAGGCCGAGGCCTACGACCGCTTCTACAACGTCATCGCCAACCCGATCCTCTGGTTCATCCAGCACTACCTCTGGGACCTCTCGAACGCGCCGGACATCCGCCAGGAGGAGCTCGATGCTTGGGACTACGGCTACCTGACGGTAAATGAGGACATCGCCCGCTCGGTCCTGAAGCAGATCGAGGACATCGAGTCCCCCCTCGTGATGTTCCACGACTACCACCTCTACACCGCGCCCGGGGTCATCCGAGCACAGCGACCCGATGCGTTTCTCCACCACTTCGTCCACATCCCGTGGTCCCAACCCGACAGCTGGCGCATCCTCCCCGGGCGCATCCGCGAGGCGATCTACCGCGGCATGCTGTCGAACGACATCATCGGGTTCCACACCAGCGCCTACTGCCGCAACTTCCTGCGCTGCTGCGACGAGCTGCTCGGCCTCGAGGTCGATTTCCGCGGGGCCTCCGTCACCCATGAGGGCGGGGAGACGCTGGTTCGCGCCTATCCGCTCTCGATCGACGCTGAGCGCCTCAGCAGGGCGGCCGCCTCGAACGAGGTCGCGCAGGCCGAGCGCGAGGTCCTGTCGCGCCGTCGCGAGCACCTGATAATCCGGGTCGACCGTGCAGACCTCTCCAAGAACGTCCTTCGCGGCTTCACGGCGTTCGACACCTTCCTGGGCCAGCATCCGGAGTTCCGCGAGAAGGTCACGTTCATCGCCCACCTCCAGCCCTCGCGACAGGACGTTCCCGAGTACGCGGAGTACCTGGAGCGGATCGATGCCCTCGCCGCGGTCGTCAACCACCGCCACGGCACGACCGACTGGATGCCGATCGATCTCCGGATCTACGAGAACTTCAACGACGCGGTGGCCCGCTACAAGCATTTCGACCTGCTGATGGTCAACCCGATCTTCGACGGTATGAACCTCGTCGCCAAGGAGGCCCCGGCGGTGAATACGCGCGACGGCGTGGTCATGCTGTCCGAGAACACCGGCTCCCACGAGGAGCTCGAGGAGTTCGTTCTCTCCGTCAACCCGTTCGACATCCAGGAGCAGGCGGACACGATCCACCGGGCGCTGACGATGCCGGCGGGCGAACGGCGGCGGCGGGCCGAGCGGCTGAAGGAGATCATCTTCTCCCGCAACCCCGGCGACTGGGTCGACGAGCAGATCGCTGACATCCGTGACGCTCAGCAGGTACGGGGCGTGGGGGCAACGGGGACGTGAGAGCGAGAGCGCTCGTCTCCGCCGTGGCGCTGTTCGCGGCGCTGTCGGGGGCGGCCTTGGCTTCGGCGCCGGCGCCGGCTTCCCGGCCGACGCTGCTCACCCATAGCCCACTCCGCCGCTGCGACCTCGGCCAGCCGCGGCCTTTCCGGTGCGGCTCGATCGCGGTGCCGGCAAATCGCCGGCAGCCAGACGGCAGGAAGCTCCACGTCGGGTTCGCCGTGCGCCGCCACACGGACCTGAGACACCGCTCGCTGGGGACGATCATCGGCGTCGAGGGTGGGCCCGGCTACGCCGCGACCGACCAGCCCTACGCCAGCTCGCTCATCGCCGTCCTGCGTCCTCTCCTGAGGCGCCGCGATCTCGTCCTGATCGACGCGCGCGGCACCGGGACGTCAGGCGCCCTGCTCTGCAACGAGCTCCAGAGGGGCCTGATCGACGAGCAGATCGCTGTCGGCCAGTGCGCGCGGCGCCTCGGCAACCGCTTCAGCGACTACACGACCGCGGAGACCGTCGCCGACATCGAGGCAGTGCGCCGTTCGCTCGGCCTCGGCCGCGTCTTCCTCTACGGCGACTCCTACGGGACGCTTCAGGGCCAGGCTTACGCCGCGCGCTACGAATCGGGCCTGCGGGGCCTGATCCTCGACTCCGCATATCCCGGGAACGATCCCTACTACCGGACGCTCCTTCCCGCCGGGCGGCGGGGGCTACGAATCACCTGCCGGCGCTCGCCGGTCTGCTCGGGCAATGCGCTGGGGCGCTTCAAGCGCGTGGTCGCACGGTTCCACGCAGCCGGACTGCCAACCGGGAACCTGCTCGGATTCCTGCTTGAGGCGGGGACGCTCGCGCCGCAGTCCTACCTGAACCTCGATCAGGCGGACCGCCTCTTCCTGCACGGCCACCCGCGCCGCCTCGGCAAGCTGACCAATCCGGGGGCGCCCGGCCACGGTGATGTCAAGGCCTTCTCCTACGGCCTCGAGGTCGCGGTCGAGTGCAATGACTACCCGACGATGTGGGACAAGCGGGCCTCGGACGTGAAGCGCCGCGCGCAACTCGGCTCAGCGGTGAAGGGCCTGCCACCCCGCTTCTTCTCGCCCTTCGGCCGGCGCGAGTACCTCCTCTCCGAGGAGGCGCACCTGGTCACCTGCCTCAACTGGCCTCAGCCCCCGAAGGGAGGACTGGAGCCGCCCGTGCCACGCCATTGGCGGGCATCCGCGAGGTTCCCGACCCTGATCCTGGCCGGCGAGGTCGACGACATCACCTCGGTCGCCGAAGCCCGGCAGGTGGCCCGCCGCTTCCCGCGCTCCCGCCTCTACATCGTGGCGGACCGAGGCCACGCCTCGCCGCTCTACTTCCCGTTCACCTCACCGGGAACCCCGGTGATCCGCAACTTCATCCGCAGGCACTGAGCCGGGCGCTCAGTGGGGGGCGAACTCCTGGGAGCCGTCACTCGGCGACGCCGAGTGTGTCGGCGCGGGTGACGGAGCAGGTGGCGGTGCCGGGGACGTCATCGGCGCGACCGGCGCTGGTGCCGGAGCCGGCGCAGAGCCAGGGGCGGCCGGTCCGGCTCCCGGCGGCAGGACCGCGGCGGAGGGGACCGCGGAAGACTCTGATGAATCGCGGCGTGACCGGTGGCGCCGCCCGTGGCGCCCCTGGGCCCGCTGAGCTCTGGCTCGCCGCTCCCGATCGCGGCGGCCCTTGCTCCGGCTTCGGCGCCGGCGGGGATCTGTCGGCCCTCTCGGCCCTCGCGCGACCTCGGCCCCCACCACCCCGGCCGCTGCGTTCTCGCCAGCCCGCGCCCGCTCATCTCCTCTCGGGGCGGCCACAGCGACCCCTCGCGGCAGGCCGACATCCGCGGCGATCGGTGGCGGCTCCGGCGCCCTGAACAGGCCAGGCCCGGCCGCAGCGAGGATCCCGGCCACGAGTAACGCGGCCAGGACCCGGGCGGCGCTCTGCCAGCGGACACGTAAGTTCCCCATCGCACCCTTCCCAAGGGGCGGCGGCGGGGGTTTCTCCCCTCTGGCAAGGCGAAGGCGGGTGTGGCGATCACCGGTCCCTCGCTATAGTCGCCGGTCGCTTTGGCTGACGAAGACCGCGAATACGAACTGGTCCTGATGCTGGACCCCGGGCTCGAGGAGTCCGCGCGCGAGGAACTCGCGCAGCAGGCCCGTGGGCAGATCGATTCCGAGGGCACGCTGAAGCACGAGGATTCGTGGGGACTCCGCAAGATGGCCTACGAGATCGATCAGCGCACCGAGGCCGACTACCGCTGGTACCGCTTCGAAGCGGGCCGCAAGCTGCTCGTCGACCTCGATCACAGCCTGAAGATCACCGACGGCATCCTGCGCTTCCGGGTGTTCAAGGTCGACCCCGACGCACCCGTCGGCGCCGCTCCTCCCGCAGTCGGCTCAGCTCCTCCTGCGCGCTCCGGGGGCGAGCGTGGCCGGGGTGGTCCTCGCGGCGATCGCGATGACCGCGATCGCTCCGAGCGCGACGAGTAGCCGCACCCTCCCTTCGCGCAGCCCTCCCACCACCCGAACCCGCTCTTTGCGCCCTTTGCTCCCGATGGGGGGAGAATGCTCGCCGGTTGCGCTCTTAGACTGCCTGTCTCAGAAAGAAATCTTGAGAGGAGCTGGTTAGTCGTGGCAGCAACGAACGTGAACGTGGTGGTGATCACCGGGAACCTGACCAAGGATCCCGAGCTGCGCAGCACCGGTGGGGGAACCTCCGTGTGTGGGCTGAGGGTGGCCGTCAACAGCCGTCGCAAGGAAGACGGCAACTGGGTCGACAAGCCCAACTACTTCGACGTCACCGTCTTCGGCGCCCAGGGCGACAACTGCGCCAACTACCTGAGCAAGGGCCGCCCGGTCGCCGTTGAGGGGCGCCTCGACTGGCGCGAGTGGGAGTCGAAGGACGGCGGCAAACGGCAGGCGGTCTCGATCATCGCCAACTCCGTCCAGTTCCTCGGTTCCCGTGATGGTTCCGGTGGCGGTGGTGGCGCTGGCGGTGGGAACGGCAACGGTTTCACGCCGCAGGCCGATGTGCCCGCCGACACCTCCGACTTCGGGGACGAGGCCGCGGTCGGCAGCGGCGGCAGCGGCGAGGACGACATCCCGTTCTAGTTGGGCGCGGTCGAACCGCACCCAACTGAGCGCCCCCAGGGCCCCGGATCGGGGTCCTGGGCCGTTTCGGGGAGCTTCGGTGGCCTCCGAGCCGCTACGATTGCCTCGTTCGGCTCGCCTCGCCCGGTCTCCCCCGGGCGACTTCTACATAAGGAACCACAGACTTCAAATGGCCAGAGGCAACGACGCAGGACCACCACGCCGCGGCAAGCGGCTCAACGATCGGATGCGGCCCCGCAAGTACACGCGGATCAATGTCGACGAGATCGACTACAAGGACTTGAACCTGATTCGCCGGTTCCTCTCCGATAAGGGGAAGACCCGCTCACGCCGCGTGACCGGTCTGTCGCGCAAGCACCAGCGCCAGCTCTCGGTGTCGGTGAAGCGCGCCCGGGAGATCGCCCTGCTCCCCTACGTCGGAGAGCGCTGAGATGACGCAGGCGATCCTCCTGAAGGACGTCGAGGACCTCGGGGTCACCGGAGACGCCGTCGACGTTTCCTCGGGCTACCTCCGCAACTACCTGGTACCGCGCAAGCTGGCCCAGCCGGCCACCAAGGGCGCCCTCGAGGAGGCCCAGCGCCGCCGGGCCGCCGCCGAGAAGGCCGCGCAGGAGGCGCTCGAGCGCGCCGGCCAGACGGCCGCCCTCCTCTCCAAGACCGTGCTGACGATCCACCATCGCGCGGGCGAGGACGGCAAGCTCTTCGGCTCCGTCACCTCGAAGGAGATAGTTGAGGCCATCCGCGACGCGCGAAGCCTCAAGATCGACAAGCGCAAGGTGCGCCTCGATCAGCCGATCCACGAGATCGGCACCTACATGGTCGAGATCGAGATCCCCGGCGGTGCCGTGGCCTCGGTCAAGACCATCGTCGCCGAAGA
>JBBSQE010000009.1:0-31964 GCA_038258095.1 Solirubrobacterales bacterium | reverse complement strand
GCCTTCCTGATGAAGCTGATCATCCAGATTCCCTGCCTGAACGAGGAGGAGACCCTCCCAGAGACGCTCGCCGACCTGCCGCGGGAGATCGCCGGCATCGACGAGGTCGAGATCCTCGTGATCGACGATGGCTCCACCGACCGCACCGTCGAGGTGGCGCGTGAGAACGGCGTCGAGCACGTGGTGCGCCTGACCAACAACAAGGGCCTCGCCGCCGCGTTCCAGGCGGGCCTGGACGCGGCCCTCAAACTCGGCGCCGACCTGATCGTGAACACCGACGCCGACAACCAGTACCGCGGCTCGGACATCCCGCGCCTCCTCGCGCCGATCCTCGCCGGCGAAGCCGATCTCGTCGTCGGTGATCGGCAGGTCGGCCGCATCGAGCACTTCTCCGGCCCAAAGAAGATGCTTCAGAAGCTGGGCAGCTGGGTCGTCAGCCGGCTCTCGGGGACCGACGTGGCCGATGCCACCTCGGGCTTTCGCGCCTACGACCGCGAGGCGGCACTCGGGCTGATTGTCGTCGACAACTTCACCTACACGTTGGAGAGCCTGATCCAGGCCGGCAAGATGTTCGTCGCCGTGGGCCAGGTCCCGGTCGGGACGAACCCGCAGACCCGCGAATCGCGCCTGTTTCGCTCGACCGGCGTCTACGTGCGGCGGAACGCCCTGGCGATCATGCGGATCTACGCCCGCTACGAGCCGCTGCGCGTCTTCGCGACGGCGGGGGCGATCACGGCCGTCCTGGCGCTGGCGGCGTGGATGCCCTTCCTCCTCGACTGGATTCTCGAGGGCGACAGCACCGGCCACATCCAGTCCCTGATCCTCGGCGCCGTGCTCTTCATCGCCGCGATACAGCTCGTCGCGCTCGGCGTCATCGGTGATCTCCTCGCCGGGCAGCGTGTGATGACCCAGCGGGTGTTCGAGCGCGTACGCCGCGTCGAGCTCTCGCTTGGAGTCGAGCCGTCCCACCTCGACGGAGCCCAGGACGACTCGCAGATCGAGCGGATCGGCGCCTGAGGGCGCCACGATCCATGGCTGATCCGAGTACGGAGGGCGCCGAGTCGGCGGAAGGGGCCGCTGCCGACTACGGCAAGATGGCCGGGTTCCTTTCGATCGGCGTCGGCCTCACCGGCGTCATCACCTACACCTACTTCTTCATCGCCTCGCACGTGCTGTCGAAGGCGGACTACGGCCAGATCACGGTCCTCTGGTCGGCGGTCTTCATCACGGTCTCGACCCTCTACCGGCCGATCGACCAGCTCCTGTCGCGCCACATCTCCGAGCACCTCGCCCGAGGCGAGGACGACTCCGGCCCGGTTCGCGTCGCGGCGAAGATCCAGCTCGGCCTGTCCGCCTCGTTCGCGGTCGTCGCCCTTGCCCTCATGGGCCCGATCAAGAACGGCCTGCTTGAAGGGAACGCGACGCTCTACTGGGTCTATTTTTCGGCCGTCCTCTTCTACGCCGCGAGCTACTTCGCCCGCGGCTACCTCGCCGGGCACCGGCGGTTTCCCCTCTTCGCGGCGCTGATCCTCTCCGAGTCCTTCTTTCGCACGATCTTTGCGGTCCTCGTCGCCATCGGCCTGCTCAGCGGCCAGTCGGCGGTCGCGATCGGCATCGTGGCGGCCCCATCACTGAGCTTGCTGGTCGTGCCGTTCGCGTTCCGGCGCCAAGCGGCCAAGCGTGCCGCCGAAGGGTCATCCAGCCGTCCCTCGCCGACCCCGACCTCCTCCGACGGCGGATCGCCGGACGAGTTCTCCCTCGCCCATGGCGCCGGCTTCGCCGCCTCGATCCTGCTCATCATGCTCGCCGAGCAGACATTCCTGAACGCCGGGCCACTGATCATCAAGAGCCTCGAGGGGGCGGCTGCCGCGGGGTTCATCTTCAACGTCCTGATGATCGCCCGGGCCCCGCTGCAACTCTTCCAGGCGGTGTCGACCAGCCTCCTCCCCCACCTAACAACGCTCCACCACGGCGGCGAGGAGGACTCCGAGAGGGAGTTCCACCGCACCATTCGCAACGTGCTGCTGGCCGTCGCCGCGTTCGGCGCCGTCGTGGCGGTCTTCGTCGTGATCGCCGGCCCGCAGCTAATGCAGGTCGCTTTCTCAAAGAAGTTCACCTACGACCGAGCGGGCCTTCTGCTGATCACACTGGGGATGGCGCTCTACCTCTCCGCGGTGACGGTCAACCAGGCCTGCGTGGCCCAGGGCCAGGTTCGGCGGGCCTCGATCCGCTGGATCTCCTGCGCGGTCTTCTTCGTCGCCTGGAACTTCCTGCCGTTCATCACGGATGAGTTCAGGCGGGTCGAGCTCGGCTTCGCCGCGACGGCCGCGCTTCTGTTCGGGCTCCTGTTCCTCATCTATCGCCGTCCCCACGAGCGCTCGGAGGATGTGCCCGAGGCGGGTTCGTCCGAGGAACTCGAGATGCGTCTCGCGAACCTCGACGAGAGCTCCTGAACCGCCGGCGTGGAGGGCCATGACGCTGACCTGATCCTCCTCGCGGGCGTCCTCCTCGCCGCAGGCATCTGCGCGGCCCTGGTCGCCGACCGGATCCGCATCCCGGGGCTGCTCCTGTTCCTCGGGCTCGGCATGCTGGCGGGCTCCGACGGCGTCGGCGGCATCGACTTCTCCGACGCGGAGTTGACGAGGACGCTGGGGACGATCGGCCTCGTCCTGATCATCTTCGAGGGTGGGCTGAACGCCGGCTGGCGGGAGATCCGGCCCGTTCTGGGGACCGCGATCTCGCTCGCGTTCGTGGGAACGATCCTGACCGCCGTCCTCGCGGGAATCGCCGCGAAGGTGATCTTCGGGCTCGGCACCCTCCAGGCGATGCTCGTGGGCTCGGCGATGGCGGCGACCGATAGCGCCGCGATCTTCGCGGTGCTCAGGGAGTCTCGCCTCGAGCGTCCGCTGGCCCGCTCACTGGAGGGCGAATCGGGCATGAACGACCCGGTCGCTTTGCTCCTCGTCATCGGCTTCATCGATTGGATCCAGGATCCGGGCTACGGAGCGCTCGACATGGCCGGATCGCTCGCGCTGCGGCTCGTCGCGGGCATCGCGGTCGGGTTGATCCTCGGCCGCCTGGCAGCGGATCTGCTGCGCCGCATCGACCTGCCGACCGAGGGGGTGTTCCCGGTCCTCTCGGTCGCAGTGGCAGGCATCGCCTACGGCACGGCCGAGCTCGCGCACGGCAGTGGCCTGCTCGCCGTGTACCTGACGGCACTGTCCCTCGGGGACGTGCAGCTGCCGGCGCGGCGAACGATCGTCGCCTTCCACCAGGGCCTCAGCTGGGTGGCCCAGATCACGCTCTTCTTCGTCCTCGGACTGCTGGTGTTGCCGAGTCAGCTCGGTGACGTGGCGGTCGACGGCCTGCTGCTGTCGGCCGTCCTGATCTTCGTCGCCCGCCCGCTCGCCGCGTTTGTCGCCAGCCTGCCCAGCCCGTTCAACAACCGCGAGCGCCTGATGCTCGGATGGGCCGGGTTGCGCGGTGCTGCGCCGATCTGGCTGGCCACGTTCCCGGTCGTCGCCGGGGTGGCCTCCAGCGAGCGGCTGTTCGACATCGTCTTCTTCGTCGTCGTCACCTCGGCTCTCGTCCAGGGCGCCACCTTCGAGCCGCTGGCCCGCCGCCTCGGCCTGACGACCGAGGAGCCCGCCCTGCCTCAGCGCCTGCTGGAGTCGAGCCGCATCCAGCGGCTGGGCGGCGACGTGGTCGCCCACCGGATCGAGGAGGATGCCGCGGCCGACGGCCACCTGGTGCGGGAGCTCGGATTGCCGCGCGAGGCGCTTGTCAGCGTGATCGCTCGCGAGGGCGAGGCCATCCCCCCTCGCGGATCGACCCAGCTCAGGGCAGGCGACGAGCTCCACATCCTCGCCAGGAGTGGAGCACTGGAGGAGGTCGAGAGGCTCACGAAGCAGTGGCACGACGGCCCCATCGGTGGGGAGAAGCCACCCCGCCTCCCACACCGGGGGTCGCCGCTCATCTTCTCAGTCCGCCCGCTCCCCGAGGGGCTCAGCCCATCCGCTCCGGAGGAGATCAACGGCGTCCCGGTCACCGGGTTGATCCGTGTCCGTCACGACCGTCCGGGGTGCCTGGCGACACTCGCCGACGGGCGCTACGCGGTCACGAGCCCCGAACTGGTCGCCGTGGGGGGGCACCGGGCGCTCGCCGCGTTCTGCGAGCGGCGGGGCAGTCGCCGTGAGCTCGAGCCCTCGCGCCGCGCGTGGTGGCAGGAGGTCGCCGGAGCCCTGCGCGCTCCGGGCTGACCCACGGGACTCAGGAGGCGCCGGCCGCCGCCGCGATGGCGGTGTAGGCGGCCGCCGGGTCGTCGCTGCCGAAGATCGCCGAACCCGCGACGAAGAGCCTGGCCCCGGCGTCGGCGACCGAGCCTGCCGTCTCGGTGTCGACGCCACCGTCGACCTCTATCGCCGCGTTGCCGCCCAACGCCCCGATCCGGCTCACCTTGTCCGGCGAGGTAGCGATGAAAGCCTGGCCACCCCAACCCGGGTTGACCGTCATGCAGAGCAGCACGTCAGCGATCGCGGCGATCTCTCCGAGCGCCGCGACCGGCGTCCCCGGGTTGATCGCGACTCCCGCACCGCACCCGAGCTCGTGCAGGGCGCCGATCGCTCGGTTGAGGTGCGGAGTGGCCTCGGCATGGAAGGTGATCGAATCGGCTCCCGCCTGCGCGAACTCCTCGAACTGCCGCTCGGGGCTCTCGATCATCAGGTGGACATCTATGACCCCGCCGGCGTCGTGGACCCGATCCGCGATCGCTCCGGCGACCAGCGGCCCGATCGTGATCGGCGGTACGAAGTGGCCGTCCATCACGTCGACGTGGATGACCCTCGCACCGGCGTCCATCACCTCAGCCACCTGCGAGCCGAGCTTCGCGAAATCGGCGGACAGGATCGAGGGAGCGACCCGGGGCGACTCGGCTAGTTCGTTCAGAGTCATACCCGCCTCAGCATCGAGGCGCCGCAGCTTTGACATGTCATGTCCTCGGTCGAGCTCATGCGGGCGATCGTCTGGTGCTCGCCGCAGTCGGGGCACTGCGACACGAGCTCGTAGCGGCGCAGACAGTACACGCAGCGAAACCGGCCAGCGAGCTGCGTCGGCCGCAGCCAAGGCTCCTTGCAACCGGGGCATTTCATCGCCTTAACCATCGCGCCGCAGCCGGACGATGAAGAAGCCCGTCGTTCCGTCACGGTCGGGGAGGATCTGCAGGAAGCGCGAATCCGACGCTGATGCAAGCCCAGGTGAGAGGGCGCCTAGGTCGTCCACGGTCAGCGGCGGGAGGTCCCCTCCGGCTTCGGCGAGGAGAGCGGCGATGTTCGCCTCATTTTCGGCGTGGGAGATCGTGCAGGTCGCATAGACGATGACGCCGCCGGGACGGACCCGCGCCACGGCGTTTCGCAGTATCCGTTGCTGCAGCTCGGCGAGTCGCTTGATCTGCTTCGGCGACTTGCGCCAGCGGGCGTCCGGGCGGGACGCAAGTGCCCCGAGATCCGAACACGGCGCATCGACCAGGACACGGTCGAAGTCCCGCCCGAGGGTGAGCTCCGCGGCGTCCACCTCGAAGATCGACACCGAGCGGACCCCCAATCGCTCAGCGGCCGCCGCGATCTCGCCGGCCCGCGCCTCGTCGGGCTCGACCGAGATGATTTCGCCGCGTCCCTCCATCCGCTCCGCCATCTGACCGGTCTTCACCCCTGGCCCGGCACAGAGGTCGAGGATCGCCTCCCCGGGCTGGGGGTCGAGCACCTCGACAACGGCGGCCGAGCCGCGCGACTGCGGCGTGACGTCGCCGCGCTCGATCGCCTCGAGGGCGCCGGCAAGCCGTCCTTCGGCGATCAGCAATTCGGGTGGCGCGAGGGGGTATGAGCCATCCGCGGCCTCGACGGTCACACCGGCGCGCCGAAGCCGCTCCGCCATCACGCTGGGCTCAGCGCGCATGGTGTTGACGCGCAGCCCGCGCTCGCTGGCCCGGTTCGATGCCGCAAGAAGGGATCGGGCGCGGTCCGAGCCCTGCTCTTCCCACCACAGGTTCGCCAGCCAACGAGGAGCCGAGTGGGCGCGAGCCGCGGCTGCCGGGTCATGGTCGTCGCGATCCTTGGTGAGCAGCTCGCCGCGCTCGCGCTGCGCCCGGCGCATGACGGCGTTGATCATCCCAGCGGCCTGTGGCGAACCGCCACGGCGACCGAGCTCCACGGTCTGGTCGACCGTTGCATGGTCGGCCGCTCCGTCGGAATACAGAAGTTCGTAGAGGCCGAGGCGCAGGGCGGTCCGCACCGGCGGGTCGAGGCGGACCGCCGGGCGTCCCGACAGCTCTCCGATCGTGGCGTCGCTCGTGCCGCGGCGCTGGACCGCGCCGTAGGTCAGGCGCTGGGCCTGGGCGCGCTCGCGGCCCTCGAGCCCAGCTCCGTCGGCGGCGGCCCGAAACGCGACATCCGTGAAGGCCCCATCCTCGAAGGTCCCGCGGATGACCTCGTAGGCGACCGAGCGCGCCGGGGTTATCTCCGTCATTGGGCGTCCGGGAGCGATGGCACATCGTGCCCCCGTAGGTACTCGGCCGCTTGCATCGGCTTCCCGCCGGGAGGCTGGAGCAGATCGATTCGCAGGGAACCCGTGGCGCAGCCGAACAGCAGCGCGCCTTCGTGGACCTCGAAGGCTCCGGCCGGCACCCGGTCCCCGGTAGCCGCCGCGGCTCGGACCCCGAGCCGATCCCCGCCTTCGACCTCGAGCTGCGCACCGATGTGCGGCGTGAGTGCCCTCACCGTCCTCTCCAGGTCGATGGCGGGGCGCTCCGGGGACAGCAGGCGCTCGGCGCGGCCGATCTTCTCCGCGTAGGTCGGCTCGCCCTCCTGCTCGGACCACTCGAGATCTCCCGCCAAGCGGGCGTCGAGCGCCCGCACGAGCAGCTCCCCGCCTAGCTCCGCGAGCCGCTCCGACAGCAACCCGTAGTCCTCACCGGATTGGATCTGCACCGGCTCACGCACTGCCACCGGCCCGGAGTCGAGGCCCTCGGTCAGGCGCATCACGCACACGCCGGTCACCTCGTCGCCGGCCATGATCGCCCGCTCGATTGGCGCCGCCCCGCGCCAGCGCGGCAGCAGAGATGGGTGGATGTTGAGGATCTCGAGCTCTCCGAGCAGCGGCTCGCGAATGATCTGCCCGAACGCACAGACGACGCCCGCATCGGGGTCGGCGCTGCGAATCCGATCGAGAACCCCCTCCCCGTTCGCGTCCGCCGTCTGAACGAGATCGATCCCGAGCTCGGATGCCGCGGCGGCGACCGGTGGCGGCTGCTCGGTCCGCCCTCTCCCCCGCCGACGATCGGGCGGGGCGACCACGAGCGCCGGGCGGTGCGACGTGCCCGCCAGGCGGTGCAGGACGGTTGCGGCGAAGGCCGAGGTGCCCAGGTAGACCGTGCGGGTCACGCCCCGTCCACGGCCAGAACCTCGTCCGCTTCCGGGTCGGAGTCCTCGTCCTCTGAGGGGCTGAAGGTCTCCCCGTTGCGAAGGGCCCTGATGGCGGCCTTGCGCTGGTCGCGCGCGGTGCGGTCGAGGATCAGGACGCCGTCGAGGTGGTCGATCTCGTGCTGGAGCACCCGCGCCTCCAGGCCGGAGGCCTCGATCTCCAGCGCCTCGCCCTGGACATCCACACCGCGGACCCTGACGAACAGGGGCCGCTCCACGTCCATCGAGACCTTGGGAAGGCTGAGGCATCCCTCCTCCGCCGTCGACAGCTCGCCCGAAGCCCACTCGATCTCCGGATTGACAAGCGCAGCCGGTTCTGAGTCGGCGTTGGCCTGGAAGACCAGCAGGCGGCGGAGGATGCTGATCTGCGTCGCGGCGAGGCCAACGCCCATCCCGTCGCTCATGATCGCCACCATCCGGCCGGCCTCCTCGGAAAGCGCGGGCCCGAAGTCGGTCACCTCGGTCGCGCGGCTCCGCAGCACCGGGTCTCCGAACTTGATGATGAGTCCGAGCGCGGCATCGCGCCGGGCGATAAGCTCGGAATCGGGGCCGGACGGCTCGGGGCCGGACTCCTCTGGATCGACAGAATCGGACATCGGTGGGATTTTATTGAGGGTCGACGTCGACGCCGAGCGCGACGTCTCGCAGCTCGCCCTTCGCGGCCATCGGCTCGACGACCGAACGCACCGCAGTCACGGTCAGAACCCGATCGGACGCCTTCAGGAGGATGCGCCTGCGGTGGCGCCCGCGAGCCCTGAACATCGGGGCCGGCCCGAGGATGTCCGTCCCCCCTGGAACACCCACGGCGAGCTCGGCGCGGATCTGTGCGGCGACGGCATCGACGCGGCCCTCGTCCTCGGATGCAAGGCCAATTCGGACCAGGTGGGAGAACGGCGGATAGCGGAGGGCTCGGCGGCGCTCGATCTCATCCTCGAGGAAGCCGGCGGAGTCGTGCTCGGCCGCCCGCGCGATGCTCGATGCACCGGGTGCGAGCGTCTGGACGATCACGCGGCCGCCGAGCTCCCCCCGGCCGGCCCGCCCAGCGAGCTGGGCCACCATCGCGAACGTCCGCTCCTCGGCGCGGAAGTCGGGGAACCGCAGGGTCGCGTCAGCGTCGAGGATCACGCTCAGGGTGACCTCGGGGAAGTCGTGGCCCTTGCCGACCATCTGGGTGCCGATGAGAACCGCCGACCCCAGCTCGCCGAACCGGCTGAGGATGCGGGCGTGGGAGCCCGGCCGGGCCGTCGTGTCGGAATCCAGGCGGAGCACGGGCATCGGCGCCAGGTGCTCGGCGAGGAGCCCCTCGATCCGCTCCGTGCCGGCCCCCGTCTGGGACAGGGTGGTCGAGCCGCAATCCGAACAGGACCCGGGCAGGGGCTCGGTGTGCCCGCAGTGGTGACAGCACAGCGTTCCCTCGTGGCGGTGGGTGATCAGCGACACGTCGCAGTTGGGGCAGCCCCAGTGGCGCCCGCATGAGCGGCAGGTGAGCCAGGGCGCGAAGCCGCGTCGGTTGAGAAGCACGATCGCCTTCTCGCCGCGGCGCCGCACCTCCTCGAGCGCGTCGAGGGTCTCCGACATGAGCGGACCGCCTCTCCGGGGCGCCTGCCGGGCGTCCAGCACCTGGACGGGCGGCATCCCGAGGCCGTCGACCCGCACCGGCAGGTTCGCGCGCGGCAGCTCCAACCAGGTCTCGGGACGCGGTGTGGCCGTGCCCGCGACCAGAACGGCGCCGTTCTCGGCCGCCCGATGTCCCGCAACCGCCCGAGCGTCGTAGGACGGGTCGCCCTCCTGCTTGTAGGAGGGGTCGTGCTCCTCGTCGATGACGACCAGGCCCAGGTTCCGCACCGGGGCGAAGACCGCCGACCGAGGGCCGACGCAGACCGTCGCCTCACCGTCGTAAAGCCGCTGCCACTCGTCGAACCGCTGCCCGTCGGACAGACCGGAGTGGAGAACCGCGAAGCGATCCCCGAGACGGGCGCGAAAGCGGGCAACAGCCTGCGGGGTGAGGCCGATCTCGGGAACGAGGACGATCGCTCCCCGCCCCTGGGCAAGCGCATGCTCGACCGCCGCGAGATACACCTCGGTCTTTCCCGAGCCGGTGACGCCGTGGATGAGCAGCGCCCGCGGCGCCCCCTCCGCACCGTCGAGAGCCGCCGTGACGGTGCCCACCACCGTCCGCTGTTCGGCGTTCAGCTCGACCCGGCCTCCCGGCTCGGGGGGGCCCTCCCCCGACGGGCGGCGGCGTACCCGCGCAGACCAGGTCTCGATCAGACCACGTTGCTCGAGCCGGCGCAGCGTCGAGCGGTCCGAGCCGGCCTGCGAGGCGAGGTCCCGCGCCGAGCGCTCGGCCTCCGAGAGCAGCTCGAGGACGCCACGCTGGCGCAGGCCGAGGCGCTCGCCCCCTGCCAGAGCAAGCGTCCCCGCCGCGGTCAGGCGGGCCCGCAGCTCGTTCCGCGCGCGCACCCGGCGCCCGCCCGGACCCGTGCCTGGCGGAAGGACGAGCGACAGCCCTCGCGAGGGCGTCGAGCAGTACTCGCTCGCAACCCACAGGCCGAGGCGCACGAGCTCGGGCGTCGCACCGGCTTCGAGCGCCTCGATCGGCTCCGCCAGGCGCTCAGGAGCAAGCTCGGAGGTCTCGGAGAGCTCGACGACGACCGCGAGGATCCTCCGAGGCCCGAAGGGAACCCGCAGCACAGCCCCGACGCCGACCTCCTCCATTTCCTCCGGCAGGCGGTAGTCGAACGGCCCGCGCAGGGCGCGGGCCGTGGTGAGCGGTTCGACTCGGGCGATCGACATGGACTCTTCAAGGTAGGCGCAACCACGGACGCCGCCTCGGAAAGGCATATGCTCTCGCCCCATGAGCTTCAACCTCTCAGCCGGTGAACAGATCATCTTCGAGGGACATCCGTCCTGGAGGGCGATCCTCGGCTTCTATCTGAAGGGCCTTTTGGTCGCGATCATCGCCGGCGTAATCGCCAAGTTCGCGTCGGGCACGGGCGCCGTCTTCGGCGTCGTCCTCGTGATACTGGTGATCACGGTCCTCGCCGGATTCATCAAGCGAGTCGCCACCCGTTACACGATCACCAACCGCCGCCTCAACATAAAGCGGGGGATCATCTCCCGTGAGATCCAGGAGACGAGGCTCGAGCGCGTGCAGAATGTGAACTACAGTCAGTCGGTCTACCAGCGAGTGATGCAGATCGGCGACGTCGACTTCGACACCGCGGCCTCGGGCGACTTCGACTTCATCTTCGAGGGCGTCGCCCAGCCCGAGCAGGTCGTCCACAAGGTCGACCAGGCGACCGGCGTCAGCTCAGCCGGATCGCACGGCCTCGGCGAGCCTCAGCCGCCGGAAGTCCAGCAGCCCCAGCAGTAGCGCCACCAGAGACCCCACTCGTATCAACCTGGAAACGGTTGCGGGTCGTTTGAATCGTGCTTTACCCGCAAGCGTCCCCAGACATTTCCCGGGGACGGTTGTCAATTGCTCGCGGCAGAGGGCACCGACAACCGTTCCCAGGTCCGGGTGAGCGACTAGCGCTATGCCGCGGCCCCAGCGCCGATCCCGGCCGCCTCGCGCAGCGCGTCGACGCGGTCCGTCCGCTCCCAGGTGAACTCGGGCTCCTCGCGGCCGAAGTGGCCGTAGGCGGCCGTCCTCTGGAAGATCGGCCGGTGCAGGTCGAGGTAGCGGCGAAAGGCCCCGGGACGGAGGTCGAAGGTCTCGGTGACGATCCGGCTGATCTCGGCGTCGTCCAGCTTGCCGGTGGCGAAGGTCTCGACCATCAGGGAGACGGGATGGGCGACGCCGATCGCGTAGGCGACCTGGACCTCGCAGCGGTCGGCCAGGCCCGCGGCGACGACGTTCTTCGCAACGTAGCGAGCCGCATAGGCCGCTGAGCGGTCGACCTTCGACGGGTCCTTGCCCGAGAAGGCGCCCCCGCCGTGGCGGGCGGCGCCGCCATAGGTGTCGACGATGATCTTGCGCCCGGTCAGGCCGGCGTCACCGACGGGTCCACCGATCACGAAGCGCCCGGTCGGGTTGACGTAGAGATTCTCCGGGGTGTTCAGCTCCGACGCGTCAAAGAGACCGGCGGGCAGGATCGGCTCGATGACCTGCTCCCAGAGGTCCGGCCGAATCTGCGTGTCGCGGTCGGCGTCCTCGGAGTGCTGGGTCGAGATCAGGACCTTCTCGATGCCGACCGGCTCCCCGTCGCGGTAGCGGACGGTGACCTGGGTCTTGCCATCGGGGCGCAGGTAGGGAAGCGAGCCGTCCTTTCGCACCTCGGCCAGGCGCTCGGCGAGGCGATGCGCAAGCGAGATCGGCAGAGGCATCAGCTCGGGTGTCTCGCGGGTCGCGTAGCCGAACATCATTCCCTGGTCACCGGCTCCGGCGAGGTCGAGCTCGTCGTCGCCGCCCTCGTCGCGCACCTCCTGGGCCTGATCCACACCCTGGGCGATATCGGCGGACTGCTTGTCGATGGCGTTGAGGACGGCCGCCGAGTCTGCCGAGAAGCCGAGCTCGGCATCGGTGTAGCCGATCTCGCGGATCGTGCTCCGGGCGATCTCCTGGATGTCGACGTAGGTGTCGGTCGAGATCTCACCCGATACGACAACGAGACCGGTGTTGACCAGCGTCTCACAGGCGACCCGGCCGTCCGGATCATCCGCGAGGACGGCGTCGAGGACGCCATCGGAGATCTGGTCGGCGACCTTGTCGGGATGACCCTCGGTGACCGATTCGGAGGTGAAGAGGTGCTCGCCCTCGGGGAGCTGGGGGGTATCGAACGTCACTTGTCTTGATCTCCTTGGTTGATCTGCAGCGTCAGTTCGGTGTCGATTTCATCCTCGTCGGTGCTGACCTTCACTCCGAGCGCTCCCAGCTTCGAGAAGTCCTGCCTGAAGCGATCGTAGTTCCGGATGCGGGTCAAGCCGATCGGCTCGCCCAGTGCCACCAGCCCCTTGAGGTCCAGAAAGACTAGCGCCGAGGGGTCTCCGGAGCCCACGTCGCCGACCGCCTGGTAGGCCGGGTCGCCCCCAAGCCCGGCGTCACCCTCGATCCCCCTCTTGACCCCGTCGGGATCCGTGGTGACGACGAGATGCCCGTCGAAGGCCGCAAGCGAGACGGTGGTCGCCGGTGAGATCTGGAGGCTGACCACTCGGGTGCCGTCGACCTCGGCCTGGGAGAAGCTGGGTGCCTGCCCTGTCCGAGACGGATTGACGGAACCGATCAGCGGGGCGGCCAGCCGTGCGACCGCGGCGCGGGCCTGGACTTCGTCGACGCCGTCAAACGCGGCGGTTATGTACGGATCGCCCTTGCCCGGGGCGATGCCGACCGCCATCTCGTCGCCGAGCTGGGCGATCAGGTCGTCGGCGATGTCAAAGCCGTCCTCGCGCCGCAGCTGCGCCCGCAGGCGTTCATAGGCGGCCGAGATGCCCGGCTGCACCGCCTCGGCCTGGTCGAGCAGACCGGTCACCGTCTTCGACGGGTCGCCGATTTGGATCAGTGCCAGCGTGCCCGAGTCGAACAGGGCTGCGAGCGACGGGTCGAACGACGGGAATGCCGAGAGGAAACCCGGAGCCGATGCGACCTTGTCGGGATCGAGATCGGAGGCCATCTGCACCGAGAAGCCGTCCGGAGTCGCAACCGCCGCGACAGCCAGCCCCTTGCTGGCGTCGAAGTTCGTGAATGTGTCGAGCGCCCCGCCGAGCTCGGTGCCGCTGATCAGGCTGTAGGCGTCCCGCGACACGTACGCGTCGGCGAAGCGCTTCCCGGGGAGAGCGCCGCGAACCTCCTGCGCCGTCTCGTCGGTCGCCAGGGAGTCGTTCGGTTCGGCCTTCGTATCGAGCCCCGCTCGCACCGCCGCTGCCGGGCCGAACAGCAGGAAGCCGTCCTGCTCGGTGCTCGCCATCCCGCCCGCGTACTCGGCGATCTTCTCGCCCCGGTACTCACCCTCGCCGGTGGGCTGGCCGGCGGCCTCGACGAGGAACCCATCGGCGGCGCCGGCGCCTCCGATCGCCGCGATCAGGAGCGTCTCCGGGGCTCCGCCTCTCAGCGGGAGCTCGGCGACCGAGGCCTCATCGCCGGCCAGGGAACCGATGTCGTAGCCGACCAGCCCCTTGACGATCGAGTCGAGGTGGGGCAACCGAGCGCCGACATCCTGCGCCTGCGCGAACTGATCGGAACTGGGGTCCAGATCGACGTGCGCATACGCGTAGGCGTCGGATGGGACGAAGGCGATCGCGCCACCCTCGGGCCCGTCGCCGCCGGACTTCGTCGCCAGCTTGTAGACCGCGAAGAGGGCGACGATCGCAAGCAGCACCGCCACGCGGCGCCGGAACGCCGGCGGATGGCTGAACCAGATGTCCCTCACCGGCGAGACCGGGGGATGAAGTCGATGATCAGCGGCACGCCGTCGAGGCCGTAGTGCTCGCGCATCCGGTTCTCGAGGTGGTATGCCCAGCCCTGCGCGATCAGGCGGCGGTCGTTGACCTGGATCGCCACGCGGGGCGGCTCGTCACCGACCTGAGCGGAGTAGTAGAGCCGCAGCCGCCGGCCCCGGCGGGCGGGAGGCGGAGTGGTGGCCACGACGTCGGCGACGAAGCGGTTGAGTGCGGGGGTCGGCATCCGCTGGGCGCGGCGGTCGGCGAGCTCGAGCGCACGGCCGAGCAAGGATGCGACTCCTCGGCCGCTCAGTGCGGAGCAGGTGACGAGTTGCGGGCACAGCCTCGACTTGCGGGCTACGCGGGCGCGGGCGTCGTCGATATCGGTCCGCGTGACGTCCCACTTGTTCAGCGCGAGGAGGGCTGCGCAGCCTGATCGCATCGCCAACTCGACGACACGGAGGTCTTCCGAGGTGACCCCTTCCGATGAATCGCAGACGACGATCGCGACGTCCGCCCGCTCGGCCGAGCGCTCCGAACGGAGCTGGGCGTAGTAATCGACGGTGCCCGCGACCTTCGCGCGGCGCCGCAGCCCGGCGGTGTCGATCAGAACCGCCGGCCGGCCATCGAGCTCAACCCTGGTGTCGATCGAGTCGCGCGTCGTGCCCGCCATCGGCGACACGATCACCCGCTCGATGCCGAGCATCTTGTTGATGAGAGACGACTTGCCGACATTCGGCCTGCCGATGACGGCGACCTGGACGGCGTCGTCACGAGGCGCTTCCTCGGGGGCTTCGCCAAGCGCCTCGACGACGCGGTCGAGGAGGTCACCGGTTCCCAGGCCGTGAGTGGCGGAGACCGACATCGGCTCCCCGAGGCCCATGCGGTTGAACTCCGCCGCGAGGTGGGTGTCGGCCGGCCGGTCGACCTTGTTCGCGACGACGATCACCGGCACCGGAGCGCCGCGGAGGATCTTCGCGGCCTCATCGTCTCCCGGCCGCAGACCGAGGCGGGCGTCGACGACGAGCAGGATCACGGCCGCCTCATCGATCGCGGCTCGAGCCTGCTCCTGCACGTCTCGCGAGAGCTCCGCCTCATCCGCCAGGTCGATCCCACCGGTGTCGATCAGGTCGAACTGCATCCCGTTCCACTCGGAGACGAGGCGCTTGCGGTCCCGCGTGACCCCGGCCTCCGCATCGGTGACGGCTTCACGCCCCCCGGCCAGGCGGTTGACGAGGGTGCTCTTGCCGACGTTCGGGAACCCGACCACGGCGACGGCCCGGCGTGCCGTGCCGAGCGAGAGCGTTCCGGGTGCGTCGCTCATGCCAATCCCCGCTCGCGAGCCAGGCCGACGACGCGCTCGATCACGGCTTCGGCCGGCATCCCCGTCGTGTCGACCTCCACCGCGTCGGTCGCTTCCCTCAGGGCGCCGTGCTGGCGTGAGCGGTCGCGCTCGTCGCGTTCACGTTGCGCCGCCAGGACCTCCGCGGCTTCCATCCCGTCCTGGGCGGCGCGGCGGCGTGCCCGCTCGGCCTCGGACGCGGTCAGGAAGACCTTCAGGGGTGACTCCGGGCTGACGACCGTGCCGATGTCCCGGCCCTCGGCGACGTAGTTGCCGGCGACGACGAGAGATCGCTGGCGTTCCACCATCGCCTCGCGGACGCCCGGGTGAACCGACACGCGCGACGCCGCAGCGGTCACCTCCGGGCTCCGAATCTCAGCGCTCACATCGGCCCCGTCGAGCATCACGGTCTCGCCGTCGAATGCGATGTCGAGGCCGGCGGCGAGTTCGGTCACCGCCCCGGCGTCATCCGGGTTGACCCCGGCCCGCACCGCCCCCAGCGCCACGCAGCGGTACATCGCCCCCGAGTCGAGAAACGTGAAGCCGAGCGCCGCGGCGACGCCGCGCGCCACGGACGACTTGCCGGCCCCGGCGGGGCCGTCGATGGCGATCACCATGCCTGCAGACTAGAAAGGTCGCCCTCAAAGCCCGGGTAGCTGACCGCGGCCGCGGCCATACCATCAACCTCGACGCCGTCGGCCGACGCGACGCCCGCAACCGCTCCGAGCATCGCGATGCGGTGATCGCCCTCGGCACGCACGGTCCCGCCACCGACGCCTCCGCCCCCGCCTCCGTGGACCACGAGGCCATCCTCCGTGGGCTCGACATTCGCACCCATGGCCGTGAGCGCGGCGACAACGGTGGCGATCCGGTCCGTTTCCTTGCGGCGAAGCTCCGCGGCGTCGCGGATGACCGTCTCACCCTCGGCGAAGCAGGCGATGAGAGCGATGATCGGCAGCTCGTCGATCAGGGTCGGTATCTCGGGCCCGCCGATCTCCGTGCCGACGAGATCAGCGAAGCGGGAGCGGACCGAGCCGATCGGCTCCCCGCCGCCAACACCGTCATCCGGTACGACCTCGATTGACGCCCCCATTCGCTCGAGCACCGAGAGAATCCCCGTCCGGGTCGGGTTGAGGCCGACGCCCTCGACGGTCACGTCACTTTCGGGCACGATCGCAGCGGCGGCGAGAAGGAACGCGGCGGAGGAGATGTCGCCGGGAACGACGATCCTTCCCGGAGCGATCGCGTCGGCCGATTCGACGATGACGGCGGCCCCCTCGCGGCGCACGCTCGCACCGGCCGCCGCGAGCATCCGCTCCGAGTGATCCCGGCTCGGCTCGGGCTCGACCACCCGCGTCTCCCCCTCGGCTGAGAGCCCCGCGAACAGCAGGCAGGACTTGACCTGCGCGCTCGCGACCGGCAGCTCGTAGATGATGCCGCGCAGGGACGCTCCGCGGATCCGCAGCGGCGGCAGGCCTCCGCTCTCGTGATCGATGTCGGCCCCCATCTGACGAAGCGGGTCGGCCACCCGGTCCACCGAGCGGCGGCGAATCGAAGAGTCGCCGTCAAGCGTCCACTCGCCCTCAGCTTGCCCGGCGAGCCAGCCCGGCATGAGGCGCATCAGGGTCCCGGCGTTGCCGACATCGATCCTCGCGCCGGCGGCTCCGCGCAGGCCGACGCCCGTGATCCTCAGCTCAGGCGCCACCGCATCGCGGGAAGCGCCCTCGACCTTCGCTCCGACCTTGGCGACGGCTGCGAGGCTCGACCGCGTGTCGGCGGAGTCCAGATAACCCTCCACCGTCGTCTCGCCATCCCCCATCGCACCGAGCAGCGCGGCCCGGTGGGAGATCGATTTGTCCGCTGGAGCGTGCAGCGTCCCCTGGAGTGGGCCGCTCGCGTCGAAGCGCGTGGTCGCCATCAGTGCTCGGCGGTGACGATGTGGCCGAGCTCACGCGCCAGCTCGGCCGCCCGGTCGGCAGCGTCGTCACCGGCGATCCAGAGCGTGACCGCACCCGAGCTCATGTCCTGCGCGGGGTGCAGCGCCATGTCCTCGATGTTGACGCCGGCGCGCCCCAGCGCAAGCGCCAGCTCGGCCATCGAGCCGGGCCGGTTCGGCATCAGCACCCGCAGCTCTCGCAAAGGGCCGGCTCCGGCGGACGTCTCCAGGAGTGCGCGGCGGCTCTCCCCGGCTTGGGCCTGCCAGTCGCCCAGTGCCTCCATATCCCCGGAGCGGATCAGCTTCGCAGCGGCTTCGAGGCGCGCGATGGCCTCGTCGATCGACTCGGCGAGGGCCTCGCGGTTCGAGGCGTAGATATCGGCCCAGATGGCGGGGTTGGCACCGGCGACGCGGGTCGCATCGCGCAGGCTGGGCCCCGCCTCCGGGACGCGCGCGTCGTCCGCGTCCGCTCCCTCGACGAGCGCGTTGGCGAAGACGTGCGGGAGATGGCTGATCCGCGCCATCAGCCGGTCGTGCGCATCGGCGTCGATGGCCTCCGGGCGGGCGCCGAGCCCGGCGACGAGGCGCTGGAGGCGGTCGTAGAGCAGCCCGCTCGAGCGCTCGGTCGGCGTCAGGTACCAGCGCGCACCGTCGAAGAGCTCCGAGCGCGCGCCGGCGAGCCCGGCGGTCTCGGCTCCGGCGAGCGGGTGGCCGCCGATGAAGCGCTCCTCCGACGCCAGGGCGGTGACGATCTCGCGCTTCGTCGATCCGACATCGGTGACGACCGCATCGTCACCGGCGGCAGCGAGGGCGGCGGGAACGAGATCGACCAGCGCTCCGACGGGCGCAGCGCAGAACACGACGTCCGCGTCCCCGCAGGCCGCTTCGACCGACTTCGCCGCCGCGTCCACGGCGCCGGCAGCCTCGGCCTCCGCGGCAGTGCCGGCGTCGGGATCGAACCCGACCACCGCGGCTCCGAAGCGCTGCCTCGCCGCCATCCCGATCGAGCCGCCGATCAGCCCGACTCCGAGGACGGCGACCTTCATCCGTCGCGCCGGGCCCGCACCGCCGCCGCCAGGCCCTCGAGCACCGCGGCCGTCTGATCGAAGTCCATGCAGGCATCGGTGATCGACTGGCCGTAGGTGAGCGGTGCGTCGGCGCCGAGGTCCTGCCGGCCCGCCACGAGGAATGACTCGAGCATCACGCCGACGATCGCGCGGCTTCCCTCGGCGACCTGCTCGCCGATCGACTCTGCGGCCGGCGGCTGGAGGGCCGGGTCCTTGCGACTGTTGTCGTGGGACGCATCGATGACGAGGCGCTCGGGCAGGCCGGCCCTGGCGAGCTTGGCCAGTGCCCCGGTGACGGCATCGGGACCGAAGTTGGGCGCCGCCCGGCCTCCACGGAGGATCACGTGCCCGTCGGGATTGCCGCTCGTGTGGAGGATGGCGGGCGACCCGCTGTCGTCGATCCCGGCGAAGGCGTGGGACGCGGCCGCCGCGCGCACCGCATCGACCGCCACCTGGACGTCCCCGTCGGTGCGGTTCTTGAAGCCGATCGGCATCGAGAGTCCCGAACCGAGCTGCCGGTGGATCTGGCTCTCGGTGGTCCGAGCGCCGATCGCGCCCCAGGACACGGCGTCGGAGATGTACTGGGGCGTGATCGGGTCGAGGAACTCGCAGCCGACCGGCAGCCCGACGTCGAGCACCTGCAGAAGCAGCGTGCGGGCCTGTTCGAGGCCGGTGTTGACGTCAGCGGATCCGTCGAGGTGCGGATCGTTGATCAGCCCCTTCCAGCCCGTCGTCGTGCGCGGCTTCTCGAAGTAGACCCGCATCGCGATCAGGAGGTCCTCGCCGAGAGCCCCGGCGGTCACCGCCAGTTGCTGGGCATACTCGTAAGCCGCTTCGACATCGTGGACGCTGCACGGGCCTACGACCACGAGCAGCCGGTCGTCTGAGCCACTCAGCACCGCCTCGACCGCCGCACGGCCGTCGATCACGAGGCGCTCACGCTCCGGGCCGAGCGGATGCTGGCCCAAAAGCTTGTCGGGGGATGCGAGCTCGACCACGCGCTCGATGCGCTGGTCGCGTACACGGTCGTGTGTCGAGCCCTTGGTCATGCCGATCATCATCTTGCTGCCACCTCTCTCCAAAGCCGAAAAAGCCTACACATGGGGTCCGGGCTCGGCCCGGACCGACTGCCTAGCTAAATCGCCAATACCGGTAGCTGCCGCGGGCAGGTGCGAGCGGGGCGGCCGCGGTTGCGGTGCCCGAATGGCTCTGCATGTGTCCCGAGCGCTTCACGGTCCTCATCTTGTAGCAGAGCCGAGCGCCGAAAGAAAGCGCTCATTCTCCGCGCGCGTGCCATATGTCACCCGCAGATGACCGGCGGCGCCCAGCGGAGTGCCTGGCCGGACGAGGATCTTCTGCTCCGCCAGAGCCGCGACTACAGCGGACTCGTCGGCATCGCCGAGAGCGAGCCAGGAGAAGTTCGCCTGGGTGTCGGCGGTTGTGAAGCCCAGCTCCTCCAGCCCGGACTCCACGTGGATGCGCTCGATCAGCGTCCGCTCGACGCGTTCGGCGACATCGTCGGAATGGCGGATCGCCTCGGCCCCGGCGGCCTGGGCCAGCGCGTTGACGCTGAACGGCTGGCGGACGGCGTCGACGGCGGCCCGGAAGGCCGGGTTGCACAGCGCGTAGCCGACCCGGAGCCCGGCCAGGCCGAAGCACTTGCTGAAGGTCCGCATCAGGACGAGGTTCGGAAAGTCGGGCAGGAGGTCGATCGTCGCGTCGGGATCGTCGACAGCCTGAAACTCGATGTAGGCCTCGTCGAGGATGACCGTGACGTGCGGCGGCACCTGGGCGCAGAACGCGGCGATCCGCTCCGCCGGGATGTAGGTGCCGGTCGGGTTGTTCGGGTTGCAGACGATCAGGATCTGGGTGGCGGCCGTCACCTCGGTGAGCATCGCCTCGAGGTCGTGCGTGAAGTCCTCGGTGAGCGGGACCCGGATCTCGCGGGCACCCGAGAGCGCCGGCAGATACGGGTACATCGAGAACGAGGGCCACGCGTAGACGATCTCGTCGCCCGGCTCGCAGAGCGCAAGCGCCGCCGCGAGGAGGATCTCGCAGCTCCCGTTCGCGACGGCGATCCGCCCGGGCTCGGTCTCGTAACGGTCGGCGATCCGCCGCCGCAGGAGCGTCGCGCTCGGGTCCGGGTAGCGGTTCATCGCCGTCGCCGCCCGCTTGATCGACTCCACGACCGCCGGGTGGGGCGGCATCGGCGACTCGTTCGAAGCGAGCTGCGCGATCTCCTCGGCGGCGACCGACTCCGGAGCCTGACCGGCCGGGACGCCGGCCTGGTAGCCCGGCATCCGGGCGAGCTTCTCAGCGAAGGTGATCGTCATCACTGCGCCGCCGTGAGGTCCGAGCGCAGCTCCCGAGCGGCGCCCAGGTAAGTGTGGGCGGGCGCACCCCCGGCATCCGCGTAGTAGTGCAGGAGCACCCGGACGATCCGGGGCATCGAATCCGGCACGGCGATCTCCCGGGCGCAGAGGAGCGGCACCGACTCGAGCCCGAGCTGCCTGGCCGCGACCGCCGGGAACTCGGCGTCGAGGTCATCCGTCGTCGTAAAGATGCAGCTCACCATCGCCTCCGGGTCCAGCGAGTTGCGCGAAACGACCTCGCGGAGCAGCTCGCCGGTCGCGGCGAGGATCGCGTCGCGGTCGTTTCGCTCCACCTGAACGGCGCCGCGGACGGCGTAGAGGCGCTGGGGATCAGTCTGATTCGGCACGCCGGGCATCTTCCCAGAGCCGCGAGACCTCGGTATCGGTCAACCGCCTGCTCTGGCCGAGTATGAGGTCGCCGAGGCCCAGGGACCCGAGCCGAACCCGCTCCAGAGAGACGACGCGGTTGCCGATCTCCTCGACCATCCGCCTCACCTGCCGGTTGCGACCCTCCCGGATGGTGATCTGCAGCGTCAGCTCGTCGCGGCGCCTGACCTTGGCCGGCGCCGTCATCCCGTCCTCGAGCTCAACTCCGGCCGCGAGGCGCTTCAGCTCGGGCCCGCGCGGTGGCCGCTTCAGTGTCGCGATGTAGGTCTTCTCGACCTCGTAGCGGGGGTGCGTCAGCCGGTTGGCCAGTTCGCCGTCGTTGGTGAGGAGGAGGAGGCCGGTCGACTCCGCGTCGAGGCGCCCGACCGGATAGAGCCGTGAGCGCGAGTTGACCAGCTCGACGACCGCGCGGCGGCTCCCCGGCTCACGGGCCGTCGAGATGTAGCCGGCCGGCTTGTTGATGAGCCAAACCTCGGGGCGCTCCGCTGAGACGGCGTCGCCGTCGACCCTGATGTCCTCCTCGCCGGTGACCGCCCGGGCCGGATCACGAACGGTCTCGCCGTCAACCGTCACCCTTCCGGCGCCGATGATCACCTCGGCCTTGCGGCGCGAGGCGACGCCGCAGTGAGCCAGATACTTGACGAGTCGCATCGGTCAGGGCTCGGCGCGCTGCTCCCCGGCCTTGAGCAGACGATCGCGGAGCTCCCGCTCGTCCTCCGGGCTCGGGTCGAACTTCGAGGGGTCCGGAAGCGCCTCGAGGCCATCGAGGCCAAATTGACGTTCGAAGAGCGGGGTCGTGCGGAAGATCGCGGCGCCGAACTGCGAGCGGCCCGATTCCTCGATCAGCCCGCGCTCGGAAAGGGTCTGGACCGCAGACTCCGACGAGACGCCTCGGATCCGCGCGACCTCGGGCCGTGAGACCGGCTGCAGATACGCGACGATCGAGAGGGTCTCCGCCTGGGCCTGGGTGAGCGGCGGCGTCCGCGGATTGGCGAGGAGACGGCGCGCGGCATCCTCGTGCTCCGGCGCACTGGCCAGGGCGAACCCACCGCCCTCCTGGCGCAACACGATGCCCCGCTTGCCCGGCGCAAGGTCTTCGCGCAGGACCTCGATCGCCTCGTCGATCTGGCCCTCGCGCACCTCGAGCGCCAGTGCAAGGTCGGAGGTCTCGACCGGCTGGGGCGAGAGGAAGAGCAGGGCCTCTACGGCTTTCGGAAGGTCCCTCATGCCGCGGTCTCGCGCCGGACCTCGATCGGGCCGAACGGCTTGGGCTGGTGCCAGCTCACCTCGCCCTTCCGGTAGAGCTCGAGCAGGGCGAACACCGTCACGGCCTGGGTGAGCCGGTCCTCGGACCCGAAGCGCTCGTCGAAGTCGAAGATGGGCGTCGCCGTGAGCGCGTCGCGCAGGACACTGAGACGCCGCTCGAGTGAAACCGTCGCGCGCATGTGCCCGGTGTCGGGTGAAGGCGGCTCCTCGAGCAGCTCACCGAGCGCAGAAGCGAGCCGGTCCGGGTCATAGGCGGCGGTCGCGGCCTCGAGAGCCACCCTGCGAAGCTCGCGGGGCAGCGGCGCCGAGCGATAGAGAAAGCCGCGATTCGCCTCGAAGCGCTCCGTCAGGGTCGCCGCGGCGTCGCGATACCGGCGATACTCGAGCATCCGGGCCAGCAGCTCTTCGACCGCCTCCTCCGGAGCCAGCTCGTCGAGCTCGGGGTCGGCGCCGGGCAACATCAACCGTGACTTCAGCTCCAGGAGAGCGGCGATCAGCACCAGGAACTCGGTCGCCACCTCGAGCTCCAGCTCACCCTCGCGCTCGAGGTGGGTGATGTAGGCGGAGACGATCTCTCCCAGCTCGACCTCGAGGAGGCTGACCTCCTCCCGCAGCACCACGGCGAGGAGCAGGTCGAACGGGCCCGCGAATACGTCGAGCTCCAGGTCGAGATCCCGGACGGTCATCACCACCGAAGATTAGAGCGGCGCTCGGCCGCCTCGACGCCCCGCCCTACTGGCGCTGCCTGTCCCTGCCCGGACCGCCGTAGAGGCGATCCCTGCCCGGGCCGCCCAGGAGCACATCGCGACCGGCCCCGCCGACGAGCAGGTCGCGGCCCCGGGCGCCGATCAGCCGGTCGTTGCCCCGGTTGCCGCAGATGATGTCGTTGCCTCCGAGACCGCGGATGGTGTCGTTGCCCCCGAGGCCGACGATCACGTCGCGCCCACGGGTCCCCTTGAGGTGATCGCTCCGGTTGGTGCCGACGATAGTCGCCTGCCGCTTGGCGCAAGTCGGCAACTCCCTCGGCGCACAGCCGGTCGGCAGGAAGGAGTCGCTGACCTCGGTGGGGTTTCCGGGGTCCTCGTAGCTCGTGACGATGAAGTTGCTCGTCGCCTCACGGCAGGTCGGAGGATTGCGGTAGAAGTCCGGGTTCAGCACGATGTCAAGCGAGTTGATCCGCAGCGGGAGGTCTATGAGCCCGCCCGAGCTGGTCGGGAAGTTCTCAACCACGTTGCTGGTGCCGCCGCGCTTCTGGTCGATCTCGGTGCGGCCCCGCTGGTAGGCCTTGGGGGCCGGAGGCGGGCTGTCGAGGATGATCCCGATGCCCGGCAGCACGAATCCCGCGGCGAGGTCCTGGTCAACGTAGTAGAGGCGGCCGGAGATGTCCTGGGGCACGATGCCGCCGATGGAGACGTTGACGGTGGTCGATCCCACCCGCGAGTTGGCCGGACAGGCGTCCTGCTTGAAGGCCGCCGGCGAGCAGAGCGGGTGGCTGAGGTCATTGCCGATCCCGGGCGCGAGCTCGGTCCGGAAATCCTTGATGTGCTCGGAGCCGCCGAGATTGAGATGGAGGTGGAAGTGCGAGGTGGCGTTCTGCTCGGTCGTGTCGAGCGGGCGCGCAACGGCTCCCGAGAGGGGAATCGAAGCCTGCGCCGACGCAGTGCCGATCAGACCGATCGCGAGGCAGCCCAAAGCGGCAAGCCTCATCCTTCGCAAGTTCCCTCTCGCCTTCATGCACGTCCCTTTCGTCGTCCGCCAAATACCCAGTATTGAGCACGGTACCTATTCCGAACAGCCCTCGCGCCGCCTAGTTGCGGTTCAGGCCGATTCCCATCGCATCGCGGACCTCGGCGACCGTCCCCGCGGCGATCTCACGGGCGCGGCCCGCGCCGTCGGCGAGGATCCGCTCCAACTCCGCCTCGTCGCCCCTGATCTCACCGTAGCGTTCGCGCACCGGCGCCAGATAGTCGACGACGGCCTGGCCGACGGCCTTCTTGAAGTCGCCATAGCCCGCGCCCTCGAACTCACCCTCGATCTCCTCCGGTACCACGCCACGCACGGCGGCGGCGATGTCGATCAGGTTCGAGATGCCGGGCTTCTCGGGGCCGCGGACGACCTCGCGCCCCGAGTCCGTGACGGCGCTCCCGAACTTCTTCATGATCGCCGCCGGCTCGTCGAGGACGTAGACCCTCCCTGACTCACCGCCCACCGTCGTCGACATCTTCCGATCCGGCTCCTGGAGATCCATGATCCGCGCGCCGACCTCGGGAAGGCGGTGTTCCGGAACGATGAGGGTCTGCCCGAAACGCTCGTTGAAGCGGATCGCGATGTCGCGCATCAGCTCGACGTGCTGGAGCTGGTCCTCGCCGACCGGGACTTCGCTCACCCGGTAGGCGAGCACGTCGGCCGCCATCAGCACCGGGTAGACGAAGAGGCCGGCCGAGACGAGCTCGCGCTGCTTCGCGGACTTCTCCTTGAACTGCGTCATCCGGTTGAGGTCGCCGTGGGCTGTGACGGCCGAGAGGAGCCAGGCCAGCTCGGTGTGCTCGCGGACGTCTGACTGGCGAAAGAGGATGCAGCGCGCGGGATCGAGGCCCGCGGCGAGCAGGATCGCGGTCGTGTCGTACACGCGCTCGCGCAGGTCGCCGGGGTCGTAGGCGACGGTTGTCGCGTGCAGGTCGACGATGCAGTAGATCGCCGGATCCGCCCGGTCCTGGCCCTCCACGTACTGGCGAATGGCCCCGATGTAGTTGCCGAGGTGCTTGGCGCCGGTCGGCTGGATGCCGGAGAAGATCGAGGTCATCCGCCTCAGGCTACGCAAGAACCGCTGCGCCCGGTGTCGCCCCGCAGGGCAACGGGTAGGGGTCTGGAAGAATCACTCCGATGGCACGCGCGATCTGGTCAGGAACCATCTCCTTCGGGCTTCTCAACGTCCCCGTGAAGCTCTACTCCGCCGTGTCCCGGAAGACGATCCGCTTCAACGAGCTGCGCGAGTCCGACAAGGCCCGCGTCAAGCACAGGCGGGTCGCCGAGGGCACCGACGAAGAGGTCTCCTACGACGAGATCATCAAGGGCTACGAGATCACCAAGGGCAACTACGTGACCTTCACCAAGGACGAGCTTGCGGAGCTCGACCCCGCCAAGACCCGCTCGATCGACATCCAGGACTTCGTCGAGATCGGCGAGATCGATCCGATCTACTTCGAGAACCCCTACTACCTGGGCCCGGCCGACGGCGCCGAGAAGGCCTACTCCCTGCTCGCGTCGGCGATGGAGTCCTCGGGGCGCGCAGCGATCGCGCGCTTCGTGCTCAGGAGCCGCGAGAACCTCGCGGCGATCCGTGCCAAGGACAACGTCCTGACGATGACGACGATGCGCTTCGCCGACGAGGTCGTGGCGCCCTCTGAGCTCGACGACGTCCTCCCCCAGTCGAAGCCGAAGGTCGCGAAGCGCGAGATCGAGATGGCCGAGCAGCTCATCGAGTCACTCACCGGCGACTTCGACGCCACCAATTACAAGGACGAATACCGCGAGGAGCTGCTGTCTCGGATCGAGCAGAAGGCCGACGGCAAGGACGTCGTCCAGTCAGCTTCGGAGGAGCCGGAACCGACGAAGGCGCCGGATCTGATGGCGGCCCTCGAGGAGTCGATTGCAGCGGTCCGCGGACAGAAGTCCAAGCCGAAGCGCAAGCCGGCATCCAAGGCGAAGCCGAAGGCCAAGCCCAAGGCCAAGTCCGGCTCCAAGTAGGGCAGCGGCTTGGCCCGCACCGAGCGCATCGTCGAGGTCGACGGCCGCGAGCTGAAGCTCTCGAACCTCGAGAAGGTGCTCTACCCCTCGACCGGCTTCACCAAGGGCCAGGTCGTCGACTACTACGCGAAGATCGCACCGGTGATGGTGCCCCACCTCGCGGGGCGCGCCGTCACGCTGAACCGATTCCCCGAGGGCGTCGAGGACACGAAGAAGTCGTTCTACGAGAAGCGCTGCCCCAAGCACCGGCCCGACTGGGTGAAAACCGTCCGCGTCTCGGCCGGCCCCCGGGCCGGTGAGATCGACTTCTGCTGTTGCGATGGCCGGCCGACGCTCGTCTGGATGGCCCAGCTCGGATCGCTCGAGCTCCACCCTTCGCTCTCACTCGCGAAGAAGCCGCTCCAGCCGACCGTCCTCGCCTTCGACCTCGACCCCGGCCCCCCGGCCGATGTCCTCGATTGCTGCCGGGTGGGGCTACGCCTGCGTGAGCTCTTCGGCCACTTCGACCTCGAGTGCTTCCCCAAGACCTCGGGCTCGAAGGGCCTCCAGGTCTACGTCCCGCTGAACACGACGACGGACTACGACGAGACGAAGCCGTTCGCCAAGGCGATCGCACAGCTGCTCGAGAAGCAGACTCCGGACGAGGTCGTCTCGAAGATGCTGAAGGCCGACCGCAAGGGCAAGGTCTTCGTCGACTGGTCCCAGAACCACCAGCGAAAGACGACGATCTCCGTCTACTCGATGCGGGCGCGGGAGCGCCCGACGGTGTCGACTCCGGTCACCTGGGACGAGGTGGAGGCCGCCCCCGACGCAGGCGACGCCGGTCGCCTCGTCTTCCAGGCACCCGACGTCCTAGAGCGCGTGGACGAGCACGGGGACCTGTTCGAGCCGGTCAGTGAGCGCAAGCAGAAACTGCCGGACCTGAGCGACTTCACCTCGGCTTAGATTGCGACGATTTCGGCTTCAGATTGCGACGATCGCGTCGATCATCACTGCGGCGCCGCGAGGCAGCTCGGTGACCCCGATTGCGGCTCGGGCCGGCGGGGCACCCTGTAGGCCGCAGCAGCGGACGGGGCGCCCTCGGCGGTGATGACTTCGCGGTCCGGGCTCATGCGGGCATCTTCACAGAACGACGGTGCGGTTCCCGTCGACGATCACCCGGTCCTCCAGATGGGCTCGCACCGCGCGGGTCAGGACCGAGCGCTCGATCTCCTCGCCGATTCGCACCAGCTCCCCCAGCTCGTCGCGGTGAGAGACGCGGGCCGTGTCCTGCTCGATGATCGGGCCCGCGTCGAGCTCCTCGGTCACGTAATGGGCGGTGGCGCCGATCAGCTTGACGCCGCGGTCCTGGGCGCGTCGATAGGGCTCGGCCCCCGCAAACGAGGGCAGGAAGCTGTGGTGGATGTTGATCACCGGACAGCCGACGCGCTCGAGAAAGTCGCCGCTGAGAATCTGCATGTAGCGCGCGAGGACGACGAGATCAGCGCTCCCGCCGATCCGCTCGAGGATCTCCCCCTCCGAGAGCAACTGCGCGTAGGGGATCCCCAGCCGCTCGACCTCCTCGCGGTGGTCGGGGTGATTGGAGATGACGTCGACGAGGGACCCGGGGAGATCGCCGCCGTCGAAGCGCCACAGCAGCTCCCGCAGGCAGTGTGCCGGCTTCGAAACCATCACGACGACCCGCCTCCGCTCGCCTGCCCCCGTCAGCCGGTACCCCATCTCGTTCGGGCGAGCGACCTCGGCATTGAAGTCGGAGGCGAGACCGTCTGCCGCATCAGCCTCCGGCGGCTCGAACACCATCCTCATGTAGAAGCGGCCGGCTTCCGAGGAGTGCTGGTCGACATCGGTGATGTTGAGCCCGCGTGAGGCGAGGAACTCGGCGACGGCGGCGACAAGGCCGGGGCGGTCCGGACAGGAGAGGATCAGCCTCAAAGCGGCTGGCGAACCACCGGGTGACGGGTCGCGCGGACCTCGTCGAGTCGCCGCACCGGGGTCGAGTAGGGGGCGTTGCGGGCGACCTCGGGGTCGGACTCGCCCTCCTCGAGAATCTGCTCCACGGCATCAGCGAAGGCGTCGAGCGACTCCTTCGTCTCGGTCTCGGTGGGCTCGACCATCAGGGCCTCGTCGACCAGGAGCGGAAAGTAGACCGTCGGCGGATGGAAGCCGAAGTCGAGCAGGCGCTTGGCCAGGTCGAGCGTCTTCAGACCGAGGTTCTTCTTCATCGGGGCGCCGGACAGGACGAACTCGTGCATGCAATGGCGTTCGAAGGCGATCGGAAGCTGCTCGCCGGCTCGCCCCTCCGCGAGAAGCGCCTTCAGGTAGTTCGCGTTCAGGACCGCCGTCTCGGACGCCTCGGTCAGGCCGTCGCCGCCCAGGGACAGGATGTAGGCGTAGGAGCGAACGAACACGCCGAAGTTGCCCTGGAAGCCGCGCAGGCGGCCGATCGACTTCGGCCGGTCGAGGTCGAGGTCGAAGAAGGCCGTGTCGGAGCCGTTCTGGGCTTCTCGCCGCACGACCTGGGGGCGCGGCAGGAACGGCTCGATCCGCTCGGAGACGGCGATCGGGCCGGCGCCCGGGCCCCCTCCTCCGTGCGGCTGACTGAACGACTTGTGGAGGTTCAGGTGGACGATGTCGAAGCCCATGTCCCCGGGCCGTGACTTGCCCATCACCGCGTTCAGGTTCGCGCCGTCGTAGTAGAGCGTCCCGCCGACTCCGTGGACGAGCGACGCCATCTCCTCGATGTTCTCGTCGAACAGCCCGAGGGTGTTCGGGTTGGTCAGCATCAGACAGGCAACGTCATCGGTGACCTTCTCGCGGAGGTCGTCCATGTCGACGCTGCCGTCCGGGTTCGTCGCGACCTTGACGACCTCGTAGCCCGCCATCGTCACCGATGCCGGGTTGGTGCCGTGGGCGGTGTCTGGAGTGAGGACCTTGGTTCGCTCCTCGCCACGATCGGCGTGGTAGGCGCGGGTCAGCAGCAGGCCGGCGAGCTCGCCGTGGGAGCCGGCGGACGGCTGGAGGCTGACATGAGGCAGGCCGCAGATCTCCGAGAGCGACTGCTGCAGCAGGTACATCAGTTCCAGGGCGCCCTGCGCGCGGTGCGGGTCCTGGGCGGGATGCAGGCGAGCATGGCCGGGAAGCGCCGCGACGCGCTCGTTCAGCCGGGGGTTGTGCTTCATGGTGCAGGAGCCGAGCGGGTAGAAGCCCGAGTCGAGATCGAAGTTCCGCCGCGAGAGCCGGTTGTAGTGGCGGACGATCTCCGGTTCGGCGATCTCCGGGAGCTTCGGGGGCTCCGAGCGGAGGAGGTTCTGGGGGATCAGGTCGGCGATCGGGGTCTCGGGTACGCCGCCCTCGGGCAGGACGGCGGCGCGGCGCCCGGCCTTCGACTTCTCGTAGATCGTGGTCGCCCGCTCGCGCTGCATCGGAATTTCAACCTTCATGCCACACCCGCCTTCTCGCCCGCCAGCTCCCTCACGGCGTCGCCGAGCGCGTCGGCCAGCCGGTCGATGTCCTGCGGTGTCCGGCGCTCGGTGATGGCGACGAGGATCCCCTCCCCGTACTCAACCCCGAGTGGATATCCGGCGGCGATCCCCCGCTCGGCACAGAAGTCCAGGACCTTCGCGACCGGGGCATCGACGCGGATCGCGAACTCCCGCGCCACCGGTGCGTCGAATGCGAGCTCGACCCCCTCGACGGCCGCGAACCTGTCCCGCGCATAGGCCGTGCGGCGGATCATCAGCTCGCCCAGCTCCCTGAACCCCTCGCGGCCGAGCCAGGCGAGGTGGATCATCGCCCCGAGCGCGTTCAGCGCCTGTGCGGTGCAGATGTTGTGTGTCGCCTTCTCGCGGCGGATGTGCTGCTCGCGGGTCTGCAGGGCGAGCACGAAGCCGCGCCGGCCGTCGACATCCTCGGTCTCGCCGGCGATCCGCCCGGGCATGCGCCGCATGTAGGCCTCGGTCGCGCAGAAGAAGCCGAAGGACGGCCCGCCGTAGTCGAGGCGGTTGCCGAGCGGCTGGCCCTCGCCGAGAGCGATGTCGGCACCGCACTCGCCCGGTGGGCGGAGCACGCCGAGGGTCATCGGGTCGACGGCGACGATCACTAGCGCACCGTGCTCGCGAGCCACTGCGCCGAGGGCCTCGATGTCCTCGACCGAGCCCACGAAGTTTGGGTTCTGCAGGAAGACCGCGGCGGTATCGGCGTCCACGGCTGCGGCCAGCGAGGCGGGATCCGTAAGACCGCCCTCGAGCCCGACCTCGACCACCTCGGCGCCGTAGCCGACCGAGTAGGTCGCGAGCGTCTCGCGGCTGTGCGGATGCACGCCGCGGGAGACGACGAACTTCCTGCGCTTGGTGGCGCCGATCGCCAGATATCCGGCAGAGGCGACCGAGGAGGGCCCCTCGTAGAGCCCGGCGCTCGACATCGGCAGAGCGGTCAGCTCCGACATTGCGGTCTGGAATTCGAACATCACCTGGAGGCCGCCCTGCGAGATCTCCGGCTGGTAGGGGGTGTACGGAGTCAGGAACTCAGAGCGGGAAGTGATCGCATCGACGATCGCCGGCACGTAGTGGTCATACATGCCGGCGCCCAGGAAGCAGACCTCCGACTCGGCATCAGCGTTGCGCGCGGCAAGGGCGGCGAGGCGTCCGTGGACCTCGTTCTCGGGCAGCCCGTCCTCGAGATCGATTGCCCGGCCGAGGCGGACTCCCTCGGGGATCTGCTCGAAGAGATCGTCGACGGAAGCGGCCCCGATCCGCTCCAGCATCTCAGTGCGGTCGGCGTCCGTGGCTGAGGTGTAGCGACTCACCCCTGAGAGGCTAGCTACAGGTCAGCCTGGTAGCGCCCGGCGTCGAGCAGCGAGTCCGCCTCGGAGGGGTCGGACAGCCTGATCTTCACCATCCAGCCGTCCCCGTAGGGGTCCTCGTTGATCTTCTCCGGTTGATCGGCGAGCGCCTCGTTCACCTCGGTGATCTCGCCCGACAGGGGCGCGATCACATCCGAGACGGCCTTCACCGACTCAACCTCCGCGTAGGAGGAGTCCTTGGTGACCGTCGAGCCGACCTCGGGCGGGTCGTAGAAGACGACCTCTCCAAGGGAGTCCTGCGCGTACCAGGTGATCCCCATCACAGCTTCGTCTGAGTCGATCCGCGCCCAGTCGTGCTCGGGGTGGTAGCGGAGGTCATCGGGATAGGAGGCGTCGGCCATTCCCACACATTATTGGCTATCCGCGAGGACGGCCTCGGCGGCATTTCTCCCATTCAGCGCGATCACCGACCCGGCGGGATGGGTCGCGGCCCCACACAGGTAGACGCCGGGCACCGGGGTGCGCGGCTCGAGCCGCCGGTCCCACATCTGGCCCGGCAACGTCCCACCCTGGAAGATGCTGCCTCCGGTCAGGCCGATCCGCTCCTCGATATCAGGCGGGCCGAGGACATCCATGTGCTCGATGCAGTCGCCCACGTCGGGCGCATAGGGAGCGATCGCATCGATGACCAGCCGCCCGATCTCCTCACGGCGGTCGTCCCAGGTGCCCTGGGAGAGCTCATAGGGCACGTACTGGCAGAACGCGCTCATCGTGTGCTTGCCGGGCGGCGCCGCCGTGTCGTCGTAGGCGGTCTGGAAGTAGAGCTCGCAGAAGCCGATCCGCGGCTCGCCGCGCCCGCAGGCCTCGAAGGCATCCTGGCCGGCGTCGATGCCGAGAGTGACCGTGATCATCGCCCGGTCGTGCTGGAAACCGGCGGCCTCGGCCTCGAACGCAGGCAGCCTGCCGAGTGCCATGTTCACCTTGACGACCGGCGAGCGGACATCCCAGCTGATCAGGCGCTCGCGGTAGTCCGGTGGGACCGCGTCGTCGCCGAGCATCCCGAGCAGCCGCTTGGGGTCCGCGTTGCAGACGACCGTGCCGGCCTCGATGCGCTCCCCGCTCGCGAGCTCCACGCCCTCGCCCGGAAGGACCCGCTCGACCGCCATGTCGGTCGAGATCTCGGCCCCCGCCTCCCT
>JBBSQE010000008.1:0-34762 GCA_038258095.1 Solirubrobacterales bacterium | reverse complement strand
CTCGTCGACCGCTACAAGGAGACGCGCCGCCGCCACCCGCTGGCTCCCGACGGAAGCGTCATCGACGGCATCCGCGAGGAGCGCCAGCTGCTCGCGCCGCTGCGTGAGCGGGCCGACATGGTCATCGACACCAGCGACCTGACCGGAGGTCAGCTCCGCCGCCAGATCGCCGAGGAGATGATCGGCTCCGAGACGGAGGCCAAGCTGGCGCTGACCCTTCTCACGTTCGGGTTCAAGAACGGGCCGCCGCGCGATTCAGACCTGACGCTCGACGTGCGCTTCCTTCCCAATCCCCACTACGACGACGACCTTCGGCCGCTCACCGGGCTCGACGCCTCGGTGCGTGAGTACGTCGAGTCTGGGACGCAGGCGGGCGAGTTCTACGGGCGTCTGCTGCCGCTGCTCGAATTCCTCGTCCCGGCCTACGTCGCCGAGGGCAAGAGCCACCTGACGATCGCGATCGGCTGCACCGGCGGGCGCCACCGCTCGGTCACCGTCGCCGATCGGATCCGCCGCGACCTGGAGGCCCGCGACGACGTCAGCGTCAGGGTCAAGCACCGCGATGTCGAGGTGGACGGCTGACCGGGATCTCGGCGGAGCCGGCTGGTGCCCTCGACGGAACCATGTAGCGTTGGCTACATGTCCGATGCCAAGGGCGCGTTCCCCGGTAAGGCGAGGAGGGCGAGAGCAGCGACGGTCCTCCTTGTAGTGGCGCTGCTCACCCTCGGCGCCGGCGTTGCCGACGCAGGCAACGGAACCTTTCCCGACTCCTCGAGCTCGAGCGTTGCCGCTGGGACCAGTCCCAGCATTCTCGCTATCGGCGACTTCAACTCGGACGGCAACGAGGATCTGGCGATCGTCAACTCCTCGAACGTGGTGATCCGCCTCGGCGTCGGCAACGGGACCTTTTCAACCGGGCCCCCGGTCAGCGCCGGCACTGCCCCCGGCTGGGTGGCAGTCGGTGACTTCAACGCCGACGGGAGCGAGGATCTGGTGATCACGAATTCGGGATCGGCGAACGCCACGATCCGGCTCGGTGCGGGGGACGGCACCTTTCCCGACACGGCGGCCTCGACTGTCAACGCCGGTGGAGCCCCATCCGCAATCGCCGTCGGTGACTTCAACGGCGATCACAAGGAAGACCTCGCGATCGGTAACAGCGGCTCGGAAGACTTGACGATTCTCCTGGGCACCGGCTCCGGCACGTTCACAGCTGCCTCGGGGTCGCCGATCGCCAACGGAACCCAACCCTACGAGGTCGCGGTGGGTGATTTCAACGGCGACGGCAAGGAGGACCTTGCGATCGCCAACCGCAACGACACCGTTTCGATTCGCCTCGGTGCGGGAAACGGGACCTTCCCGGCCCTCTCGAGCTCCACCATCCCTGGGGGAAGCGGGCCGAGCGGGGTCGTGGTCGGTGACTTCAACCAAGACAACCGCGATGACCTGGCGATCGCGGACAACTCGTCCAGCGAGGTGACGGTTCAGCTCGGTGCGGGCGACGGTACCTTCGCTCCGGCTCCGGGCTCTCCGGTGGGAACGGGGGCCCGACCCAACGGCATCACACTCGGCGATTTCAACTCCGACGGCAGCCAGGACCTGGCGACCGCCAACTTCGGTGGAGGCACGATCACGGTCCGTCTCGGCGCCCGCGACGGCACCTTCCCTGACGGGTCGAGCTCCACGGTCGGCGCAGGTAACGCTCCACTGCGGCTCGCCGTCGGCGATTTTAACTCCGACGGAAACCAGGATCTCGTGGCCACGAACTACCTTTCAAGCAACGCGACGATCCGGCTGGGGGCCGGCCCGCCCGCCGACTCCGGCAACCTGCTGGTGAACGGTGGGGCGGAAGCATTCCGGGGCGCCAGTGCACCCCATGACTACCACGTGATCGCCGCCCCGCCGGGGTGGACGACGACGAACGGCTTCACATACCTTCGCTACGGACTCAACGTCTTCCCGAGCCGCCTTCTGAGCAACCGCTTCGATGGGCAGAAGGCGTTCTTCGCCAGCGGGCTGTCGAACACGACGGCGCCGAGCACCGCCGCTCAGACCGTGAGCGTCGCCGGTCAGGCGGCGGCGATCGACTCCGGGCGGGCCAGCGTGCGGCTATCGGGGTACCTGGGCGGCTACCGGACGGCGAACGAGTCGATGCAGGCGGCGGCAACCTTCCTGAACGCAACGGGCCAGCCCCTCGGAACACAACTCCAGATCGGCCCCGTCGGCCTTGCCGAGCGTGGTCAGAAAACGACCTTCTTGCCCCGCAGCGCTGCGGCGGATGTGCCAGCCGGGACCCGCTCGATCACCGTCACCCTGACCGCGACCCACCTGTCGGGGGTGTTCACCGATGCCGCCTACGCCGACCGCATGGGTCTCTTCCTCTCCACCCGGCCGCCGGCCGCCACACCGCCCGACACGACAGCGCCGCAGACGAAGATCACCAGGCGTCCCCGGAACCGCACCCGGACGAGGCGGGTCACCTACAGGTTCCGCTCCAGCGAGGGCCATTCCCGCTTCCAGTGCCGGATCGACAGGTGGAAGAGGTTCAGGCGCTGCTCCTCGCCGTTTCGCCTCAAGCATCTGAGGCGAGGCAGGCACCGTTTCGCCGTCCGCGCCATCGACGCCGCCGGTAACTTCGACCGCACACCGGCGAGGGACACGTTCAGGCGCGGGAGGTAGGCGAGCGTCTCCGCCTAAGATCAGGCGTCGTGCCTGAGCCGGTCATATCCATCAGCGGGCTTTGCAAGTCCTACGGGGATTGCGAGGCGGTCCGCGGGATCGACCTCGAGGTCGAGCGCGGCGAGGTCTTCGCGTTCCTCGGCCCCAACGGCGCCGGCAAGACGACGACGGTCGAGATCATGGAGGGCTTCCGAACGCGCTCGGCGGGCGAGGTCTCGGTGTTGGGAGAGGATCCGGGAATGGCCGGCCGCTCCTGGCGCGAGCGGGTCGGCTTCGTCCTTCAGCAGTCCAAACCCGACGCCTACCTGACGGTCCGCGAGGCCCTGAGCCTCTATGCCGGCTACTACGAGGCGCCGCGACCGATCGACGACACGATTGAGCTGATCGGTCTCACCGAAGCGGCCGACCAGCGCGCGCGGCGGCTCTCGGGCGGCCAGCAACGGCGCCTCGACGTCGGCCTGGCGTTGATCGGCGACCCCGAGCTGCTCTTCCTCGACGAGCCTACGACCGGCTTCGACCCGTCCGCGAGGCGACAGTTCTGGAGGGTCCTGGAGAGCCTCCGGGATCTCGGCAAGACGATCTTCCTCACCACCCACTACATGGACGAGGCGCAGGAGCTGGCCGGCCGCGTCGCGATCATCGCCCGCGGCGAGATCGTGGCTCAGGGAACCCCGGCCGGGCTGGTCGACCGCGACCGTGCGCCGGCGCTGATCAGGTTCCGCCTGCCGAGCGGGATCGCGGCGAGTGAGCTGCCGGGCGAGGCGGCCGCGGCCGAGGGGGCGGACGGAGACGGTGGCGCCTCCTTTCACACCACCGCGCCGGTCCGCGCCCTCAACGACCTGACCGGCTGGGCACTCGAGCGAGGCCTGGAGCTCGACGAGCTCGAGGTTCGCCGGCCGAGCCTCGAGGATGTCTACCTGGAGCTCACCGGCGAGTCATCGGACGGTTCGGCATGAGCGGCTTCGCGCTCGTCTTTCATCAGCTCCGCTACGACCAGAAATCCTTCTGGCGTAACCCGGCATCGGTCTTCTTCACGGTGATGTTCCCGGTGCTCCTGCTGGTCATCTTCGCGCTCGTCTTCAGCGGCCAGACCGTCGACGTCGGGGCGGGAATCGATGTTGACGCGTACTACGTGCCCGCGATCATCACCCTCGCGGTGATCTCGGCGACCATGCAGAGCCTCGCGATGTCGCTGACGATCGCCCGCGAGGACGGCAGGCTGAAGCGTGGGCGCGGCACCCCGATGCCCTCCTGGGTCTTTATCGCGGGCCGGATCGGGAACGCGATCGTCGTCTCGGTGCTGATGTTGGTACTGATCGCGGCGATCGGCGAGATCGCGTTCGGGGTGGGCATCCCATGGTCACGGCTGCCGGAGATCCTGCTGACGCTGGCCCTGGGCGCGGCCTCCTTCTGCTGTCTCGGGGTCGCCCTCACCGCAGCAATCCCCTCCGAGGATGCCGCCGCGCCGATCGCGAACTTCGTGCTCCTCCCGCTCTACTTCCTCTCGGGCATCTTCATCCCGGAAGACCAGATCCCGGCCGGCGTGCTCGCGTTCGCCGATGTCTTCCCCGTCAGACATTTCTTCGAGGCCTTCTTCAGCGTCTACGAGCCGGTGTCCTCCGGCGGTGGGGGGATGGAGTGGGGGAACCTGGCGATCGTCGTGGCTTGGGGTGGCGTGGGCCTCCTCCTCGCGCTGCGCTACTTCCGCTGGACGCCGAAGGACGGCTAGACGGGCGTTCGAGTGATCTCCGGTGGGTGACTCTCGGCCGACCGTCGCTCTCGCTACCCTGCCGCCCGTGCTCCACCACGTTCTCCTCGAAGTGGCCGACCTGGACCGCAGCGCCTGGTTCTATGACTCGATGCTCTCGCCGCTCGGCTGGCGCCGTCATTTCGAGCAGGACTCGACGATCGGCTGGGGGATCTCGAAGCCGGTCTTCTTCGCCACGGCCGACCATCGCGCATCCGCCGGGTTCGGGCTCGTCAGCTTCTCCGCCGCCGGGATCGCGGCCGTCAAGGCCGCCTTCGAGGCCGGTGTCGACGCCGGCGGCACCGGCGTCTACGAGCCCGGTGCGACGCGCGGCCACGGCTCCGGCCCCTATTCGGCCTACCTCAAGGACCCCGACGGCTACGACCTCGAGGTCACGGTCGCGGTCGACTGACCGCCGGGCTTCTGTCCGCGAGTTCCCGGGGTGCTCCGGGCGTGGCCAACTCCATAAGATCGGCAGTCCACTTGGAGTCGACGAAGGGAGCTGGTGTTCATGGCGGTACGGGTCGGTATCAACGGGTTTGGCCGGATCGGGCGAAATCTTCTCCGGGCTGCGCACGCCACGGGCGCCGACCTCGAGTTCGTGGCCATCAACGATCTGGTGGATGCTCCCACGATCGCCCATCTCCTCTCCTATGACTCAGTCCTCGGCCGCTTCCCCGGCGAGGTCAGTGCGGGGAAGGGCACGATCACGGTCGACGGTTCAGAGATTCGCGTCCTCGGCGAGCGAGATCCGGCCGATCTTCCCTGGGGGGACCTCGACGTCGACGTCGTGATCGAGTCGACCGGCCTCTTCACCAAGCGCGACGACGCCGCGAAGCACCTCGCCGCCAGAGCCAACAAGGTGATCATCACCGCGCCGGCGAAGGACCCGGATGTGACCGTCGCCCTCGGCGTCAACTTCGAGACCTACGACCCTGAGAGCCACCACATCATCTCCAACGCATCGTGCACGACCAACTGCCTGGCGCCGTTTGCCAAGGTGATCAACGACGAGGTTGGGATCGAGCGGGGCCTGATGACCACGATCCACGCCTATACGGGGGATCAGCGGCTCCAGGACATGCCGCACAAGGACCCCCGCCGCGCCCGCGCAGCCGCCCTCAACCTGATCCCGACGACCACCGGAGCCGCCAAGGCGGTCGGAATCGTCCTCCCGGAGCTGAACGGCAAGCTGAACGGCTTCGCCATCCGCGCTCCCGTTCCGACCGGCTCGATCGTCGACCTCGTCTGTGACGTCGGTCGTGAGACCAGCGCCGAGGAGATCAATGCGGCGATGAAGACGGCGGCAGAGGGCCCGATGAAGGGGATCCTCTCCTACACTGAGGACCCGATCGTGTCGACCGACATCGTCACCGACCCGCACTCGTCGATCTTCGACTCGCAGCTGACGATGGTGCTCGAGGGCACGATGGTCAAGGCGGTCTCCTGGTACGACAACGAGTGGGGCTACGCGAACCGCTGCGTCGAGCTGGCCGCGAAGGTGGCCACGGGCGCATAGGGCGCCGGGAGCCGCGGGCGGTGTCGTTTCAGAAGGCGAGCGTCCGGGACGCTGAGGTCGCAGGCCGAGCCGTCCTCGTGCGGGTCGACTTCAATGTTCCGCTCGTCGCCGGGAAGGTCACCGACGACACACGGATCCGCGCCGCGCTGCCGACGATCGAGCTGCTGCGCGAACGGGGCGCCCGGGTGGTCCTCGTTTCCCACCTCGGTCGGCCGAAGGGCAGGGTCGATCCGGAGCTCTCGATGGCGCCGGTCGCAGAGCACCTCGGCGACCTCCTGGCCGCGGAGGTGCGGCTTGCGCCTCAGGTCGTGGGCGAGGGCGCCCGGGACGCAGTCGCGGGTCTCTCCGACGGCGATGTCGCGCTGCTCGAGAACAGCCGCTTCGAGCCCGGAGAGACGAAGAACGATGCCGCGCTCGCCGAGGATCTCGCCGGGCTCGCCGACATCTACGTGAACGACGCTTTCGGCACCGCTCACCGTGCTCACGCCTCGACCGAGGGCGTCGCCCAGTGCCTGCCGGCCTACGCCGGCCTCCTGCTCGAGCGGGAGCTCACCGAGCTCGACAGGGTCAGCGATTCGCCGCGGCGGCCCCTCGTGGTCGTCCTCGGCGGTGCCAAGGTCTCCGACAAGATCGGGGTGATCGAACGCTTCCTCGAGATCGCCGACGAGATCCTGATCGGTGGCGCGATGTGCTTCACGTTCTTCGCCGCGGAAGGGATCCCGACCGGCGATTCGCTCGTGGAGGCGGAGGGGATCCCCCTCGCGCACCGCGCCCTGGTCGTCGCGGGCGCCTCGGATTGCGAGCTACGCTTTCCGAAGGATCTCGTGCTCGGCCGCGAGTTCGACGCCGCCACCGAGACGCGCATCTCCGAGGGCCAGGCGACCCCCGACGGCTGGATGGGCCTGGACATCGGCCCGCACACCGCAGCCGAGTACGCCGAGCTGGTCGCTGCTGCCGGAACCATCCTCTGGAACGGGCCGATGGGCGCCTTCGAGATCGAACCCTTCGCTGGTGGGACGCGGACCGTAGCCGAGGCGGTGGCCGCGACTCCCGCCACGACCGTTGTCGGAGGCGGCGATTCCGTCGCGGCGCTCAAGCGGTTCGGTCTCGCCGATCAGGTCAACTGGCTCTCGACGGGTGGGGGCGCTTCGCTCCAGTTCCTCGAGGGCAAACCCCTACCCGGAGTGGAGGCGCTGAGAGATGCCTGAGCCGCGACGCCGTTACATCGCCGCGAACTGGAAGATGAACAAAACGATCGAGGAGGCCGAGGAGTTCCTCGACGGGCTGCTCGAGCGCCCGGGAGACACGGACGACGGCGTCGATGTTGTCGTCTGCCCGCCTTACCTCGCGCTGGCCGCCTCGGTCGATGCCTGCGATGGCTCCGCGGTGCGGATCGCCGCACAGAACATGCACGAGGAGGAATCTGGCGCGTTCACCGGCGAGGTCTCGGCAGCGATGCTCAGGGACGTGGGCGCCGGTGCGGTCGTCCTCGGGCATTCCGAGCGCCGCACGCTGTTCGGAGAGACCGACGAGGCGCTGGCGCGGAAGGTCCCGGCCGCTCTCGACGCGAGCCTGGAGCCGATCCTATGCGTGGGTGAGAGCGAGGGTCAGCGAGACGCGGGGGAGACCGAGGACGTCCTGCGCCTACAGCTCTCCTCGGACCTGGCGAACGTCGGCGATACCGACCTCGCCCGGCTCGTCATCGCCTACGAGCCCGTCTGGGCGATCGGGACCGGCCGCACGGCCACGCCCGAGCAGGCGCAGGAGGCCTGCGCCTTCATCCGTAGTCTCGTCGAGTTGCGGAGCGCCGAGGCCGCCGAGGCGGTGCGCATCCTCTACGGCGGGTCGGTCAAGCCGGCGAACGCGGCGGAGCTTCTCGGCCTCCCGGACATCGACGGAGCCCTCGTCGGCGGCGCCTCCCTCGCGGTCGGGGACTTCGCCGGGATCATCGAAGCAGCGACGCGATGAGCGGGATCGTCCCGAACCTGGCACTGGTCATCCTCGACGGGTGGGGGCTGGCGCCCCCGGGGCCCGGCAACGCGATATCGCAGGCCGAGACGCCTGTCGTCGACCGCATCTGGGCGAACTTCCCGCACACGCAGCTCTCGGCGCAGGGCCGGGATGTCGGCCTCCCCGAAGGCCAGATGGGCAACTCCGAGGTTGGGCACTTGAACCTTGGCGCCGGGGCCGTCGTGAAGCAGGACCTCGCCCGGATCAACGACGAGGTCGCCGACGGCGGCTTCTACGAGAACGAGGCGCTGGTCGCTGCCTGCCGGCGCGCCGCCGAGAGCCCGCGTGGGCGCCTTCACCTGCTCGGCCTGGTTTCCGACGGCGGGGTCCACTCCGGCTGGGAGCATCTCGAGGCCTGTATCGAGCTCGCCTCCGAGGAGGGCGTGCCCGACGTCGTATTCCACGCGTTCACCGACGGGCGCGACACGCTTCCGACCGGCGGCCGCGGCTACGTGGCAGAGCTCGAGCGCTGGCTGCGGGCCGGGGGCCGGGTCGGGACGGTGTCCGGCCGCTATTACGCAATGGACCGCGACACCCGCTGGGAGCGCATCAAGCTCGCCTACGACGCGATCGTCCACGGAGAGGGCGCGCGGGCCGACACCGCCGACGAGGCGATCGCCGCCTCCTACGAGCACGATCCCCGCGGCGACGAGTTCATCATCCCGACCGTCATCGGTGACTACGACGGGGTCGAGAAGGGCGACGTGGGGATCTTCATCAATTTCCGGCCCGACCGGGCCCGTGAGATGACCAGCGCGCTCGCCGACCCCGAGTTCGACGAGTTCACGCGGACCGGCGGGGATCTGCTCGACCTGACGACGATGACCGTCTACCGCAAGGGCTGGCCCTACCCGGTCGCCTATCCGGAGGCGCGCCCGGAGACGACCCTCGCGAAGGTCATCGCCGAGGCCGGTGGCCGGCAGCTGCACGTCGCCGAGACCGAGAAGTATGCCCACGTCACCTATTTCTTCAACGGCGGGCGTGAGGAGGAGTGGGAGGGAGAGGAGCGCCGCCTGGTCGATTCGCCCCGTGAGGTCGCGACCTATGACAAGAAGCCGGAGATGAGCGCGCAGGCAGCCGCAGCCGCCTTCACGGACGCATGGTCGTCCGGTGTCTTCCGCTTCGGGATCATCAACTTCGCCAACTCCGACATGGTCGGCCACACGGGTGAGATACCGGCTGCCGTCAGGGCCGTGGAGGCCGTCGATTCCTGCCTGGGCCAGGTCCTCGGGGCCGTTGAGGAAACCGGAGGCGCCTGCATCGTCACCGCCGACCACGGCAACGCGGACCACATGCTCGAGCCCGACGGCTCGCCGAACACGGCCCACTCGCTGAATCCGGTGCCGCTGGTTGTCACCGCCGAGCGTGCGCAGCTGCGTGAGCGGGGAATCCTCGCCGACGTCGCCCCGACCGCGCTCGAGCTGCTCGGCATCGAGAAGCCCGAGGCGATGACGGGTGTCTCACTTCTGCGCTAGCTGAGATCGGGCCACTGCGTCATCGCACACCCCGGCATGCCTAAGCTCTCGGGATGCCGCAACCAGACGCCGAAATGGTTCCGCTCCTGCGCCTCGATCCGGCACTGGGTGCCGGATTGGACGAGGAGACCCTCGCGATCGCTTCACGGGCGATCGGAGTCGAGACCACGACGATCCCGGCTGGACCCTGGGATCCCCCCAAGGACCAACCGGAGCCGGGGTACCTCGGCTACCTGATCCTCGAAGGAGTGACGCTCCGGGAGTTGCTCGTGGCGGGAGACCGAAGCCTCGAGGTCTTGAGCGCCGGAGATGTCGTCGTTCCTTGGCAGGAAGATGCAGCCTCGTTCGTCGAGGTCTCGCGGAGCGTCCTCACGGAACTCCGGGTGGCGATAGTCGACCGGTCCGCGGCGGCGGGGATCGCGCAGGTTCCGGAGGTCATGGTGGCGCTGATGGGCAGACTGCTGTCTCGCTCCAGGTCACTCGCCGTGTATGCCGCGATTGCCGGCATGCCGGGCCTCGAGGATCGGTTGATCACGCTCTTCTGGCAGTTGGCGGAGCGGTGGGGCACGGTTGCCCAGGAGGGCGTGTCGATGCCCCTCCAGCTCACCCACCAGATGCTCGCGGACATCGTCGGAGCGCGCCGGCCGTCGGTGACGCTCGCCCTCGGAGTGCTTGCCGAGGAAGGCCTGATCAAGAACGACCCCGACGGCGGCTGGACTCTCACCGGGGGGCCGCCGAGCCCTCACCGGTCCCCTCGAAGTACCTCCTCCGACTGAGCGATCGCCACCGGCGGCAACCCGTGCAACCACGGCGATCCTTGTAAGCCCGCTTACACGGGCGATGAATCCGCGGTTGATCCCCTCTCGTTTCGGGTTCGTTGCTTAATACGGGGCTAACCGGCCACCGGAATAGACGAAGAAGGGGAAGCAAGAGATATGGACTCACCGAAGAACTCCAAGAGAGGCCCGAAGCGGGCGCTGCTCGGGATCCTCACCGCACTCGCGTTGACGGGACTCCTCGTGGCTGCACTCGGCATCGCATTCGCCAAGCCTTCGAAGACCGGAATCCGGAAGATCGCGCGCTCAGATCGCGGCGCGACCGCACTGGCCAGGTCGATCCTTCAGGGCAACAGCAATAAGAAGCTCGTAACGGCCAAGTTCGTGACCGTTCCGCCGGGCAACGATCCCGTGGCGGTCTCGCGGACGCGGCTCGCCGGGTTCCCCCTCAAGGGCAAGGCCTTCGCGATCCTCTCGACGGGTTGCGCACGTCTGGCTGACAACAGGAACCGCTCGTCGAGCACCGGTTGCCGCGATGCGGGTGTCGTTACCCGTGGCGCCCGCGATGTGACGATCTGGAGAATCCGGCTACAGGTGCCGAAGGGTGCCAACTGCCTTTCGTTCCGGTTCAAGTTCCTCTCCGAGGAGTTTCCGGAGTACGTCGGCTCGAGGTACAACGACGGGTTCATCGCCGAGGTCGGCCGCGCACCGCGCTGGAAGGCCGGAACGTTCCCGAACCCGGCCATCAGGGCTCCGGGCGATTTCGCGACCACCCGTAACGGCAAGAGCATCATCAGCATCAACGGGACCGGCGTAGCGAGGGTCTCACGTGCCGCGGCTCGTGGAACCACCTATGACGCCGCGACCGGCAAGCTCCGGGCATCGACCCCGGTCAAGCCGGGAGCTCGCAACCTGTACCTGTCGATCTTCGATCAGGGAGATCGCCAGTACGACTCAGCGGTGTTCATCGATCGACTGCTGGTCCGCCACGCAAACCGCTGCGTGTCGGGACTGGTTCGCTCTAACTAGCCAGCCGCGTCACCGTTCCGCCCCCGGCGCGCCTTATGGCGCCGGGGGCGTTCGGCTGCGTCCGTCCCACTCGGCCCGGAGCGCCCCGCGGCGCAACGGGCCATCGGTCGTTCAACGGGGAACTGACCGCGATATAGAGAGAACTTGACACTAACTCACTTAGGTTTCATACTGACCGAGCTGGAACCATTAGGAGCAACCCGACTACCGGAGGTGAGTAGAAATGGCGATCGTGAGATGGGATCCGGTTCGTGAACTGGACAGCTTCCAGTCAGACATGAACCGTCTGTTCGATGGCTTCTTCGGCGGGCAACCGAACCGGAACGGAGGCCATAGACGGTGGATCCCGCCGATGGACCTGGTCGAGTCCGATGGCGACCTGGTCCTCCGCGCGGATCTCCCCGGCATGGATGAGAGCGATATCAACATCGAGGTCAAGGACAACGCGCTGACCATCACCGGCGAGCGAAAGTCCGAGCACGAGACAGGGCGCGAGGGCTTCTACCGCGTCGAGCGGGCCGTCGGAGCTTTTGCGCGCACGCTCTCGTTGCCCGAGGGTGTGGACGCCGACGCGATCAGCGCCGATTTCGACCGGGGGGTCCTCGAGGTGCGAATCCCGAAGCCGGCCGAGAGTAAGGCGAGGAGAATCGCGGTGGGCGGCTCCGCCGAGCAGATCGAGGAGGAGAGCCACGACGGCTGAAGCCCGGGTCGTGTGACAGGTCGGAACCGACGAGAGCCGAAGCGCCGTCCCTGCGGACGGCGCTTCGCCATCTCCAGCCCCTACGCTCCCTGGTCGTGCGCTCCGACCCCGTTCGCCTGTCCTTCGAGATCACCGCGCGTGACGGCACCGCGCGGACGGGTCTGCTGCAGACCGCGCACGGTCCGGTCCGGACGCCCGCCTTCATCCCGCTGGCCACCAAGGCCACGGTCCGCGGGCTCTCATCGCGCGAGGTGGCCGAGATGGGCTACGAGCTGATCCTTGGCAACACCTTCCACCTGATGGTCTCGCCGGGCCCGGAGCGGATCGCCGCCGCCGGAGGACAGCACGGCTTCATGAACTGGGAGCGGGCGCTGATCACCGACTCCGGCGGGTTTCAGGTTTTTTCTCTCGCCCACGGCGGGGTCGCCGACGAGGTCAAGGGCAGCGGGCGGCCGGCAAATCGCGAGGGCGCGATCCTCGATATCGCAGAGGACGGCGTCCGCTTTCGCTCCTACCGGGACGGGGAGGTCAGGTTCATCTCGCCGGAGCTGTCGATGGAGGTCCAGGCGGCGCTCGGATCGGACATCGCGCTGGCCTTCGACGAGTGCACGCCCTACCACGCGGATCGCGACTACACCGCCCGCTCGACCGAGCGCACGCATCGTTGGCTTGACCGCTGTCTCGAGTGGCACACCGAGAACGGACCGGCCCGACAATCGGTCTTCGGCATCGTCCAGGGCGGTGTCCACGAGGATCTCCGTCGCGAGTCGGCCCAGTTCGTCTCCGAGGCGCCGGTCGACGGGATCGCGATCGGTGGAACCCTCGGCCGCGACAAGGATGAGATGCGAGGCGTCCTCGGCCTCACGGTTCCACTGCTTCCCGCCGAGGCACCCAAGCACCTCCTGGGCATCGGCGAGGTCGATGATCTCCTCGCTGGCATCGCCCTCGGGATAGATGTCTTCGACTGCGCGGTTCCCACCCGTCTTGCCCGGCACGGCGTGGCCCTGGCGCCCGTCCCGGAGGAGCGTTTCCGCATCAATCTGCGCAAGGCGGGCCACGACGGCGATCATCGCCCGATCGCCGAGGGCTGCCCGTGCGAAGCCTGCTCCCGCCACGACCGCGACTACCTCACCTACCTCTCGCGGGCCGAGGAGCTGACCGCGCTGCGGCTCCTCTGCCTCCACAACCTCACCTACATGCGGCTCCTCGTCTCGGGGGCGCGTGAGGCGATTGCAGCAGAGTCACTCGACGACTACTCGCAGAAGGTCCTCGGCGGCGCCGCACCCTGGGTTGCGACACCCGAGGCGCTCGCCGGGCTCTGACCGCGAGTCAGTTCCCGTTCTGGGTGTTGTCCTTGACGACCGAGCGCATCTCGTCGAGCACCTTGTTGACCGTGTTTCCAGTGACCTCGCGGATCTTGTCTCCCGCCGAGCGGTCGGTGGCGACGATGACCGCCGTGGCGACCGCCGCGGCGACGAGCGCAAGCGCGATCAGAGCGAGCACGCCGCGCACGAAGCGGCTGAAGGCCGAGCGCTTCTTGCGGCCGCTGGAAGGGAGCGGAGCGGGTGCCTGGGGCGCCTGGCGCCGAGCCGGAGCTTGGCGGCGCGGCTCCGCCGGGCGGTAGGCGGTCTGGTCGGTCTGGCGGAGCGCCCGCGTCGTCTCATCGTCGCCCTCGTCATCCAGAAAGCGCGTGGGCGTGTCCTGGTCGGCGAGCAGGAGCGTCGACTCGTCGCCTTCCATTCCCAGACGCAGTCCGTTCGCGAGCTCGTCGGCGGAGGAATATCGGCGGTAGGGGTCCCCCTCGAGCGCGTGCAGGACGGCGGCACTGAGGGTCTCCGGCACCTCGTCGTTGTAGGTCTTCGGGGGCAGCGGGCGCTCGTTCTGCTGGCGTACGGCCAGTTCAGCCAGCGACGAGCCCTCGTAGGGCAGGCGCCCGGTGAGGAACTGGTAGAGGACGACTCCCAGCGCGTAGACGTCGGACGCGGGGGTCGCCTCGTCGCCGCGAACCTGCTCGGGAGCGAGATACGCCGCGGTGCCGACCACGGAGCCGACCTGGGTGATCCGCGTCTGCTCAGCCGCCCGGGCGATCCCGAAATCGGTGAGCTTCACGTTCATGTCGCCCCCGCCCGTCGGGTCGCCGACGATCATCAGGTTGCCCGGCTTGACGTCGCGGTGGATGATGCCGCGGCGGTGGGCGTAATCGAGCCCGGAGCAGGCCTGGGTCCCGATCTCGGTTGCAGTCTCGGGATCCAGCGCTCCGTGGCGCTGGAGAATCTGGGCGCCGGACCGGCCGTCGACGTACTCCATGACGATGAAGTGGCGCCCCTCGTCGATGCCGGTGTCGTAGACCTGGACGATATGGGGGTGGATCAGCTTGGCGACTGCCAGCGCCTCGCGGCGAAAGCGGGCGACGAAGCGCTCGTCATCGGAGAGGTGCTCCGCCAGGATCTTGACCGCGACCGTGCGCTCGAGGATCTGGTCCGTGGCACGGTAGACGTTGGACATCCCGCCCGACCCGAGGCGGTCGAGCAGCTCGTAGCGGCCTGAGAGCGAGCCCGTCTCCATCAGCCGCCGCCCGTTCTTCCGGGGCCGACCGCGCCCCCGGGGCCGACTCCGCCTCCCGGAGGAGTGGGCGTCGTCGGAGGAGGCGTGGGCGTCGTCGGCGGGGGAGTGGTGGGCACGGTCGTCGGCGTCGTGTTGGTCGGGGTCGTGTTCGTGGACGTCGTCGCCGGGGTGCTCTTGGTCGTGTTCTTGGTGTCACTCGTTTCGTCCGCCGTCGTCGACGCCGTGCTCGACTCCTCGGTTGACGTCGTGGTGGTCGACTCCGTCGTCAGTCCGCAGTTATCATTGCTCGCCAGGTTGAGCAACCTCTTCGCACCCTTGTCGAGGGCTGATCTGAGTTTGGGTTCGACGGTCGCGGGAAGATCCTCCACCTGGGATTGGATGGAGTTCGCGTAGCCGATCACCGTGTCGCAGTCCTGCTCGTCAAGGGCGGTCTGCGCCTTGTCGATGTTCGCGACGATCTCGCTGGCGGTCGAGCCCGGGAGCAGGCCTTTGTTGTCGCTGCCGCCGCAGGACACGAGCGCGAACGCGGCTCCGACGCCGAAGGCGCAGGCGAGGATCGGAACCATCAGGCGGGGCATGGGGCGAGTGTAGAGAACGGTTTGGGAGCTGAAGATCCCCTGCTATTGGTGCACGTTGCAACGATCATTGGCCGCCGTAGAGACGCTGAGCCAGGTGCTTCGGAAGCCCGGCATCGACGATCGCCGTTGCCGCCTCGTCGATGTCGTAGGAGACGCGCTGGAAGCGGGCCGTCCGCTTCGTGGAGTCAAGCTCGAGCCAGGCCGCACGCGGGTCCCCGTCCCGGGGTTGACCGGCGCTCCCGGGGTTGAGCAGCCATGTGCCGTGGTCAAGGTCGAGCATCGACCCGAGCGGGGCCTGGGCCCCCCGAGCCGTTCCGCGCTCGGCTCGGAGGAAGTAGAGCGCGACATGCGAGTGCCCGATCAGGCAGACCGGCTCGGGTTGGACATCCATGCAGTCGTCGGCTTGGTCGGTCGACAGGACGTACTCCCAGATCGGATCGCGCGGGGAGGCGTGAAACAACCCGAACCCCTCCCGGGAGCCGCTCGGCTCCAGGTCCCGCATCAGGTCCAGGGTCTCCTTCGAGGCGTTCTTCTGGGTCCAGCGAACCGCGTCCGCAGCGGCGGAGGAGAACGACGAGATATCGAGATCCCCGAGCACCGCCAGGTCGTGGTTGCCGACCAGGCAGATGTCGCATCTTTCCCGTACGAGATTCGCGCAGGCGTCCGGGCTTGCCCCGTAGCCGACGACGTCGCCGAGGCACCAGATCTCGTCGACCTCGCGTTCGTCGATTGCGGCGAGAACTGCCTGAAGGGCGGGCAGGTTCGAGTGGATGTCGGTGATGACGGCTGCTCTCATGACGTGTCCTCGGCACTTCTGAGGGCCGGGCGCGGACCGGCCGAACCCTGATCTGGATGCCCGCCGAGCGGGCCAGGCAGGCGACTATCGTAAACGCGAGTGACCAAATTCAATTTTCAGGCTCGATGACTGATCCCCAATCCCCGCCCGCCCGGCTGATTCACCCGGCACATCACATGCCTGCGTCCCGGGGCTCGACAATGCCAACCGGCATTGCCTTCACCTCGCTCCTTGGCCTGCTTGGCCGGGCGAATCACCGGACAGACGCTGATTAGGAATCAATCATCCAGATGCTCGGGGTCACTGCGCGTCGGAGCGGTCGCCGTTGCTGCGCTTGCGGTTGCCGAGGCGGGAGTGTGGCTGCTGGGGCCTCACGGCACCATCTTCACTCCGGCCGACGTTCCTGCGAGCGATTATTTCGGCCCGGCCGAGCTCCACCGCATAGCGGAGTTCCACGACCCGCAGCGCCTGATCCGGCTCGGCTCACTCGCCCTCGAGGGGATCGTCCTCGCGATCCTCGCCCTGTGGCGCCCCGCGCCGCTGCGGCGGTCTCTCGGCGCGGTCTCGCGGCGCCCCTATCTGGGCGCGGCCGCAGTCGGCGCGGCCATCTCGCTGGTCCTCACCGCGGCGGTTCTGCCGCTCTCGCTGATCGGGCATGAGCGCTCTCGAGATGTCGGCCTCTCGACCCAGAGCTTGGCGCCCTGGTTCGGCGATGTTGCGAAGGCCGCCGGCATCGGGGCGCTCATCGCAGCGATCCTCGGCCTTGCGGCGATGCTTCTCGTCCGCCGGCTGGGCCGGCACTTCTGGATCGGCGGTACCGCCCTGGTCATCGTCTTCGCGGTCGTGACCACGTGGCTCGGGCCGATCGTGCTCGCGCCCGTGTTCAACGAGTTCAAGCCCCTGCCGCCAGGCCCGGTGCGCACACGGGTCATCGAGCTCGGCCGCGAAGCGGGGGTTGACGTCGGTCAGGTGTATGACGTCGACGCCAGCCGGCGCTCGACCGGCATCAACGCCTATGTCAACGGCCTCGGCTCCTCGAAGCGCGTCGTGATCTACGACACGACATTGCGCGACCTGAAGGGCCCGGAGCTTGATTCGCTGATCGTCCACGAGCTGGGGCACGTGCGCGGGAACGACATCTGGCGGGGCATAGCCTTCGTGGCGCTGATCGCCCCGCTCGGCGTCCTGCTCGTCCAGCTCCTCGCGTTCGGTCTGGCGCGCCGGAGCGGGGATGCCCCCACCTCACCGGCGGTCCTGCCGGCTCTGGCGCTTGCCGTGGGGCTGGTGTCGTTCGCCCTGAACGTCCCCGGCAACCAGCTCTCACGCAAGGTTGAGGCGCGCGCCGACAGCTTTGCGCTCGAGGTGACGCATGATCCCGATGCGCTGATCGCGCTGCAGCGCAAGCTCGCGGTCACCAACTTCGGCGATCCCGACCCGCCCCCGGTCCTGGAGTTCCTGTTCGGAACGCACCCCTCGACGATGGAGCGCATCGGCGCCGCCGTCGCCTACGGCCGGGAGCATCCGGCGATCAGTCGCGGCGAACCTCCGGCAGGCTTTTGATGTTCTCGCGGGTCTCCCACTTCGAGTAGTTGTCCTCGAGCGCATCGATCAGCTCGCGCACCATCCGGGACGAAAGTGCGATCCGGGAGACGACCACGCCGGGGACCTCGTCATCCTCGATCTCGTGATCGACTCGCGCAAACGTGATCGTGAACTCGTAGTCGGAATGGCTGACGCTTGCGAAGTTCGCGTAGACACCCGCCATCTGCTCCGGCGACGTGTGAAGATTGATCTGCCGCTCGCCGTTCTCCTCGTCTTCGGTGGACATGCCTCTCCTCTCGCGGCTACAGGACACCTAGTATCGCACCGGTCGTGAAGACGACCCTCCTCACCGTCGGCCGCGTCCGCCAGCCGTTCGCGGACGCCGACGCCCACTACCGCAAGCTCCTGAGCCGCTACCAGGCGCTCGAAGTTGTCGAGGTCAAGGGCGACGCCGACCTGGCCGGGCGGCTGCCCGGCGGCGCCCGGATCGTCGCTCTCGATGCGGATGGCGGCGAGCTCGACTCCCCGGCGTGGGCCCGCTGGCTGGACGGGCGCCGCCTCGAGGCTCGCGACGTCTGCCTCGTCGTGGGCGGGGCCAAGGGGCTCCCTCCCGACGTCCTGCGAATAGCCGACGAGCGCATCTCGCTCGGCGCCCAGACGATGGCCCACCAGCTCGCCCGCGTCGTCCTCCTGGAGCAACTGTTCCGCGCAGCGAAGATCTCCGCTCGCGAGCCGTACCACTACTGACCTGGGGTCAGACCCGGTTCGGAAGCGCCGCGAGTCCGTATGGTGGCGCCACCCGTGGCGCCGACCGATCCCATCACCGAGCTGGCCGAAGCGGTCGCCGCCGCGGCCGCTTCGATTCGTGGGAGCGAAGCGCCCGGCGCCCAGCCCGCACTCGATCGGCCACCGAAGCCCGAGATGGGCGACTACAGCACCAACGCGGCGATGCTCCTTGCGGCGCCGCTCGGCAGGAGCCCGCGCGATGTCGCGGCCAGCCTGACGGAGGCCCTGACCGCCTCGCTCGGAGACCACATCGACCGGGCCGAGGTCGCGGGCCCCGGTTTCGTCAACCTCCATCTGTCCGAGGCTTGGTACTCCGACGCCCTCCGGACGCTCGGCTCGGGGCTCGCCATCCCCACCACCGATCCGCCCGCTCGCATCCTGCTCGAGTTCGTCTCAGCCAATCCAACCGGGCCGCTGACCGCGGCCGGCGGGCGTCACGCTGCCTTCGGTGACTCGCTGGCGCGCCTCCTCGAGGCAACGGGCAACGACGTCGAGCGCGAGTACTACATCAACGACGCCGGGGGTCAGATCGAGCGATTCGCGGGCTCGATCGCCGCCACCTTGACGGGCGATGCCGCACCCGAGGACGGATACGAGGGTGAGTACGTGACCGAGATTGGGGCGCAGCTCGCTAGGGAGGGCGTCGACCCGGCTGATCTCGACTCGGTTCGGGACCGGGGCATCGCCCTGATGCTCGACGGGATTCGCGGGTCCCTGCACCGCTACGGCGTCGACATGGACACGTGGTTCTCGGAGCGCTCGCTCCAGGGGGACGGCCGGATGAAGGCGGCGCTCGCACGGCTCCGCGATGCCGGGCACATCTACGACTCCGACGATGCCGTCTGGCTTCGCACCACGACCTTCGGTGACGATAAGGACCGCGTGCTCGTCAGGGCGTCCGGGGAGCCCACCTACCTCGCGCCGGACCTCGCCTACCACCACGACAAGCTTGAGCGCGGCTTCGGCCACCTGATCGACGTCTGGGGTGCCGATCACCACGGCTACATCGCCCGGATGCGGGCTGCGATTGAGGCGCTCGGTTGCGATCCCTCTGCCTTCGAGGTCGTGATCATGCAGCTAGTCCACCTGGTCGAGCAGGGGGAGCGAGCACAGATGTCAAAGCGCCGCGGTGACTTCGTGACTCTCGACGAGGTGCTCGACGACATCGGGGTCGACGCAACCCGCTATTTCATGGTCCAGCGCAGCCACGACACCACGCTCGATATTGATCTCGATCTCGCGCGCAGCAAGTCGAGCGACAACCCCGTCTACTACATCCAATACGCCCACGCGCGGATTGTCAGCATCCTCCGCAAGGCCGCCGAGGAGGGTGCCGGTTCCGGGGAACCGGCGGCCGGGGACGAGAGCCTGCCCACCTTCGAGCCAACCGAGAAGGCCATTATCAAGCGCCTGCTCGAATACCCGTCAGAGGTCTGTGAGGCGGCGGAGCGGCGTGCGCCCCACCGGCTCTGCGCCTATGCGAGCCAAGTTGCGGCGGACTTCCACGGGTTCTACCGCGACTGCCAGGTTGTCGGCGCCCAGGGGGGGCTGGAGGAGCGGCGGATCGCGATCTGCTCCGCCACCCAGGCGACGATCGCGCAGACGCTGGGCCTGCTCGGGATCAGCGCCCCGGACCGGATGTAGCGGGGCCGCCGCAGATGTAGAGGGCTGCAGCCGGCCGCGTCTGCACGACCGGCGGCAGCGGCAGGGGCCCGGCCCGCCGGTGGAGAAGAGTCTCCCGATGCGCACCAAGCGCCGACTGCCGGTGCTCACTCGCCTGCCCGAGCAGGGTCCGAGCCCTGTCGCCGGCGGGGAGCCCGGCCTCGCGCTCCACCGTCCGGGATGGCAGGGCTACGAGGAGCTCCTGGGGGCCCTGCCCTCACTTGGAGAGCCGAAGGTCGTCCTCCTCACCGGCTCCCGCGAGAGGGTAAGAGCCGAGGTCGGTACCGGGCTCGGCTCGGCCACGGCGGTTCACGGGAGGCGCACGCTGGTCATGGAGTGCGACCTCGCCCGTCCGGCCCTCGCCGAGGTCGTCGGTCTCGAGCCGGTCCCGGGCCTACGCGAGTACCTCTGCTGGGCTGCGAGCGCTCCCGACCTGCTTCAACCGGTTTCGCTGGCCGGGCTGGCGACCGAAGGTCGCGAAGCCCTCGGCCAGCTCGTCTTCATCACCGCCGGGCGCTCCGCCCCGAACGGCGCTGCCCTTCTCGCCGGCGATGGCTTCACGAATGCTCTCGCCAAGGTGTCCCGGGCCTACGACTTCGTGATCCTCGCCGCCGGCCCACTGCCGAGTCCGGAGCTGTCCGCCGTCGCGAGCGAAGCTGACGCGCTTCTCGTCTGCGTCCGTCCCGACCAGAGCTCAGGCGGCGGCTTGCGGGAGATCGCCGCTGCACTGGAGGGACTACCCGAGCGCCCCGCCGGCCTCATCGTCCATCAGAGGTCGTAGCGCGCGAGGTCCGCGTCCAGGCGCTCGGCCTCGGCGCCGGTGGGCCGCTTCACCTCGGGGGCCGAAACCAGCTCCTTCTTCCGATTCCGCCTCCAACCGAGGACGCCGAACCCGATGCCGCCGATCCCGAGCAGGATGCCGATGCCCGGCACGAGGTAGGCGGTGAGGTCGAAGCCGGAGGTGCCCGGCAGCGCCAGGACCTCGTCTCCGTACTCGCTGACGAGGTCGTCCTTGATCTGATCCTTGGTCTCACCACTGCGGATTCGCTCGCGGATGAAGGCCTTCTCGCGCCGTGCCTGGGGGCTGTCTGAGAGTTCGAGGAGCGTTCCGCAGATCGTGCACATCACCTCGTCCTCGATGTCGGGGAGTGAGGCTCGGGGCGGGGCCGCCGGTGCCCCGGCGGGGAACGCCGCCGCGGCAAGCACAAGCCCGAGCGCCAGCGTGGCTCGGGCTCTCACCCGGCGGTCCCGAGTGCGGGCTTCGCGAAGCCGGCGATGCCGGCCTCGTCTTGGAACGGGCCCGGGTAGTGGGCGACGAGCTTGCCAGCGGGATCGACGAGGAACGACTCGGGGTAGCCGGTCGCCCCGAGGTCCTGGGCATAGGAGCCGTCGCCGTCATGCCACTGCGCATAGGTGAGGCCGTACTCGTCGACGAAGTTCAGAGCGTCCTCGCTGAGGTCTCGGGTGTCGACGCCGATCACCGCGAGCTTCGACCGGTTTTCCTGCGCGAAAGACTGAAGCGCCGGCGACTCCGTGCGACACGGGCCGCACCAGGAGGCCCAGACGTTCAGCAGTACCCACCTGCCTCGGTAGTCGTCGAGGCTGACCGGCTCATCGATCCCCAGCTTGCTCAGCGTGGCGTTTGGCGCCGCGGAGCCGATGCCCACGCCGCCGTCGCCCTTCTTGATCAGGCCGTAGCCCAGCAGGCCGATGATCGCCAGGGAGGCCATTACGGCCGCGAATGAACGAGTGCCCATGCGCCAAGGGTAGATTGCGGCGGATGTCCGCTTCCGCCCAGGCGCCCGATCGCGACGCGTTGATGGCCTCATACCTTGCCGCCTGGAACTCCCACGACCCCGCGCAGGTCGCCGCCTTCTTCGCTCCCGACGCTACATACGACGACCGTGGAGCGGCGGAGATCGCCCACGGCAGGGAGGGAATCCGCGCCCATGCAGCCCGGGTGATGTCGGCGTTCCCGGATCTGGAGTTCGAGGTGGTCCGCGCAGCTCATGGCGACGACATCACAGCGGGCGAATGGAAGGCCCGGATGACACATCGCGGGATCTTGTCGGGCCTGGCGCCCACCGGCCGGGTCGTCGAATCAGCGGGTGTCGATGTCGCGACGCTCGGTGGGGATGGCCTGATCACCCAACTCGTCAGCTACTACGACGGCGCGGCGATCATGCGGAGCCTCGGTTTGCTGCCAGAGCACGGCTCTCGGGTCGAGCGGGCCCTGGTGCGGGTTGCCTCGCTGCGTCCTCGACGGTCATAGACTCCCCATCACGCGGACGTAGCTCAGTTGGTAGAGCGCAAGCTTCCCAAGCTTGAGGTCGCGGGTTCGACCCCCGTCGTCCGCTTTCGGGTCTTCTCAAATGCTGCTGCGAACTCGTGGGCGAAGCGCACAAGCTCAGATCGATCGTGGCCCGGAACACGGAAATCGCCAAAGGGGGAGAGATCGCGCAGCGCATCGCTTGACCCACTGAGCGACCCTGCGCCGATGGCGTCGAGACGTCGCGAAACCGACAGTGGGAGGTCCTGCCAATGCGGCGCGGTGCAATCGGAGAAATCGTCTTGCGGACAGCTCTGCTCCTGCTCGGCCTCGTGGGCCTTGCTCTGCTGGCGGGGCCGGGCTCGGCCCGCGCCGGCATGTACAAGGTCGTCCTTTGCTCGGGCACCAACGCGGACCACGGGCCGGCGGGCTCCACCAGCACGCCGAGCATCGACCTCGGCGAGCACTGCTCGTCGCCTGACGGCGATCCACCCGGGAACTCCGCCTTCCTCTCCATCCACGAGAGCCAGGCGAGCGGGACGGTGTCGAACGGCGCGGTCGCCGAGTACGCCTGGACTGCACCCGCCTGGACACACTTTCGCCAGGCGGGCGGCTACACGCGCGAGCCGGCCGCGTTCAACCCGGGCTGGCGGGCTCGTCTGGTCGGGACGAATCTGGACGGCTCCACGTTCCTCTCGATGAACCAGGGTTATGGGGTCGTGGACGACGGTGGCGGCGTCAATGCCCCCACCACCTCGAACTTCGCGCCTCACCTCTGGCCGTTCGGCACCCTCCGCGACTTCAACCGGTTCGCATTTCGCCTCGAGTGCGTGCGCAGTGGCGGATGCGATCCCGCCGGTCTGAACGATGTCGACGCCAACGGCTTCGTATTCGCCCTCTCCGATGACTTCGACTCGCGGATCGCGGTCACGAACGGCGGGACGCCCTTCATGTCCGGGCAGTGGGTCCGGGGGACCCAGCCGGTCAACTGGACCGTCACCGAGTACGGCTCCGGGCTGCGGCTGATGCGGGTCGCCGTCGACGGTGCCAACGACGTCGTCTACGACTACGGGTCCGCCTGTGAGACGCAGACCACGGTCAGCAACGGGCTGTCGGGCCGATCCTTCGCCCCGTGCGTCGCCAACAATGGGAGCTTTGCGATCCTGCGCGACGTCCAGACCGGGCTCTACCCCGACGGCGAGCGCGTCCTCAGCATCTGCAGCCAGGACTTCGGGCAGTGGCAGGGCTTCTACGGCTCGGGAGGGGAGACCTGCGATCGCCGCACGGTCCGCATCGACAACACCGCGCCGGTGGCACCCTCGAACCTCGTCGCGACAGGGCGAAACCGGGCATTCGGTGCGTCGTGGGCGAATCCCCCGCAGGAAGGGGTCGCTCCGATTGCCGCCTCCCACTACCGCCTACAGCAACTGAGCGGCGGCGCCTATGACTCCGGCATCGTCCGGGTCGCCGGCGGTCCCGGGATGCAATCGCTGGATGGACTGCCGGCGGGAAGCGATGGCGGCTACCGGCTGACGGTCTACCTCGAGGACGCAGCGGGGAATGCGAACCCGTCGAACACCGCGATCCAGAACTTCGTGATCGACTCGGCGGCTCCGGAGACGAGCATCACCGAAGGCCCCGCGCACGGGTCATTCACGACGGCACGCGCGGCGAACTTCCGCTACGTGAGCGGCGACCCTGCCGCCGCGTTCGAGTGCTCACTCGACGGCGCCGCCTTCTCGACCTGCGGGGGTTCCGGCTCGGACTACGCTGCGCTACCGGACGGGACGCACTCGTTCCGAGTCCGCGCCGTCAACGCCAACGGCCCCGACCCGACACCCGCCGAGCGCATCTGGACGGTCGACAACGTGGCTCCCACCGCATCGATCAGAAGCGGGCCTGGCGCCGGCGAGACCGTGCGACCGTCCGCGGTCAGCTTCGGCTTCACCGCCGACGAGTCTCCCGTGAGCTTCGAGTGCCGCTTCGACGGGCAGCCCTTCACCGCCCGTTCGCCTCCGGAGGCCTTTCCCGCCACCGCGGATGGCACCCACACGTTCGCTGTCCGGGCCACCGACGCCGCCGGCAACCGCGGCGCACCCGCTGAGCGCTCCTTCGTCGTCGATGGCAGGGCGCCGGTCACATCGATCACCGACGGTCCGAGCAGCGGGTCCACGATCAACACGAACTCCCCTTCGTTCTCGTTCTCATCCGACGAGCCGGGGTCAGCGCTCGAGTGCCGCGTCGACGATGGGCCCTTCGTGCCGTGTGTGAGCCCGCACCGGCTCGCGGGTCTGGCCGATGGCCCGCACGTCTTCGAGGCTCGCGCCACCGATCCGGCGGGCACCCTCGGCAGCCCGGCGGCCCGGAGCTTCACCGTCGATACCGCCCGGCCCGATGTCACGCTCACCGCCGGCCCGGTGGAGGGCGCGACCGTCCGGCCCGCCCTCGCCGCCTTCGCCTTCGTCTCGGCCGATCCCGCCGCCACCTTCGAGTGCCGCCTCGACGGCGGCCCCTTCTCTCCGTGCGCCTCGCCGGACGGGAGGCCCGGGATCGGCGATGGGGCTCACACGTTCATGGTCCGGGCGCTCGACCCGGCCGGCAACCGGTCCGAGCCCGCGGCTCGCTCCTTCACCGTTGACGGAACCGGTCCGGTGACTCGCTTCACCGGAGGGCCTGCGGGTGGCTCAACGATCCGGAGATCCTCCGCGGAGGTCAGCTTCACGGCGAACGAGCCCGGGTCGGCCTTCGCATGCTCGCTCGACTCCGGGCCGCTCGCGGCCTGCTCGAGCCCCTACTCGCTCACCGGCCTTCCCGACGGCCCCCACACCCTGACCGTCCAGGCCACCGACCAGGCCGGGAACTCGGGCCCGCTCGCGACACTCACGTTCGCAGTCGACACATCGCCGCCGCCACCCGCCCCCGTCCGGCTTGCTCCGAACGACCCGCGCCACTGCGCCCTCCAAGCGTTTCGCGCGCGGATGACGCGGTCGGGTCTGCGGGTCGTCATGCGCAGCGAGGTCCCGCGCCTCGTCAGGGTCCAGCTGTTTCGCCGCACCGGCGGGATAGTCGCCAGACGCCCGATGATCGCCTATCGCAAGCTCTCGCAGACCGGGCGGACAGTCCGTTTCGTCCCCCTGGCCAACCTGCGGATCTCAGGGAAGGTCCGCGCCTATGTGCGGCGCGGCCGCCGCCTTGGGGCTGTTGTGCGGATCGTCCCCCGGGTGATCAACGAGGTCCGCGGATGCAACGAGGGTGGGCGGATCGGATCGCGCACCGAGGTCGGCTACCGAGACCGCTTCACTCGGCGGGTGCGCCTCAGCCCGGTCGTCGGACGCCGTTGAGCTTCTTCACGCGCCGGAGTCAGAGCTCGATGCGGGCGATCCCGTCCATGTTCAGCGGTGCGATCCCGATGTGCACGGTGTCGGTCACGCGTCCTCCGAGGGCACTTGCGTAGCGCTCGATGTCGGCGTCGGTATAGAAGTAGACGGGGCATTTCTTGGTGGCCAGCCAAGCTCGCCGAGCCAGGTTCAGGAGCATCCGCCGGCCGGGCCAGGTGAGCACGATCGCCCCGCCGGGCACGAACTCTGTCGCGGCGCGCTGCAACATCGGTAGCGGGTCGGCGAAGTAGTCGAGGACGCCGACGGCGACGAAGGTGTCATACGTGGCCTCCGGCTCGACGTCTTCGAAATCCGCAGCCTCGAAGGTGCACAGGGATGCGAGCCCGGCTTCCGCCGCGTGTTTGTCGGCGATGTCGATCATCGGTGCGGCGATGTCGACTCCGTGGACACGGGCCGAGCGTGCGGCGGCGATTGCGACCGACGTCCGCCCGGATCCGCAGCCGATCTCGAAGCACGAAGCCTCGCGCTTCACCATGCCGGCGATGGCCTCGTTTCGCTTGCGGAGCACCCGCGTGCGAAAGCTCCTGTCGACGAACGTCTGGAGGGGAGAGCTGTTGGACGCGTCGTAGATCGCGTCGAACCGGTCCGCCTCCGCGGCGAAATAGGCTTTGACGGAGGCCTTGTCCTCGTCCTGGCCCTTCACGAGGGAACCATCGAGCGCAGGGGTGCGTTCGCATCCTCACCGAGGAGGCGGCTGAAGCGGTCGAGTGCCGCCCTCCGGTTGTACGTGTTGATGAACCGCATCCTTCGGGGTTTCCACTCTAGCGCCGGGTGGTCGACACCCACCTGCCAGGCATTCAGCTTGCGGTCCTCCCATTCCCAGGGGTGGATGTAGTGGACGAGCGGCAGGGACCGCTCGCGCCGCGAGAGGAGGAACCTCGTGAACCAGAACGGATAGGCGCGCAGGTAGAAGCCGCCGCTGACCATGAACCGGTATCCCAGCATCCGCACCCGGGACAGCGGGATCTCGGTCAGGCCGTTGGTGAGCAGGTGGGGGCGCTCCGGGGCGGTGGGTATCCCATAGGCGAAGTTCTTGACCGGGCAGACGCTCGAGTCGTACAGGTGGCCGGTCGCGCGGATCTCATCGAGCGCCCAGAGGTTCTGCTCGGTCACGGAGAAGCGCGGGGCGCGGTATCCGCTGACCCTCGTGCCGCCGATGTCCTCGATCGTGCCCTTGGCGCGGGTGAGGTCCTCGCGGAACTCCTCCCGGCTGATCCAGGTCGCGGGGATATGCCCGAAGCCATGGCTCGCGATCTCGTGTCCCTCCCCGTTGATGCGCTCGAGCTGCGGGCGGATGCGGTGGGCCGCGCAGGCCAGGACGAAGAAGGTGGCCAGGGTGCCGTGCTCGGCGAAGAGGTCGAGGAGCTGCTCGAGAGCGGCCTGCAGGTTCGAGGTGAGGCCCTCCTGCGCGAAGATCCCCTCGCCGCCGGGGATGTCGTGGAAGTAGTCCTCCACGTCGACCGTTATGTAGGGGCCCCTCGGGGTGTCGAGCTCGTGGTCGACGAGGGCGGCATAGCTTTCCCCTCCCTCTCCCATGGCCGGGATCGTACCGTCGGAGCCGTTGACGACGGTCATCCTGCCCGTGAGCCGCGCCTTACCGTCCCGGCGCGCAGCAACGCAACCACCGCGGCCCTGTAGGCGCGCAGCATCGACCCCACGAACCTCGCCCGCGGGATCGGCAGCAGCGGGGTTCGGATCTCGGCTGCGAAGGAGGGGAGGATCTCGGCATCCGCGACCCTGCGGGTGCTCTGTACCCGGCGTCGGTGTGCCCGCAGCGCCCTGCGGGAGCTCCAGAGGTCCCGGTAGCCCGCCAGCTTCTCCCGCGCCCAGTTCCCGCGGAAGGCGAAAGCCCAGATGGCCGCCTCCGTGACGACGAGGAGCGGCGCGAGCAGGACCAGCGTTCGTGCCTCCATGTTCGAGGCGAGGCACCAGAGCCGGTTCCGCTCCATCCAGCGCCACTTGTAGTCGCCCTTCTCGAACGTGTATTCGTGGCGGACGCCTGCCCGCGGGCAGTAGAGGACCCTGTGGCCGGCGAGCCGCGCGCGCCAGCAGAGATCCACATCGTCGTGGTACATGAAGAACCCGTCGGTGAACCCTTCGAGGGCGGTCCAGGCCGAGCGGCGGACCATGCAGGCCGCGCCGGCCACCGAGAGGGTCGGTCGTGGCGGGCCGTCCTCGCGGGCCTCGCCATAGCGGCCGACCCAGGAAAGGCCCGTGATGTGAATCGGGTTGTCCCCGCCGTTGATCGTCCTGCCGTCCGGCAGCAGGACCTGGGCGCCGCTCACCGCCGCGCCGGGATCAGCTTCGAGGGCCTCCATCAACAGCCGGATGCAGCCCTCCTCCGCGACCGCGTCGGGATTGAGGAAGAACAGGTAGTCACCGGTCGAACGCTCTGCGGCGAGGTTCAGGCCCTCTCCGAAGCCCACGTTGCGGGCACTCGGGATCACCTGCACCGGAACCCCGACCTCCTTCAGGCGACCCGCGAGGGTCGAGTCGGGGTGGTTGTCGCAGATGACGATCTCGTCGGGCGCCGGCTCCTGCTCGAGCAGGCTCCGGACCGCGGCGTCGATCCGGTCGGGTCCCTCGTCGTAGGCGACTATGCAGGCGCTGATCCTCGGCATGCGGCGGAAGGTACTGCGATCGGCGCTGCGAGCGGGCGGGAGGCCCGGTCAGATCGGCTGGTTCGTCGGGCGGATCAGGATCTCGTTCACGTCAACGTGCTCGGGCTGCGAGAGCGCGTAGATCACCGCCCGGGCGATGTCGTCGTCCTGCAGCGCTGACTCGGGCCTGTTGTCGAAGAAGGGGGTGTCGACCATTCCCGGTTCGATCAGCGTCACGCGGATCCGCTGGTTGTCATGCATCGTCCGCAGCTCGGCGCGGAGTGCCTCGCCCATGGCTGTGACCGACCACTTGGTGGCCGAGTAGAGCGACCCGGGGAGCGCGCGTCGGCCGGCCACCGACCCGGTCAGCAGGAAGTGGCCCGTTCCGCGCTCGAGGATGTGGGGGAGGGTCGCCCTGATCGTCAGCGCCACCCCGAGCACGTTGGTCAGGACCATCGAGCGCCATTGATCCGGGGATTCCTCGAGAAAGCCGCGAGCGGCGCCGAAGCCGGCGTTGGCGAAGACGGAATCGATCCGGCCGAAGCGGTCGAGGGCGGTCTTCGCCGTCGACTCGACCTGGTCCCATTCGCCGACGTCGCAGGCGACGGCGATTGCGTCATCGTCACCGCCGAGCTCGGCGGCGAGGGCCTCGAGCGGCTCGATGCTGCGGGACGCCAGCACGAGCCGGTGGCCGGGAGCCGTGGCCCGGGCGGTTGCCGCGCCGATGCCGGTGCTCGCGCCGGTGATCAGCAGTACGGGTCGTTCGTCGGCCATCTCGGCGATTGTGCCAGACGGCCCGATCGCGCCGGGGGGGCATGGCCGACGTCGCCGGGCCTCCGAGATTGCGATAATGAGGCCTCTGATGGACCCCGCCCGCAAGCGAACGATCAGGCTGGTGGTGGCGCTCAGCGCCGCCGTCCTCCTCGCCGTGGCATTGGTCTACACATCGTTCTCGGCGTCCAGCGAGGCGCGCGATCCCTCGGAGCTTCTCAGCAGCGCGAAGCCGGGCCAGACGTACGATCTCACCGGGCGCGTCGTGCCGAAGTCGGTCACCCACGAAGGGGCCGCGCTTCGCTTCCGCGTGGCCGACCGCGAGGGGGGGACCAGCATCCCGGTCGTCTACAGGGGGACCGTGCCCGACCCGTTTCGCGGGGGGCGCGAGATCGTCCTCACCGGCAAGATGGAGAACTCCCGCTTCATCGGCCAGCGCGACACCCTGGTGACTAAGTGCCCGTCGAAGTTCACGGAGGGGAAGAATTCCTAGCCTGGGCAGCGCTGCACTGGCGCTCGCCTTCCTGACCGCCCTGTATGCGATCGGCGCGGCGCTCGCAGGCCGCAACGGAGATCGGCGCTGGGTCGATTCCTCGCGGCGCGCCGTGTATGCCGTCTGCGGTCTGCTGACGATCTGCATGGGCGTGATCGAGATCGCCGCGGTCACCGACGACTTCTCCCTGAAGGTCGTGGCCGAGCACTCGTCGATCGAGACCCCCCTCGGCTACAAGCTGGCCTCGATGTGGTCGAGCCAGGAGGGCTCGCTGCTCCTGTGGGCGTGGGTTCTGTCGATCGCCTCCTCCGCCGCGCTTTTCGTCACCCGCAACAAGCACCGCGAGATCGTTCCGTGGGCGACGGCGGTCCTGATGGGGGTCGGCTCGTTCTTCATCGCCCTTACCCTCTTCGCCGCGCGGCCCTTCGCGATGATGACGCCGGTCCCGGCCGACGGGGTCGGCCTGCAGCCGCTTCTCCAGCACCCGACGATGCTGATCCATCCCCCGATGCTGTACTCGGGATATGTCTTCTTCACGATCCCCTTCGCGTTCGCGATCGGCGCGCTGATCACACGCTCGATCGATGCAAGCTGGATCCGCTCGACGCGCCGCTTCGCCCTGATCGCCTGGACGTTTCTCGGCATCGGCCTCCTGCTCGGCGCGCGGTGGTCCTATACCGAGCTCGGCTGGGGCGGTTACTGGGCCTGGGATCCGGTCGAGAATGCCGCACTGATGCCCTGGCTGATGGGCACGGCGTTCCTGCACTCGGTGATGGTCCAGGAGAAGCGCGGGATGCTGAAGGTCTGGAACGTCTCCCTCGTCGTGGCGACCTTCTCGCTCTGCCTCCTCGGCACGTTTCTGGTCCGCTCCGGCGTACTTCAGTCGATCCACGCCTTCGGCGACTCGACGGTCGGGCCCTACCTTCTCGGCCTGATCGGAGTCGTCCTGATCGGCTCGACCGTGCTGATCGTGTCCCGTCTCGACAGCCTGCAATCCGAAAAGCGGATCGATTCGCTCGCGTCCCGGGAGGCGGTCTTCCTTGTCAACAACCTGCTGCTGGTCGCCCTCGTCGCGGTCATCCTCTTCGGCACCTTCTTCCCGCTGATCTCCGAGGCCCTCACGGGCACGAAGCACACGCTCGCCGCCCCGTGGTTCGACAAGTGGAGCCGGATCCTCGCGATCGGCCTGGTCCTGTTCACCGGGATCGGGCCGCTGCTCGCATGGAGACGGATCTCGGCCTCGGCGGCGCGCCGCGTGTTCCTGCTGCCGGCCGCCTTCGCGCTCGTCGTCGCACTCCTCCTCGCGGTCCTGACGAATGCCACCGAGCATCCCTGGGCATTCGCGATCTTCGCCTTCGCCGGCTTCACCCTGTGCGCGCTCGCCCAGGAGCTGGTGCAGGCGGGAGCGGCGCGCAGATCGCTCGCCGGCGGATCGCTGCCCGCGGGGATGCTGGCGGTCGCGGCCCGCAACCGCCGGCGCTACGGCGGCTACACGGTGCACGCCGGCATCGTCGTCCTGCTGGTCGGCATCGCGGCTTCGTCCAGCTTCCAGACCAACCGCGACATTCGCCTCAGCCCAGGTCAGAGCGAGAAGGTCGATGACTACACGCTCACGTACGTGAGGCCGACGTCCTCGGTCGACGACCGGCGGGTCTCCTTCGGAGCGATCCTCAGGGTCGAGAAGGACGGGAAGAAGTTCGCGACGATGACGCCGACCCGCCAGTTCTTCGTCCCGACCGGGACCAACCGCGGCCCGACCGTCCGCAGCGTCTTCTCCGGTGAGCCGACCACCGAGGTGGGACTCGACGCCGGGCTGAGGAACGACCTCTGGACGGCTGTTACGCCGGATATCTCCGGGGTGATTCACGACGCGAAGAAGTCCGACGACGCGTTGACGGCCTGCCTGCGCGGGGGCCCCGCCGTGCCGCTCGCCTGCCGCCAGCTCGGCGACCTGATGCGCGCCGCCGCGGCTGACCCGAGCCTGCGTCCGCGGGCCTTCGCCCAGATCACCGGCGCCCAGGACCGGGTCGTCGAGCAGCTCACCCGGTCCTACGCGCAGAAGGCGCAGCCGGCGACCTTCCGGGTCATCGTCAACCCGCTCGTATCGTGGATGTGGATTGGGGCCCTGATCGCGATCGCCGGCGCCCTGATCTCGGTCTGGCCGACCCCCGGGGCCCGGCGGCGGCGGGTCAGCAGCGTTGAGGCGGCGCGCGTGGGGCAAGGGCTCTCCCGCGCCTAGGCGCGGCGCCGGGCCGGGTCGCGTCGCGCATGTCTGTTCTCTACGGAGCCATCCTGTTCGCGCTCGTGGCCGCCTTCGTGCTGACCCCGGTCCTCTCCCGCAGGTCGGCCGGCGAGGGCGAGGATCCCCATCTGGCCGACCTCGAGGCTCGGCGTGAATCCAAGTACCGCGAAATTCGCGACGCCGAGCTCGACCATGCCTCCGGCAAGCTCTCCGACGCGGACTTCGAGCGCCAGGACGCCGAGCTCAGAAGCGAGGCGGTGCGGATTCTCGAGGAGCTCGATGCGGCACGGGCCGAGGCCGGCTCGGACCCGGCCCGCGACGACATGGGCGCGTCCGGCTAGAATCCCCAGCCGTGTACACGTTCCTAGGCATAATCCAGGTGATCATCTCGATCGTCCTCGTGTTCCTCATCCTGCTCCACTCGGGCAAGGATGCCGGGCTTTCGGGCATGGCCGGAATCGGCGGCGGCGGAAGCTCCGTCGGCGGCGGCTCGATGGTCGAGAAGAACCTCGATCGCGCGACGATCTTCTTCGCGATCCTTTTCGTTCTCAACACCTTCGTCCTGCTCAAGATCTAGGCGGCCCCTGATGATGCTCAGGCGTCGCGGCGTTTGCGTCGCGGCGTCGGTGTTCGTCCTTGTCGTGATCGCGGGGTGCGGTGGCGAGGGCGCGACTCGGTTCTCCGGGGATGGGAAGGTCGGCCCGGGAGGCGGAGGCAGTCTCGACGTCGCTATTCCGGGTGCCCCCGGCATTCCCGATCCGCTCCACGAATTCGACGGATCGTCGGCGCTCGTTGCTCGCCAGATCTACGAGCCGCTTGTCGCACACGTCCCCGCTCCCTACGGCCGTCATGGATCGGCGCGCGGTCTCGCTCTCGGCTGGCGCCATTCGGGTGACTTCCGGGTCTGGCGCTTCCGGCTTCGCGACGGTGTCGAGTTCCAGGACGGCACGCCCGTCGACGGGAGCGCCATCGTCGCCAACGCGGCCCGCTGGCGCGCCGACCCGGCGGGCCGAGCTCTGGTTCCCGGGCTCCTGGCCGCCGACGCGCCGAGCCCTGCCACGGTGCGCTTCATCCTCGGCCGGCAGGCGCGGAAGCTGCCCGAAGAGCTGAGCAATCGGCGCCTCGGGCTGATCTCGCCGCCCGCACTCAAGGCCGCGGGCGGCGGGGTCCTGCCGCTCGCCGCGAAGGCCGGGACCGGCCCATTTGAGCAGACCGCCGAGGATCCCGGCGTCCTCGTCCGCTACCCGGGTTGGTGGGGAAGCGGCGAAGGCCTCGGGCCGGCGCTCGACGAAATCCGCTTTCGATCGATTGCGTCGATGGCGGGGCGGGAGGCGCTTCTGGCCGATGGGGAGGTTCGGCTTGCGACCGGCGTCTCCGCCGCGGCTGCGGATCGTCTCAGGCAGAACCCACTCCTCGCAGCCTTCGACGGTCCCGAGCCCGGTGGAAGCGTGGCGATCCAGCGCTCGGTCCGTGGTATCGACTCCACAATGCCCGTCCCATTCTCGAGCGTCTGGCTGACGGTTCTCGGAGGCGCCGCCGGCTGAGGTCGACGTCAACGAGCGGCCGTCGACACATACTGCGTATCACGTCGTGTTGCATTGCGCTACATGGGTCAACCGATCAGCCTGCGCATCGATCAAGCCACTATCGAACGTCTCGGCGTCCGCGCCGAACGAGTGGACATCAAGCCGCGCACTCTGGCCCAGCGATACGTCGAGGAGGGCCTTCGTATGGACGAGCATCCTCTCGTGCGGTTCGTCGACGGGCCGGGCGGCCGCCGGGCTCGGCTACTGGGCACGGGACTCGACATCTGGGAGGTGATCGCCTCGGTGCGCGACAACCAGAATGATCTCGGCCGGACCGCGGAGTACCTCGAGTTGGGTCGGGGGCTGATCCAGGCTGCGGTCTCCTACTACGCCGCGTTTCCCGAGGAGATCGAAGGATGGATCACCCGCAACGAGCAGGCTGCCGATGGGGCCCACGCTGCATGGACCGCCGCGCAGAGCATCCTGGGTCGGTGAGGCTCCTTCTCGACGAGATGCTCTCACCCGAGAACGCGGCTCAGCTCCGCAAGAAGGGTCACGACGTCGAGGCGATCAAGGGGCATCCGGAATGGATCGCGTTGTCGGATTCGGAGGTGCTCGACCTCGCCCGGCGGGAGAACAGAGCGATCGTGACCGACAACTTCCTCGACTTCCGCCCGCTCCACGAAGAGGCCATCACCCCCGGGGGCAGGGGCCACCACGGCATGGTCTTCATGCCGAGCGGATATCGACGCAACAGGGCGGACACCGGAAGGATCGTCAAGGCCCTGGACCGGAAGCTGTCGGAGCTCCCGGCCAACGACGCGCTCGCCGGCGCTGAAACCTGGCTCTGACCCCGAGGACCCCCGCAGGGTCGCTGCGGGGGCCTCGTGTCCATGCGGCTGAATGGAGTCGAACCATCACGTCCCGTTAGGGACACAAGGCCCTCAACCTTGCGCGTCTACCAGTTCCGCCACAGCCGCGAGGGGCTGCGCAGTCTAGTGACACTTGAAAGCGTCCGAGGGGGTGGCTAGTCTACGAACATGTGTTCGAAGTTGACAAAGACCGGCGACCGCTCAGCGGTGAGGAGGAACGTCCGTGGACCTTGATCTGACGAAGCGACAGAAGGAGATCTTCGACTTCATCGGCCGGCAGACAGCAAAGACCGGCTACCCGCCGACCGTGCGTGAGATCGGCAAGGCGGTCGGTCTGCATTCGTCCTCCACGGTCCACGCCCACCTCGCCAACCTCGAGAAGGCCGGCATGTTGCGCCGGGATCCCTCCAAGCCTCGGGCGATCGAGGTCCTCGTCGGCAAGGCCAAGAAGGTGGTCAAGCCGACTGGGCTTCCGCTCGTCGGCCAGGTGGCCGCCGGCCCGCCGATCCTTGCCGAGGAGAACATCGAGGAGTACGTCGAGATCCCCAATGTCATGGGCGGCGAGGAGGGTGACTACGTCCTCCGTATCCAGGGCGACTCGATGCGCGATGCCGGGATCCTCACCGACGACTATGTGATCGTCCGGCCGAGCGACGACGCCGACAACGGCGAGATCGTCGTCGCGCTGGTCGAGGACGAGGCGACCGTCAAACGGATCTTCCGCGAG